>NZ_JBVHHY010000003.1:0-456970 GCF_055560835.1 Kitasatospora sp. NPDC023120 | reverse complement strand
CATTCTTCACCGCCCCAATTAAAAACCCGACGGTCCCCGTAACACCCCCGGGCAACCCCGCCCCGGGGCACACCTGCGGGGCGCCGCCCCGGCCCCCCCCCCCCCCCGGCCCCCCGCTCGCCGCCGTGTGCCGTCGCTCCGCCGTTCCCCCCATGGGCGGCGGTGGCGGGCTTCCCCCGCGGCCGGTCTCCCCCCGGCCCGCTCCGCCGCCCCGTGCCGGCGGTGCGGGCGCCGTGACCGGCCCCTTCGCGGATCTCCTCCGCCGCCACCCCCGTGGCCTGTGCGGCCGGCGGGACGGAAGGATCCGCCACCCGGGCGGGCCGGCGCCCGACGCGCCGCCCTCCCGGTGCCCCTACTCTCTCGTCCCCGCAGGTCGGAGGACATCCGCTGAGGTACTCAACCGCGGATCTGAGTATCCGTACTCAGTCCCCGGCCGCCGGAACCGGCGCGTGTCCGCTCGGCGTCCCGGTCCCCGGTACGGTACGGCGGGGCCGGGCGGAACCGGAACCCTGTCGACGAGGAGGGGGAGGCCATGACGATCCTGCCGTTGATCTTCACCAGCGGACTGGCCAGCGGCATCAACGCGTACGCGGTGGTGCTGCTGCTCGGGCTGCTGGGCCGGTTCGCCGACGCGGAGTCGGTGCCGCACGCGCTGGAGCGCACGGACGTGCTGATCGCCGCCGCGGTGCTGTTCGCGATGGAGGCGGTGGCGGACAAGATCCCGTACGTGGACAGCGTCTGGGACGTCGTGCACACCGTGATCCGGCCGATCGCCGGTGCCACCGTCGGCGTGCTGATCGCGAGCAACGACCCGGGCTCGCTCAGCGAGGTCGCGGCCGGTGCGATGGGCGGCACCACGGCGCTGGTCAGCCACCTGGTCAAGGCCTCACTGCGGATGGCCGTCAACACCTCCCCCGAGCCGGCCAGCAACATCGTGGTCAGCATGGCGGAGGACCTCTCGGTGGCCGGCCTGGTCACCCTGGCGATCTTCCACCCCTGGCTGGCCGCCTCGATCGCCGCCGTGGTGCTGGCCGTCGGCCTGCTGCTGGTCTGGCTGGCGATCAGCAAGATCCGCGCCTTCCGGGCCCGCCGCCGCGAGCGCAAGGCCGCCCGCGCCGCGCAGGGCGCGTACGCCCGGCAGCCGGGGGCCTGACGCCGGGCCCTAGGATCAGTGGCCATGGCACGGATCGTCATCATCGGCGCAGGAATGAGCGGGCTCGCGGCGGCCTCCCGGCTGGCGACCCTCGGCCACCGGGTGACGGTCTGCGAGGCCAGCGGCACGTACGGGGGCATGGTCGGCCGCTACGAGCGGGACGGCTTCGCGTTCGACACCGGGCCCGGGCTGCTCGCCCTCCCCGCCGTCTACCGGGACCTCGCGCTGAAGACCGGCAAGGAGCCGCTGGAGCAGCTGGTCGAGCTGGCCCCGGTCGACCCGGAGAGCCGGCACCTCTTCCCCGACGGCACCGCCGTCACCCTGCCCAACGCCTCCCGCGGCGGCGTCAGCCAGGCCCTGGACGCGGCCTTCGGCGCCGGCTCCGGTGCCCGCTGGAGCGCGGTGATGAACCACGGCCGGACGGTCTGGGAGGCCACCCGCCGCCCGCTGCTCGAGGAGCCGCTCCCGGCCGACCGGGCGTTCCTGGGCACCGACCCGTACCCCGTCCCGCCGCGCACCGGCCTGGCCCGGCTGCGCCGTGCCGCGCCGTGGACGCTCCACGACGTGGCGGCGCGCCAACTGGACGGGCACCCCGGGCTGACCGCCCTGCTGTTCGAGTCCGCGGTCCGGTACGGCTTCGTACCTGACCGGGCCCCCGCGGGGGCCACCGTGCTGCCGTACATGGAGCAGTCCTTCGGCGTCTGGTACGTCCGGGGCGGCCTGCGCGCCCTGGCGGAGGCGGTGTTCCGGCGCTGCGAGCTGCGCAGGGTCGGGTTCCGCTTCGACACGCCCGTCACCCGGGTCGTGGTCGAGGACGGCCGGGCGCGCGGCGTCGAGACCGCGGACGGACGGATCGACGCGGACCTGGTGCTCTCCGCGATGGACGCCGGCGCGCTGTTCGGCGGCGGCCTCGCCGAGTGGCCCGGGAAGCCCGCCGCGGCCTGGCAGCCGTCCGGGGCGCCCGGCCGGTTCAGCGTGCTGCTCGCCCTGCGCGGCCCCCGCCCGGAGGGCACCGCGCACCGCACGGTGGTGCACGCGGCCGACCTCGCCGCCGAGGAGCGCGCCCTAGCCCTCGACGCCCCGCTCTGCGAGCGCCCCGCCGTCCAGGTGCTGCGCCCGGACGACCCGTCGCTGCGCCCCGACGACGCGCACGAGAGCGTGGTGCTGACCGCGACCGTCCCGCCCCAGGGCGCCGTCGACTGGACCGCTCCCGGCGTCGCCGACCGCTACGCCGACCGGCTGCTCGCCCACGTCGACGCGGCCGGCCTGGGTCTGCGCGAGCGGGTGCTGTGGCGGGTCGTGCGCACCCCGGAGGACACCCGCCGCGAGACCGGCGCCCTCGGCGGCTCGGTCGCCCTGCCGGTCCTCGCCGGAGCCGACGGCGACTGGCTGAAGGCCGCCAACGAGGCCCCTGTTCCCGGCCTCTACCTCATCGGCGGCACCGCCCACCCCGGCGGCGGCCTCGCCCGCGTCGGGATGTCGGCCTGCATCGCCGCCAACCTGGTCGGACCGGCGTAGGGCCCGCCCGGACGGGTTCTACTGCTGCCAGGTGTTCTGCTGCTGGTAGCCGTAGTTCTGGTCGTACGCCTGCTGCTGCGGGATGCCCTGGGTCTGCGGGTCGGGCTGGGGCTGCCACTGCTGCTGGTGCTGCTGCTGGGCGTTCGGGTCCCAGGCCTGCTGGTGCTGCTGGTAGCCCGCGTACTGGTCCTGCTGCTGGTAGGTGCCGTACGGGTCCTGCTGCTGGCCCTGCTGCTGCGGGTAGGCGCCGTAGGACTGGTCGTAGGCGTAGGCGGACTGTTGCTGGGTCTGCCACTGCTGCTGGTCGTAGCCGCCCTGGTAGGCGCCGGCGTACGGGTCCTGGACCTGCTGCTGCGGCTGCTGCTGCTCGTAGTACGCGGGGGCGTAGATGCCGTCCTGGGCGAGCTCCTGCATCTCGAAGGCGGCGGTCTGCTCGACCTCCGGCACCTCCTCCGACACCGGCGCCGACACCGGCGCCGACTGGAAGTCCGCGGGCTCCTCCACGGCGCTGACCTCGCCGATCCGCTCCTCGGCGACCACGACGGCCGCCACCGCGACCCCGCCGCCGGTGAGGGCGCCGAGCAGCGGCACCTTGGCGAGCGGTCCCGGCAGGCTGCCGTCGGGCTTCCGCAGGGACCAGCCGTTCCGGTAGCCGCGCTTGACCGAGAGCGTGACGAAGGTCTGGCCGAGCGCGAACAGTGCCGCGCCGGCGCCGATCACCACGACCGAGCCGAGGCTCATCCCGGCGGCCACGCCCAGGAAACCGGCCAGGGCCAGGACCCGCCAGTGCAGCGGCGCCCGGTTCTGCAGCAGCACCTCGGCCACCAGCCAGAGCGCCACCAGCGCCAACGCGGCGTACAGCAGCAGGTATCCGATGCCCATCCGCCCGCTACCTCCAGTCGCGTGCCCGCGCGTCCACGCCGCGCGTGTGCGGCGACTGTACCGGTTCAACGGCCGGGGTACCGCATTGCGTTCCCGCCGCACCCGGCACCGGCCGCACACGACCGAGCCCGCCGCCGGCGGTACGGTGACGGGCTCGTGAACGTTCGGCGTCAGCCCGGCAGCAGGCAGCACCACCCGCCGCACCCGACCCCGCCCGCCCGGACCACCCCCGAGCCGGGCCGCAGGCCCTCAACGCTTGTGCAGCCCCAGGTTCTGGTAGATCTCCAGCGTCGCCGTCGAGTGGTTCAGCGTGATGAAGTGCAGACCGGGCGCGCCCTCGGCGAGGAGGCGTTCGGCCATCGCCGTGGCGTGCTCCATGCCGATGGCCCGCAGCGCCGCCGGGTCGTCCACGGCCGCCCGCAGGCGGGCCTCCAGGTCCGGGGGGAAGGCCGAGCCGCTGAGCTGCGGGAAGCGCTCCAGCTGCTTGGCGTTGGTGACCGGCATGATCTCCGGGATGATCGGCGTCTCGCAGCCGGCGGCGGTCACCCGGTCGCGCAGCCGCAGGTAGTCGTCGACCTCGAAGAACATCTGGGTGATGGCGTAGTCGGCCCCGGAGCGGATCTTCGCCACGAAGTGCCGGATGTCGTCGTCCCAGTCGGTCGAGCGCGGGTGCATGTTCGGCGAGGCCGCGACGCCGACGCAGAAGTCGCCGATGCCCTTGATCAGCTCCACCAGCTCGTAGGCGTAGGTGACGCCCTCGGGGTGCTTGACCCACTCGCCCATCGGGTCGCCGGGCGGGTCGCCCCGGACCGCGAGGACGTTCCGCACGCCCTGGTCGGCGTACTGCCCGATGATGTTGCGCAGCTCCGCGACCGAGTGGTCGACGGCGGTCAGGTGGGCGACCGGGGTCAGTGTGGTCTCGGTGGCGATCCGGCCGACCATGTTGACGGTGCGCTCGCGCGAGGAGCCGCCCGCGCCGTACGTCATGCAGACGAAGTTCGGGTCCAGCGGCTCGAGTCGCCGGATGGCGTCCCAGAGCTTCTGCTCGCCGACCTCGCTGCGCGGCGGCATGAACTCGAAGGAGAAGGAGCGCTTGCCGGCCGCCAGGAGCTCGCGGACCGTCAGTGCGCGATCCGTTCTCGTGGAGGCGATTCCGAGTGCCATGCTGGCAGGCTATCCGGCTGCCGAGGAGGCCGGACAACCCGATTCCACCCATTGAGACGATTGATGGACGACGCTCCGCTTCGATCCGGACGGCTGTGCGGAGCCGCTCGCACGCCCGTTCCCAGCCGCCCCGCTACGCTTGCTGCACCCCAGAGAACCAGCGGAGCCCCATCGTGACCTCGTCCAGCAACCGGTCGGCCAACCCCATTGACGTGGAGGACGTCCGCACACGCGTCAACGCCGCGCTCGCCGCGTTCATGGACGGCCAGTCCGCGCTGCTCGGCAAGATCTCGCCCCAGCTGGCCCCCGCCTCCGACGCGCTGCGCGACTTCCTGCTGGACGGCGGCAAGCGGCTGCGCCCGGCCTTCTGCTACTGGGGCTGGCGCGCCGCCGGCGGCCCATCCGACCGGAGCAACGGGGCCGACGGGATCGCCAACGCGGCCGCCGCCCTCGAGCTGCTCCAGGCGAGCGCCCTGGTGCACGACGACCTGATGGACCGCAGCGACACCCGCCGCGGCCTGCCCTCGATCCACCGCCGCTTCGAGGCGCTGCACCGCGACAGCGGCTGGCGCGGCGACCGCGAGCAGTACGGCGCCTCGGCCGCGGTGCTGCTCGGCGACCTGCTGCTGATCTGGTGCGACGAACTCTTCCTGCGCTCGGGCCTGGAGCCGGCCGCCGTGCTCGCCGCCAAGCCGGTGTTCGACCTGATGCGCACCGAGGTCATGCTCGGCCAGTACCTGGACGTGCTGGAGCCCGTGGCCGGCGACTCGACGGACGCGGGCGCGCTGGACCGGGCGCAGACCGTACTGCACTACAAGTCCGCGAAGTACACGATCGAGCGTCCGCTGCAGGTCGGCGCGCTGCTGGCCGGGGCCGCGCCGGAACTGGTCGAGGCGCTCGGGGCGTTCGGGCTGCCGCTGGGCGAGGCCTTCCAGCTGCGGGACGACCTGCTCGGCGTCTTCGGGGATCCGGCCGTCACCGGCAAGCCGGCCGGGGACGATCTGCGCGAGGGCAAGCGCACGTTGCTGGTCGCGCACGCGATGCGCGGTCTGCCCGCCGCCGATGCCCGGCACCTGGACGAGCGGCTCGGCGCGCCGGACCTGGCGCCCGAGGAGGTCGCCGGGCTGCGCGAGCTGATCGCCCGCAGCGGCGCGCCCGAGCTGGTGGAGCGCCGGATCGAAGAGCTGATGCGGCAGTCGCTGGCCGCGCTGGAGGCGGCGCCGCTGGTGGACGAGCGGGCCCGCGGAGTGCTGCTGGCGCTGGCCGAGGCCGCCACCGTCCGCAAGTACTGAGGGACGGCGGCGGCCTCCGCGATCAGCTGGAACGCACCCGGCGGGACAGCTCGGCGGCGGCCGCCCGCGGGTCCTCCGCGGCGGTGATGGCCCGGACCACGACGATCCGGTGGGCACCGGCGGCCAGCACCTCGTCCACGTTGGCGAGGTCGATCCCTCCGATGGCGAACCACGGACGGTCGGTGGCCTGCTTCGCCGCGTACTCGACCAGGCCGAGGCCCGGCGCCGGGCGGCCCGGCTTGGTCGGGGTCGGCCAGACCGGGCCGGTGCAGAAGTAGTCCACCCCGGGCTCGGCGATCGCCGCGTCCACCTCGGACTCGGCGTGGCAGGACCGGCCGATCAGGACGTCCTCGCCGAGGATCGCCCGGGCGGCCGACACCGGCAGGTCGTCCTGGCCGAGGTGCAGCACGTCCGGCCGGGCCGCGTGGGCGACGTCGGCGCGGTCGTTGACGGACAGCAGCTTGCCGTGGCGACGGCAGGCGTCGGCGAAGACCTCCAGGGCCGCCAGCTCCTGCTTGGCCTCCAACCCCTTGTCGCGCAGCTGGACGATGTCCACGCCGCCCGCCAGCGCCGCGTCGAGGAACTCGGCGAGGTCGCCCTGCTCGCGTCGCGCGTCGGTGCACAGGTAGAGGCGGGCGTCGGCCAGCCTCGTCCGGAGGTCCGTCATCACAGGGCCATGGCCTGGGCGCGGCGCTTGACCTCGGTCGCGCGGTTCTCCCACAGCGCCTGCACCGGGGTTCCGGGCAGCGACGGGTCCTCGGTGAACATCCACTCGATGATCTCGTCGTCGCTGAACCCGCTGTCGCGCAGCACGGTCAGCAGGCCGACCAGGTGCTTCACCGGGCCGGTCTCGTCGATGAAGGCCGCCGGGACCTGCAGCGACTTGTTGGGACCGCGGCGGACCGCGATCAGGTCACCCTTCTTGACCATGTTGCGGACCTCGGTGACCAGCACACCCCACCGCTCGGAGATGTCGGGCAGGTAGAGCCACTCGGGGACCAGGGCTTCGGTCTTGGCATCGATCTCACTCACGGCACCAGACTGCCACCTCGGTGCCCCACCGCGCACACACGCCCCCGGGTCGCGACTACGCCACGGCCGACTTCAGCGGCACCGCCGGGTCCCCCGCGCGGGCCGGGTCCAGCGCCGTACCGCGCTCGATCAGCTTCCGCCCCTGGGTGAGGTCGCGCGGCCGGTCCACGGTCAGCAGCGCGCTCGGCACCCCGTCGCGCAGCCAGAGCACCGCCCACGAGGCGTCCTGCGGGCTGCCGCGCCACAGCGGCTCGTCGCCCTCGGCGTGCCGGCCCGCGTACTGGACCATCCGCCCGAACTGCTCCGACCAGAAGTACGGCACCGGGTCGTACGGCGGCGCGTCCACGCCGAGGACGGCGGCGGCCACCGCCTCGCCGGACTGCAGCGCGTGGTCCCAGTGCTGGACGGCCAGCCGGGCACCGGCCCGGGCCGACGGGTAGCTGACGCAGTCGCCGGCCGCGAAGACGCCGGGCACGCCGGTCCGCAGGTGCGCGTCCACCACGACGGCCCCGGTCCCGTCCAGCTCGACGCCGGAGCCGGCCAGCCACCCGGTCGCGGGCCGGGCGCCGATGCCGACCACCACCTCGTCGGCGGGCAGGTGCGAGCCGTCCGCCAGCAGCACCGCCCCGGGCTCGACGGCCGCCACCCCGACCCCGCAGCGCAGCTCCACCCCGGCCTCGGCGTACCAGGCGGCCATCGCCGAGCCGATCGCGGTCGGCAGCGCACCGGGCAGCGGCGCCGGACCCGCCTCGACCACGGTCACCTCGCAGCCCGCCGCCCGCGCCGCGGTGGACACCTCGGCACCGATCCAGCCCGCGCCGACCAGCACCAGCCGCAGACCGGGGCGCAGCAGCGCGCGCAGCGCCAGCGCGTCGTCCAGGGTGTGCAGCAGGTGCGCCCGCTCGGCACCGGGCAGGGCGCGCGGGACGGCACCGGTGGCGATCACCAGCGAGCCGTACGGGAGGTCACCGCCGTCGGTGTGCAGCACGCCGGGGGTGAGGCCGGTGGCGCGGCGGCCGGTGAGGACCTCGATGCCCAGGTGCGCGTAGTCGATGTCCAGGGTGGTGCTGTCGCTTTTGCCGAGCAGGACGTCCTTGGAAAGCGGCGGCCGGTCGTACGGCGCGTGCGGCTCCTCGCCGACCAGCGTGATCCGCCCCCGCCACCCGCCCTGCCGCAGCTTCAGGGCGCACTGCGCCCCGGCCAGCCCGGCCCCGACGACGACCACCCGATCCGTTCCGTTCAGCTCTGCCACGCCCGTCACTGTACTCAGCGCCACGCCGCCACCCCGGGGCCGTCCACCCTTCGTACGGGCCTTCGGCCGGGCCGCACCCCGGCGTTATGGTGGGGACACCATCACGGGAGCCCGGCGAACCGGGCTGAGAGGCGGGCTGGCACGGCCTGCGACCGTCCGAACCTGATCCGGGTCATACCGGCGAAGGGAGAAGAGCAGCTTTGACACGCTTGCCATCAGGCGCCCGCGCCGACGTCCTGGTGATCGGCGGGGGCATCATCGGCCTCGCCGTCGCCTGGCGGGCGGCGCAGCGCGGGCTGCGGACCGTCGTGGTCGACCCGTCCCCCGGCGGCGGGGCGGCCCAGGTCGCGGCCGGGATGCTCGCCCCGGTCACCGAGCTCCAGTACGGCGAGGAGCCGCTGCTGCACCTCGGCATGGCCTCCAGCGAGCGGTACGCGGACTTCGCCGCCGAGCTGACGGAAGCGAGCGGCGGCCAGGACACCGGCTACCGCCGGTGCGGCACGGTCGCCGTCGCGCTGGACTCCGACGACCGCGAGGAACTGCGCGAACTGCACGCGCTCCACCTGCGACTGGGCCTGGACTCGACCTGGCTGACCGGCCGGGAGGCCCGCAAGCTGGAGCCGATGCTCGCCCCCGGGGTGCGCGGCGGCCTGCACGTCGCGGACGACCACCAGGTGGACGGCCGCCGGATGCTCGACGCGCTGCTCTCCGCCTGCGAAAGCGCCGCGGTCCTGATCCACCGCGCCGAGGCGGTGGAGCTGCTGGTCGAGGGCGGTCGCGCGGTCGGCGCCCGGCTGAGCACCCACGAGACCCTGACCGCCGAGCGGGTCGTCCTCGCCGCGGGCCCGCACAGCCACCGGCTGGCCGGACTGCCCGAGGGCGTGCTGCCCGCGATCCGCCCGGTGAAGGGGCAGGTGCTGCGCCTCCGGATCCCCGACGCCTACCGGCCGTTCCTCTCCCGCAACGTCCGCGCGGTGGTGCGCGGTCAGCACATCTACCTGGTGCCGCGGGAGAACGGCGAGCTGGTCATCGGCGCGACCACCGAGGAGCAGGGCTACGACACCACGGTCACCGCCGGCGGGGTGTACGAACTCCTGCGCGACGCCCACGAGTTGGTCCCGGGGATCACCGAACTCCCGCTGGTGGAGACCTCGGCCGGGCTGCGCCCCGGCTCGCCCGACAACGCACCGTTGCTCGGCCCGACCGCACTGCCGGGGCTGGTCGCCGCCACCGGGCACTACCGCAACGGCGTCCTGCTCACCCCGGTGACCGCCGACCTGGTCTCCGAGTACCTGGCCACCGGCGAACTCCCGGAACTGGCGCGGCCGTTCACCCCGACCCGGTTCTCCCCCGACCCCGCTCGCCCCACCACGAAGGCCCTGGCATGACCGAGACCGCCCCGACCGGCACCACGCCCACCGGCACCGCGCCCACCGACACCGCCCCGACCGACACCGCCCCGACCGAGGTCGCGCTGACGGTCAACGGCGAGCCCCGCGCGGTGCCCGCCACGACGACCCTCGCCGAGGTGGTGGCCACCGTCAGCCGGGCCAACACCGGTGTCGCTGCCGCGCTCAACGAGGCCGTGGTGCCCCGCAGTTCGTGGTCCGAGACGCCGCTGCACCCGGGTGACCGGGTCGAGATCCTCACCGCCGTCCAGGGAGGCTGAGATGGCCGACGACCTGCTGACCATCGCCGGGACGACCTTCTCCTCCCGGCTGATCATGGGCACCGGCGGCGCGCCGAGCCTGGAGGTCCTGGAGCGCGCGCTGCTCGCCTCCGGCACCGAGCTGACCACCGTCGCGATGCGCCGGGTCGCCGCGAACACCCAGGGCTCCGTCCTGGACGTGCTGACTCGCAACGGCATCCGCGTCCTGCCCAACACGGCCGGCTGCTTCACCGCCGGCGAGGCCGTGCTGACGGCCCGGCTGGCCCGCGAGGCGCTCGGCACCGACTGGGTGAAGCTGGAGGTGATCGCCGACGAGCGGACCCTGCTGCCGGACCCGATCGAACTGTTGGACGCCGCCGAGACCCTGGTCGACGACGGCTTCACCGTCCTGCCGTACACCAACGACGACCCGGTGCTGGCCCGCAAGCTGGAGGACGTCGGCTGCGCCGCGATCATGCCGCTGGGCTCGCCGATCGGCTCCGGCCTCGGCATCCGCAACCCGCACAACTTCCAGCTGATCGTGGAGAGCGCGGGCGTCCCGGTGATCCTGGACGCGGGCGCCGGCACCGCATCCGACGTCGCGCTGGCGATGGAGCTGGGCTGCTCCGCGGTGATGCTCGCCTCCGCGGTGACCCGCGCTCAGGACCCGGTGCTGATGGCCGAAGCGATGCGGCACGCCGCCGAGGCGGGTCGGCTCGCCCACCGGGCCGGCCGCATCCCGCGCCGCTTCCACGCCGAGGCCTCCTCCGCGATGGCCGGCCGGGCCGACCTCGACACCCGGGAACGCCCGGCGTTCTGAGGCGTGTCACAAGCCGGGCACAGCTGGGCCCTGGGGCGGTGTCCCCCGGGTCCGGCCGCCCGCCCCGCCACTAGACTCGCGCGGGTGGACATGGCATTGCACGACCCGCTGATCGGCACCCTGCTCGACAACCGGTACCGGGTCGAGCAGCGCATCGCCACCGGCGGGATGTCCACCGTCTACAAGGGCACCGACACCCGGCTGGACCGGGTGGTCGCTCTCAAGGTGATGCACCCCGCGCTGGCCGGGGACGAGGGCTTCACCGCCCGCTTCATCCGCGAGGCCAAGGCGGTCGCCAAGCTCACCCACCCCAATGTGGTCAACGTCTTCGATCAGGGCGCGGACGGCGGAAACGTTTTCCTCGCCATGGAGTACGTGCCCGGCCGCACCCTGCGCGACCTGCTGCGCGACCGCGGCGCGCTCTCCGTCCGGGCCGCGCTGGACGTCCTGGAGCCGGTGCTCGCCGCCCTCGGTGCCGCCCACCGGGCCGGGCTGGTGCACCGCGACGTCAAGCCGGAGAACGTGCTGATCACCGAGGGCGGCCTGGTCAAGGTCGCCGACTTCGGCCTGGTCCGGGTGCTCGGCAGCGCCGACGGCGCGCCCACCTCGACCAGCACCGCCACCGGGGGCACGGTCCTCGGCACCGTCTCCTACCTGGCCCCCGAGCAGATCCTCCCGGACGCCCCCACCGACCAGCGGGTCGACGTCTACGCGGCCGGCATCCTGCTGTACGAGATGCTCACCGGCCGCCGCCCGCACACCGGCGACAACCCCGTCCAGGTCATGTACAAGCACCTGCACGAGGACGTCCCCGCCCCCTCCCTGGTCGCCCCCGCGGTCGGGCCCGAGCTGGACGCCATAGTGGCGGGCGCCTGCGCCCGGGTCGCCGACGCCCGCCCGTACGACGCGGTCGAGCTGCTCGCCGGCCTCCAGCGCGTCCGCCGCACCCTGACCCCGGCCGAGCTGGACGCCGAGCCGCCGGCCTCCGCCCGGCCCAGCCCGCGCTACCCGACCAGCGAGCCGACCTCGGTGATCCAGCCGCCGGCGCGCCCCGCCGACACACCGCCGACGGAGCGCACCAGCGTGCTGGACGTCCCTCCGGAGCTGATGGACCAGCTGCTCACCGAGCCACGCCCGTACGACGAGCCGGCCCCGGTGCGCGAGCGCCGACCCGGGCTGCTGCGCCGGGTCCCCCGCAAGGCGCTGATCTGGGCCGCCGCGCTGACCGCGCTGGTGCTGGCGGTCGGAGGCGCCACCTACGGGCTCTCCGAGGGGCTGTACGGCTCGGTGCCCGGGGTGCTCGGCAAGGACCGGGCCGAGGCGCAGCGGATCCTGGACAAGGAGGGCCTGCACGGCAGGTTCGTGGAGGCGTTCAGCGAGTCCGTCCCGTCCGGGCAGGTGATCTCCACCGACCCCGGGGTGGGCGCACGCGCCCGCCGGAGCGACAACATCACCGTCACCGTCTCCAAGGGCCCCAAGCGGATCGCGGTGCCGGACGTCGTCGGCAAGAGCGCCGCCGACGCCGCCGCGGCCCTGGCCGGCGCCCAGCTGACCAGGGGCAGCGTGACCGAGACCTACGACGACGGTGTCCCGGAGGGCTCGGTGATCAGCAGCTCGCCGGCGGCCGGGCAGCAGCTGCAGGAGAACGCCGCGGTGTCGCTGGTGGTCAGCAAGGGCATGGTGCCGGTCCCGAACGTCACCGGGCTGACCAAGGACGAGGCGCAGAAGGCGCTGCAGGCCGCGGGCTTCACCATGCAGACCAGCGGCTGGGACGTGTTCGGCGCGGTCAAGGTGAACGGCCAGTCCCCGGCGGCGGGCGAGCGGCGGCCGCAGCGCAGCGCGGTGACGGTCAGGTTCTCGCTGTTCTGACGGCTCTCGGCGCTGACGGCATTCGGTTCCGACGGCTCTCGGTGCTGACGGGTCTCGGTGCTGACGGCTCTCGGCCGGGCTCAGCGCAGCGGGCCCTCGCCCGGCTCCTCCTGGTAGGAGTAGCGCTGCTCGCGCCAGGGGTCGGCGAGGTTGTGGTAGCCGCGCTCCTCCCAGAAGCCGCGCCGGTCGGCCCGCATGTACTCCACCGCGCGGACCCACTTGGGGCCCTTCCAGGCGTACAGCTGCGGCACGACCAGCCGGACCGGGAAGCCGTGCTCGGCGGTCAGCGCCTCGCCGTTGCGGTGGGTGGCGAGCAGGGTGCGCGGGTCGGCGAAGTCGGCCAGCCGCAGGTTGGCGCTGTAGCCGTACTCGGCCCAGACCATCACATGGGTGACGCCGGGCGCCGGGGGCACCAGGTCGAGCACGGCGGCGGCCGACACGCCCGTCCAGACGTTGCCGAGGACGGAGAACTTGGTGACGCAGTGCATGTCGGCGACGACGGTGGTGCGCGGCAGGGCGTTGAAGGCCTCGAAGTCCCAGCTGTGCTTCTCCGCCGAGGCGGTGGCGCCGAACACCTGGAGGTCCCAGGTCAGCGGCTTGAAGCGGGGCACCGGACCGTAGTGCAGAGCGGGCCAGCCGCGCTGTGCGCGCTGGCCCGGAGGGAGCCTCGGGTCAGACGGCGGAAGCTGTTCGTGTTTGGACTGACCCATGGATCCATGGTGACAGACGGCGGACGGGCGCCGACGCGCGCCCCTTGGCCAGGGTTCACGCCCCGCCCGTACGGGCCAAAGGTCGATCACCCACTGACCCGATTCCCCCCAAATCGGATATTCCGACACATGTCCTAGTGAGTGTGAACTTACTGGAATTCCTTCCCGTCGCGGTGCCAGGATGCCCAGCGCAGGCCCCACCCCAGGACGAGCGCAGGAGGCACCGCCATGCAGGGCGATCCCGAGGTCATCGAGTTCCTCAACGAGCAGCTCACCGCCGAGCTCACCGCGATCAACCAGTACTTCCTGCACGCCAAGATGCAGGAGAACTTCGGCTGGACGAAGCTCGCCAAGTACACCCGGCACGAGTCCTTCGACGAGATGAAGCACGCCGAGACGCTCACCGACCGGATCCTGTTCCTGGAGGGCCTGCCCAACTACCAGCGACTGTTCCACGTCCGGATCGGCCAGACGGTCAAGGAGATGTTCGAGGCCGACCGCCAGATCGAGGTGGAGGCGATCGACCGGCTCAAGCGCGGGGTCGTGGTGATGCGGGCCAAGAACGACGTCACCTCGGCGAACATCTTCGAGGACATCCTGGCCGACGAGGAACACCACATCGACTACCTCGACACCCAGCTGGAGCTCCTGGAGAAGCTCGGCGAGCCTCTCTACCTCGCCCAGCTCATCGAGCAGCCGGAGTCCTGAGCCCCCGGACGGCAGACCCAGGACGGCAGACCCCGGGCGGCGGGCCTCAGGCCACGCGCAGCGGGACCATCGGGGCGACCGGCGCGAACGGGGCGACCGGGGCGAGCGGCGCCGCAGCCGGAACCGCCACGGTCGCCGGGGCGGTCGGCGCTCCGGCGACGGGCGCGTCCTGCGCCTCCGGGTCGGCGAGGCCGAGCTTCGCGGCCAGCCTGGCGGTCGGGCAGGGCCGGGCGCCGTGCTCGCCGAGCAGCGCCTGGATCCGGCGCACGCAGGAGCCGCAGTCGGTGCCGGCCTTGCAGCCCTTCGCTATCTGGCGGGGGGTGTTGGCACCCCCGTCGATCGCCTTCTTCACCTGGTCCTCGGTGACCGCATGGCACATGCACACGTACATCGCGGTCTCTCCCAGGGTGAAGCGTGGAGTGGATCTTGACTAAGGCTTGCCTTAGTTCACTAAGCCTCACCTTACCCGGCGATCCGGGTACGAAAAAGCCCCTCCGGGCTCGGGAATCCCGAAACCGGAGGGGCCTTCGTCACATTCGCCCGCGGAGCGGAGGGCTCACTGCCCCCGGTACATCTCCGCGACCAGGAACGCCAGGTCCAGCGACTGGCTGCGGTTGAGCCGCGGGTCGCAGGCCGTCTCGTAGCGCTGGTGCAGGTCGTCCACCAGGACCTCGTCGCCGCCGCCGACGCACTCGGTGACGTCGTCGCCGGTCAGCTCCACGTGGATGCCGCCCGGGTGGGTGCCGAGCGCGCGGTGCACCTCGAAGAAGCCCTTGACCTCGTCCAGGACGTCGTCGAAGCGGCGGGTCTTGTGCCCGCTGGAGGCCTCGAAGGTGTTGCCGTGCATCGGGTCGCAGATCCACACCGGCTTGGCACCGGAGGCGGTGACCTTCTCCACCAGGGCGGGCAGGTGGTCGCGGATCTTGCCCGCGCCCATCCGGGTGATGAAGGTCAGCCGGCCGGGCTCGCGCTCCGGGTCCAGCTTCTCGATCAGGGCCAGTGCCTCGTCCACCGAGGTGGTCGGGCCGAGCTTGACGCCGATCGGGTTGCGGACCTTCGAGGCGAACTCGATGTGCGCGTGGTCCAGCTGCCGGGTGCGCTCACCGATCCACACCATGTGGCCGGAGACGTCGTACAGCTCGCCGGTGCGCGAGTCCACGCGGGTCAGCGCGGTCTCGTAGTCGAGGACCAGCGCCTCGTGCGAGGAGAAGAACTCGACGGTCTTGAACTCCTCCGGCGCGACACCACAGGCGTTCATGAACGCCAGGGCGTTGTCGATCTCCCGGGCGAGCTGCTCGTAGCGCTGACCGGCCGGCGAGTTGCGGACGAAGTCCTGGTTCCAGGCGTGCACCTGGCGCAGGTCGGCGTAACCACCGGTGGTGAACGCGCGCACCAGGTTGAGCGTCGCGGCGGACGCGTTGTACATCCGCTTCAGGCGCTCCGGGTCCGGGATGCGGGACTCCGGGGTGAACTCGAAGCCGTTCACCGAGTCGCCCCGGTAGACCGGCAGGGTCACGCCGTCGCGGGTCTCGGTCGACTTGGAGCGCGGCTTGGAGTACTGGCCGGCGATCCGGCCGACCTTCACCACCGGCACCGAGGCCGCGTACGTCAGCACGGCTGCCATCTGCAGCAGGGTCTTCAGCTTGTTGCGGATGTGCTCCGCCGAGACGCCGTCGAAGGCCTCGGCACAGTCACCACCCTGGAGGAGGAAGGCCTCCCCGCGCGCCACGGCTCCGAGCCGGGCGCGCAGCTGGTCGCACTCGCCGGCGAAGACGAGCGGCGGATACGAGGCGAGCTCGGCAAGGGTCTTGCGCAGAGCCTCTTGGTCCGGCCATTCAGGCTGCTGCGCCGCGGGCAGGGACTGCCAGGAGTGGGCAGCCCTCGATGTCTCAGTCGTAGCGGTCACACCGCCAAGGCTACGGGGTGACACGGCCGATCCGTGACCATTGCCCGAGTGGTGAGACGCATCTCGGACAAACGCGTGATTCAGCCTCACCCGTCCTGCCGGATCCGCTACGCTCGAGCCATGCACGCGCACCACAACTACTCCTGGTGGTGGGCCTCCCCCATGGGTGGCCCACCGATCGCGCGTTCCTGAGCGAACACACGACGGCCGCCCCTCGGGGCGGCCGTCGGCGTTTGAGCAGACGGCCCCTCCGGGAGCGGATCCCAGCACCGCCCTCGCCATGCACCCGGAAGGAAGCCGCACCGTGACCACCGCCACCGACCTGCTCACCCGTCTCACCAGCCCCGGCGCTCCCGCCTTCGCCCTGCTGCACCGCCGCACCCCCCGCATCGCCCCGGACACCGTCGAGGTGCTGCTCGGCACCGTCGACAGCTACGAACACCTCGCCGACCTCCCGGTGCGCACCGGCATCCCGGCCGACGGCGGCCCGGTGCACGACCTGCTCGCGCTCGTCCCGTACCGGCAGATCCGCGAGCGCGGCTTCGAGGCGCACGACGACGGCACCCCGCTGCAGGCCCTCTCGGTAGCCGAGCAGCACGTCCTCTCCTTGGCCGAATTCACCACCGCCCTACCGAAGTTGCCGGTCTCACTCACCGGCGGCGCGTTCGATGTGGACGACGATTCGTACGCCTCGATCGTCCGTCGGGTGATCGAGGACGAGATCGGCAACGGCGAGGGCGCCAACTTCGTGATCCGGCGGGACTTCCACGCCACCCTGGAGGACTTCTCCCCGGCCCTCGCCTTGACGCTGTTCCGGCGGCTGCTGGAGCAGGAGCGCGGCGCCTACTGGACCTTCCTGGTGCACACCGGCGAGCGGGTCCTGGTCGGCGCCTCGCCCGAGGTGCACGTCCGGCAGAGCGGCGGCACCGTCGTGATGAACCCGATCTCCGGCACCTACCGCTATCCCGCGGGCGGCTCCGACCTCGACTCGCTGCTCCAGTTCCTGCACGACCCCAAGGAGTTGGAGGAGCTCACCATGGTCGTGGACGAGGAGCTCAAGATGATGTGCACGGTCGGCGACCTCGGCGGCCAGGTGCTCGGGCCCCGGCTCAAGGAGATGGCCCACCTCGCCCACACCGAGTACGAGCTGCGCGGACGCACCTCGCTGGACGTCCGCGAGGTGCTCCGCGAGACGATGTTCGCCGCCACCGTCACCGGCAGCCCGGTCGAGAACGCCACCCGGGTCATCCGGCGCTACGAGCCCTCCGGGCGCGGCTACTACTCCGGCGCGCTCGCCCTGATCGGACGGTCCGCCAGCGGCGGGCAGCTGCTGGACTCCCCGATCTGCATCCGCACCGCCGACATCGACCCGGCCACCGGTCGGCTGGTCGTCCGGGTCGGCGCCACCCTGGTGCGCCACTCCGTCCCCGAGTCCGAGGTCGCCGAGACCCACGCCAAGGCCGCCGGGGTACTCACCGCGATCGGCGCCCGGCCCGCGCCCACCAGGCTGCCCCACCCGGTCGGCCCCCGGCTCGCCGACGACCACCGGGTGCAGGCCGCCCTCGACGCCCGCCGGGCCAGCCTCGCCCCGTTCTGGCTGCGGATGCAGACGCCGACCCCGGTCACCGAGGCCGAGCCGACCCTGGTCGTCGACGGCGAGGACACCTTCACCTCGATGCTCGCCCACCTGCTCGGCTCGCTCGGACACCGGGTGCGGGTCGTGCGCTACGACGAGCCGGGGCTGCGCGAGCTGGTCGCGGCGCACCGCGGCCCGCTGGTGCTCGGCCCCGGCCCCGGCGACCCGGCGCTCGCCGACGACCCCAAGATGTCCGTGCTGCGGCCGATCGTCGCGGACACCCTGGCCGCCGTCCGCTCCGGTGCCCGGACCGCGCCGCTGCTCGCGGTCTGCCTCGGCCACCAGCTGCTCTCCGCCGAGCTAGGGCTGGCGCTGGGCCGCAAGGCCGTCCCGTACCAGGGGGCGCAGGAGAGCATCGACCTGTTCGGCACCAAGCGGACGGTCGGCTTCTACAACGCCTTCACCGCGCGCTGCTCGGAGGCCGACGTGGTCCGGCTCGCCGCGGAGGGCATCGAGGTCTCCCGGGACGCCGCCACCGGCGACATCCACGCCCTGCGCGGGCCCGGCTTCGCGGGCCTGCAGTTCCACCCCGAGTCGGTGCTCACCCGCGAGGGCGTGGACATCGTGGCCGGCCTGCTCCGCGAGGTGGCGGCGGTACAGCGCTGAGCAGCCGAGTGACCGGGTGGCCGACGGGCCCCGGGCGGACGCACCGCCCGGGGCCCGTCGGATCCCGCCGTCTCGGATCCCGCCGTCTCAGATCTCGTCGTCCAGGCCCTGCTCGATCGCGTACCGGACCAGCTCCACCCGGTTGTGCAGCTGCAGCTTCCCGAGCGTGTTCTGCACGTGGTTCTGCACCGTGCGGTGCGACAGCACCAGCCGGTCCGCGATCTGGCGGTACGACAGGCCCTTCGCCACCAGCCGCAGCACCTCGGTCTCCCGGGTGGTCAGCTGCGGGGCGGCCGGCGCCGAGGCCGGGGCCGGCTCGGCGGCCAGCCGGCGGAACTCACCGAGCACCAGGCCCGCCAGGCCCGGGGTGAACACCGCGTCGCCGACGGCCGTACGCCGCACCGCGTCCAGCAGCTCCTCCCGCCCGGCCGACTTCACCAGGTACCCGGTCGCGCCGGACTTCACCGCCTCCAGCACGTCCTGGTGCTCCCCGCTGGCCGACAGCACCAGCACCCGCACCGCCGGGTCGTGCGCGACCACCTGGCGGCACACCTCGGCACCGGGCAGCCCGGGCAGGTTGAGGTCCAGCACGACGACCTGCGGCGAGCATGCGCGGGCACGGCGCACGGCCTCCTCGCCGTCGCCCGCCGTGGCCACCACGTCCAGCCCGGACTCGGCGAGGTCGCGCGAGACGGCGTCCCGCCACATCGGGTGGTCGTCCACCACCATCACCCGCACCGGCCGGTCGGTGGTCGGCTGATCGGTCATCAGCTGGTCGGTCATGGAGTGGCCTTCCTCGGGACGCGCAGTTCGACCTCGACACCCTCCCCGGGCGCCGAGTACAGCTCGGCCGTGCCGCCGAGGTCCAGCAGCCGGCCGCGGATGGACTGGGAGACGCCGAGCCGCCCGGCCCGCTCCGCCTCGCCGAGCCGGCCGGGGGCGAAGCCCGGGCCGTCGTCGCGGATGCTGACCGTCACGGCCTCCGGCTCGTCCTCGACCAGGATCCAGGCCCGGGCGTCCTCCCCGGCGTGCCGGCGGACGTTGTCGACGGCCGCGCCGACCGCGGCGGCGAGCTCGCCCGCCGCCGGGGCGGGCAGCAGCACAGGGGTACCGGGAGCGGAGAGCGTGATCCGCTCGTCGGCGTACGGGCGCAGCAGCGCGGTGAGGTCGCGCGGCTCGGCGGCGTCGGGCTCCGGCAGTCGCTGCGCCGGGATCGGGCCGCCGGTCATCAGCGTCCGCAGCGCCCGCTCCTGCTCCCCGGCCAGGCGGCCCAGCTCGGCGAAGGACGCGCCGGCGCCGGTGTCCGTCCCCCCGCCCAGCTCCGCGCCGCGCCGCTGGACCAGCGCCAGCACCTGCAGCACGCCGTCGTGGATGTCCCGGGAGAGCCGCTCGCGCTCCCGGGTGGCCGCCTCGACCTGCAGCGCCCGGGTGAGCGTGGCCTCACTGGCCCGGGCCAGCTCGATCACGTAGCCGATCGCGCACCCGGCGACCATCAGCAGCACGATGTTGTGGATGTTGTCGCCGGTCGGCCCGCCGTGGCCGAGGATGTTGGCGACGCCGATCACGGAGCCCGAGGCCGCAGCCGGGCGCCAGCCGCCCTTCGCGGCGCAGCCGAGCACCGTCCCGGCGGCCCAGATGGTGGGCAGGGTGGGGGCGCCGTGGCTGATCCGGGCCGGGGCGTCGGTCAGGCCGCTCATCACGACGCCGGTGACGACGAGGGTGAGGTCGACGCCCAGGACGTACCAGGTGCAGCGCTGCGGGTTGGCGAAGGCCCGGGTGGTGGCGAGGGTCCAGAGGGTGAGCGCGCCGAGGAAGATCCAGCCGGCCACCGGGTGCAGGAAGTGCAGGTACGAGTTGAAGTACCGCAGCAGCGCGTAGATCAGGGCCAGCACGCGGAAGTAGGAGATGGCCTTCCACAGCGGGAGTTCGACGGACATGCCGCCGGCCGCCACCGTGCCGCCCACCGCGCCGGCTCTGCCGCCGTCCGTCATCCGTCCCTCCCCCGGGCCCGGCCGGGCCGTCAGGACGACCCGGTCTCCTTGTCCTTCTCCGCCTCGGCTGCCTTCTCGGCCTTCTCGGCTTCGGCGGCCTCGGCCTTCTCCGCCTTGGCGGCCGCGCGGCGTTCGGCGTCGGCCTTCTTCTTCTCGTCGGCGATCTGCCGCTTGGCGGCGGTCGCGTAGATGTCCACGTACTCCTGGCCGGAGAGCCGCATGATCTCGTACATCACCTCGTCCGTCACCGAACGGAGGATGAAGCGGTCGTTCTCCATGCCGTGGTAGCGGGAGAAGTCCAGCGGGCGGCCGATCCGGATGCCGGGGCGGATGCCGAAGTTCGGGATCACCTGGCCGGGCGGCTGCACCTTCTCGGTGTCGATCATGGCGACCGGGATCACCGGGGCGCCGGTGGCCAGCGCGACGCGGGCCAGACCGCCGACCTTGCCGCGGTACAGCTTGCCGTCGGGCGAGCGGGTGCCCTCCGGGTAGACGCCGAACAGCTCGCCGCGCTCCAGCACCGCGATCGCGCTGCGGATCGCGGCCTCGCCGGCGCCGCGCACGCCCGAGCGGTCCACCGGCAGCTGGCCGACGCCCTTGAAGAACGCGGCGGTCAGCCGGCCCTTGAGGCCCGGGGTGTTGAAGTACTCGGCCTTCGCGATGAAGGTCACCCGGCGCTTGATCAGCGCGGGGAAGAAGAACGAGTCCGAGAAGGACAGGTGGTTGCTCGCGATGATCGCCGCACCCTCGGTGGGGATGTTCTCCTCACCCTCGATCCACGGCCGGAAGAAGATCCGAAGCAGTGGCGCGACGATCATCTTCATCAGTCGGTAGAACAACCCGGGCCTCCTGTTATGCGGACCGGTCGATCCTAATGCCCCGCGGCCGTCGGCTGTGCCCGGCCCCGCCGAAGGGGGTGTACGACCCGGCGCGGGGCGTGGGACGATGCGAATTCCTGCAGCTCCCCTCCAGCGTTCCCTCCCCCAGCGCCACCCGCCCGCGAAGGAGTCCGCCATGCCGCTGCTGCCCGGTGCCGAACCATACCGCCACCGCGGCGGACCGGTGGGGGTGCTGCTCTGCCACGGCTTCACCGGATCGCCCCAGTCGCTGCGGCCGTGGGCCGAGGAGCTGGCCGCGGCCGGGTTCACCGTGTCGCTGCCACTGCTGCCGGGGCACGGCACGCGCTGGCAGGACATGCAGCTCACCCGCTGGGAGGACTGGTACGCCGAGGTCGAGCGCGAGCTGCTGGCCCTCGCCGAGGAGTGCGAGCAGGTCTTCGTCTGCGCGCTGTCGATGGGCGGAGCGCTGGCCCTGCGGCTGGCCGCGGTGCACGGACCGACGGTCTCCGGGCTGGTGCTGGTCAACCCGTCGGTGCGCTCGGACACCCCCGCGAGTGCGCTGCTTCCGGTGCTGCGCCACCTCGTCCCGAGCACGGCCGGGGTCGCCAACGACATCGCCAAGACCGGGGCCACCGAACTCGGCTACGACCGGACGCCGCTGCACGCCGCCTGGTCGCTGAGCCGGCTGTGGCGGGAGGTGCAGCACCGCCTGCCGGAGGTGACCCAGCCGGTGCTGCTCTTCCACAGCCCGCAGGACCACGTGGTCTCGCCGGCCAACTCGGAACTGGTGCTGGCCCGGATATCCTCGACCGACGTGACGGAGCGGCTGTGCCAGCGCAGCTTCCACGTCGCGACGCTGGACCACGACGCGGCGGAAATATTCGCGGCCAGCCAGGACTTCATCCGACGGCTGGCCCCCGCGCACGCGGCGGGCGCAACCCGGGACGAATCCGACGATCACCATGGCTGAAGGGCCGGAAGTGCACGAGAGCAGCACGGCGGGCGGCGGGGACGAGGCTCCCCGCGAGGACGGCGCGACGAGGGACGACGGGGTGAAGGACGGCGTCACCCCCGGCGGTGCGCCGACGGACCGTACCGGCGCGGACGGCGCCGTGACGCCCCCCTCCGCCGAGGACGCCGGCGGGGACGCCGCCGAACCGCGGCCGCGCCGCGCGCCCGAGCGCAGCCAGGCCGAGCAGGACGAGATCTTCGCCGCCCTGGTCGCCCAGTTCGACGACCCGGTCGACCTCAACAACCCCAACTGGCCCGAGGTCGAGAACCTCCGCGCCCAGAACGAGCTCAAGGGCGGCTACAAGGACGGCACCGGCGGCCGCGGCGAGCCGGACGACCTCTCCGACCTCGCCCCGCAGCCGCGCCCCCGCTCCGGCCGCCCGGTGCTGCCGGCCGCCACCGCGGGCCCGCGCGACTTCGAGCTGGCCGAGGAGACCGACGAGGGCCACTACGTCCCGCCGGAGCCCCCGCCGCTGCCCGCCGCCGACGTGACCGCCAAGTTCGCCTGGCTCGCCGTGCTCGGCGGCCCGGCACTGCTGCTGATCGACGCCGTGGTCTGGCAGGAGATCTCGGGCTGGCCCGCCTGGGTCGGGATCACCGCCTTCCTCGGCGGCTTCGTCACCCTGGTGGCCCGGATGCGGGACCGCGACGAGGACGAGCCTGAGGACCCGGACCACGGCGCGGTGGTCTAGCGTTCCGGGATCTCCAGGACGGCGAGCACCGGCAGGTGGTCGGTCGCGGCCCGCAGGTCGGCCTCGGTGACTCCGGGCAGGCCGTGCGGCACCCCGCAGCCGAGGACGGTGATCCCGGGCGTGGCGAAGACGGCGTCGATCCGCTGGTAGGGGCGTTCCGGTACGGAGGTGAACTCGCCGCCCCAGGGCGCGGTCGGGTACCCGTCCTGCAGCCGGGCGGCCAGCAGCTGCCAGCCCGGCCCGTCCGGGTGCTCGTTGAAGTCCCCTGCCACGATGCCGTGTTCGGCGATCCCGAGCTGGTCGAGCAGCAGCTCGAACTGCCCGTATCGCTCCTCGGCGTCCAGGCTGAGGTGGCAGCTGGTCAGGGTGAACGGTGCCGAGCCGGGCAGCCGCAGCAGCGCGGTGGCGAAGCCCCGGGCGTGCAGGCCGCGGGTCTTGGGCAGCAGCCGGTCGTGTACGCCCAGCACCTGCGCCGCGCCGGGCCGGCCGAGTAGCAGCGGACCGGCGGCGGTGCGGCCGCCACCGGCCAGGACCACCGTCCCGGTGTTCCGGGCCAGCCGGCCCGCCTGGCCCTCGGGGCGCCAGTAGCGCGGCGACTCCTGGATGCAGACCAGGTCCGGCGCGCAGGCCCGGATCACCCGGGCCAGCGCCCGCCGGTCGTCCCGCAGCGAGCGGATGTTGTAGCTGAGCAGGCGCAGCCGGCGCGGCCCGGCCGGCGGCAACGGTTCGACGGCCGCGGCGGTCGCGGTCGCTCCGGTCGTGGTCGCGGCGGTCGCGGTCGCTCCGGTCGTGGTCGCGGCGGTCATCGAGGCCCTCCCCGGTACGTCGTCACCCTCACGACGGTAATGCGACGGCGACGGCGCGTCCGGGATTGGTCGGGGCCCGGTCGCACCGCCGCCGGCGGGCTTGGGAGAGCTCTACTCAGGGGGTGCGGGCCAGGTCGGCGGCGCCGACGATGCCGGCGGCGGAGCCCATCGAGGCCAGGACGACCTCGGCGCGCGGGCGGTGCACACCACCGGTCAGGTAGTGCTCGAAGGCCTTGGCGACCGGGTCGAGCAGCAGGCGGCCGGAGTCGGAGACGCCGCCGCCGAGCACGAAGACGCCCGGGTCGAACAGTGCGGCGAGGTCGGCCATGCCGCGGCCCAGCCAGTCGGCCAGGTCGGCGTAGCACTCCAGGGCGAGCGGGTCGCCGTCCTCGGCCGCCTCGGTGATGTGGATGCCGCGGATGGTCTCGGCGACGCCGTCGTTGAGCTCCAGCATCCGGCGGCCGCGCACCGGGTCGGCCGCCGCCTTCTCCCGGCCGTATCGACGCAGCGCGCGCCCGGAGCCGTACTGCTCCCAGCAGCCCTTGCCGCCGCAGCCGCACTGCAGGCCGTCCGGGACCATGTTGAGGTGGCCGATCTCGCCGGCCACGCCGAAGCGGCCGCGGTGCAGCCGGCCGTCCAGGACGATGCCGCCGCCGATGCCGGTACCGACGGTGATCAGCACCATGTCCTGGTGGTCGGCGGCCGCGCCGAAGCGGAACTCGGCCCAGGCGGCACAGTTGGCGTCGTTCTCGACGACCGTGGACAGACCGGTGAGTTCCTCGATCCGGCCGCGCAGCGGCTCGTTCTCCCAGTCGATGTTGGGCGCGAAGATCACCGTGGAGCGGTTGCCGTCCACGAAGCCGGGGGCGCCGACGCCGACCGCGGCGACGTCGGGGTGCTGCTCCTTGAGCTCGCGCACCGCCTGCGCGATGGCGTCGACCGCCCACTGCGGGTCGGCCGGGGTGGGCACCCTGGTCCGGGCCAGGATCGCGCCCGCCTCGTCGACCACGCCTGCCGCGATCTTGGTCCCGCCGACATCGACGCCGATGGTCAGAGCCATGTGTCCCTCAGCTATTCACTCGTTCCCGCTGGACGGAACGGTACCGCCCAACCCTGCCCCCGTCACCACCCTCGCATACATTATCCGAAGACAATCTCGGGACAACCGGGCCGCAATGCTTCAAAAGTCGTATCTAATCTCCTTCTTCGTGACGCACGAGAGCAACGCGGTCACCCTCCGAAAGTTACGGTTTCACTGCTTGGCGGACGGCTCGTCAGGCCCGTCGAGGTCGATCTTCTCGGTGGCCGCACTCTGCCCGGCGGTCCAGCGGCTCTCGTGCCCGGCGACGGCGGCGCGGTAGGCGGCCAGCAGCTCGACGCCCGCGGCGGCGATCCCGGAGCCGGCGGCGGCGAGGTGGGTGTAGACCTCCGGCTGCTGGGTGCGCAGGCGGTCGGCCAGACCGGACAGGGTGATCAGGGTGGTGGCACTGGCCTCCTGGGCCTTCTCGCCGAGCGCGCCCGCGAACCGGCGCACCTCGTCCACCAGCGGGCCCAGCTCCGGCCCGAACGGGTGAGCCTGCCCGTCAGCCCGATCCGCCTGCTCGGCGTGATCGGTACGGTCCCCGGCGGGCTCGGTGCGGTCCCCGGCGGGCTCGGTACGGTCCCCAGCGGGCTCAGTGCGGTCCCCGGCGTGATCGGTGCGGTCCCCGGCGGGCTCGGTGCGGTCGTCGGTGCTGGTCATCGCGGGCGCCTCCTCGGCCGTGGCCGCACCCCGCGGCCCTCCGGCCCGACGCTACCCGACCGGCCACCTGGCCCGGCAAGGCCGGACGGCCCGTCAGCCCTGCGGCCAGAGCGAAGGGTCGGGCGCGAACCGCACCGAGAGCACCGTGCCCTGCAGCCCCGCCCCGGCCACCGTGCAGCGGCGCAGCGCGGAGGGCAGGGAGAGCACCCGGCGGTGGGCACCGAGGCCGACCACCAGGTCGTCGCCCCGGCGGACCAGGTCCAGCTCGGCCCGGTCGGCGCCGGGCAGGTCGAGGTGCCAGACCAGCAGGCCCTCCGCGGCGAGCCGGTCCTCGACCGTCCAGGGCGACGGGTCGAGCCGCTCGGGCCCGGGGCCGTCCCCGTACAGGCGGTCGGCGACGGCTTCCAGGGTGGCCTCGGCGAGACCGGTGACCAGCACCGGGGCGTCGGTCGCGGCGGCGAGCCCGGCCAGCTCCTCCTGCCGGCGGCGGGCCAGCGCGGCCAGCCAGGGGTCGGGCGAGGAGGCGGCGGCCTCGGGCAGCGCGCCGTGCACGACCACCGCGTCCGGCCGGTGCCCGTACAGCGCGAGCCCGGCCCGGATCCGGCGCAGCTCCTCGTACGGGTGGCCGTCGGCCGGGACGACCAGGCGCACGCTGGTGCCGGGGTCGGTGATCGCGGCGCGGGACTCGGCGAGCGCTGCGGCGGCCTTGCCTCGGCCTTCGTAGAGCCAGTCGGCGGGCATCGGGACCCCGGCCAGTCCGGCCAGCAGCGGGCGCAGCGCGCGGGCGGCCTGCCGCTGCTCGGGGACGAGCCGGTCCAGGTAGCGCGCCAGCTGCTCGGGCAGGGCGAGGGTGGCGATCAGCTCGGCGGGCGGCGGGGCGAGCACGACCAGGACGTCCTGGTCGGCGGCGGGCAGGGCGCGCAGCAGGGCGAGCCGGGCGATGCCGGGGAGGGCGGTGAGCTCCTCGGGGTCGAGCTGTTCGGCGCCGAGCAGGTCGAGGGCGGGCTTGAGCCGGCCGGTGAGCTCGCCGACGGCGTAGCGGAAGGCGGCCTGCTCGTCGATCCGGGAGACGGTCAGGCCCGCTGCGTACCGGAGCGGCTCGGGCTCCAGCCGGGTGCCGAGGGCGGAGTCCAGCGCGCGGTGCGGGTCGTCGGCCGCCAGCAGCCAGGTGCGGTGGCCGCGCCGCGCGGCGTGCAGGGCGGTGGCGGCGGCCACCGCGGGTGCGCCCGCGTCGCCGCTGACCAGGATGGTGCGTGTCGCCGTCATGCCGTCGGCCCCCGTTCCGCCGTGTCAGCCCTCGACGCGCTTCTTCAGCCCGGCCAGGGCGCGGTCGATGATGACCTTCTCGGCCTTGCGCTTGATCATGCCGAGCATCGGGATCTTGACGTCCACGGCGAGCTGGTAGGTCACCTCGGTGCGGCCGCCGGAGAGCGGGGCGAGGGTGTACGAGCCGTCCAGCGAGCGGAGCATCTGGCTGCGCACGAGGGTCCAGCCGACCTCGCGGTCGCCGTTCCAGGTGTAGGCGAGGACGTGCTCGTCGCGGATGGCACCGGCGTCGAGCAGCAGCCGGACCTGGGCGGCGCGGCCGTCCTCGCCGGTCTCCAGGACCTCGATCTCCTTGACCTCGCCGGTCCAGGCCGGGTAGGCGGCGAAGTCGGCGATCACGGCCATGACCGTGGCCGGGGTCGCGTCGATGGTGATGCTCGACCTGGTGTGCTCCGCCATGGAATGGCCCTCCGCGTCGTCCCTCTGCCTGCCGGTCCGGCCGGGGCGCGCTCGGCCCGGTCCGCCCGGAGCAGGCTATCGCGACCGGCGATCGGCTCGACGGCGCGGGCCTTGCCGGGCGGGCGTACGCGGAGGCGAGCGGGCGATAATCACCCACGCTACCGCCCGGTCAGCACGGGCTGCCGTAGGGTGCCATTCGAACGACCCGGTCACGGCCTGGTCGGACCCGGCCGGGTGTGACACTTCGAACACCGGGGCCGACCCCCCTGGTCGAAGCTGCCTACCGGGCAGTAACGTCCTGCCGTCCCGCAGCGTCGCGAACGAGGAGCAGTCTTGCTCGACTTCAGCCTTCCGGCCCTCTACCAGGTACCGAGCGGCGGTAACCTCTCCGACCTCGTGCACCAGAACGCCGAGCGGCACCCCGACGTCGCGGTGCTCAGCCGCAAGGTGGACGGCCAGTGGCAGGAGTTGACGGCCGCCCAGTTCCTGGTCGAGGTGCACGCCGCCGCGAAGGGCCTGATCGCCGCCGGCATCCGCCCGGGCGACCGCGTGGGCATCATGTCCCGGACCCGGTACGAGTGGACGCTGCTGGACTTCGCGATCTGGTCGGCCGGTGCCATCACCGTGCCGGTGTACGAGACCTCCTCCCCCGAGCAGGTGGAGTGGATCCTCGGCGACTCCGGCGCCGTCGCCGTGCTCACCGAGACCGACCAGCACCGCAAGGTGGTCGAGGAGGTCCGCGGCCGCCTCCCGGAGCTGAAGCACACCTGGCAGATCGAGCAGGGCGCGATCGCCGCGCTCGCCGAGGCCGGCCGCGAGGTCTCCGACGAGACCGTCGCCGAGTACCGCGGGACCGCCGACTCCGACTCGATCGCCACCATCGTCTACACCTCGGGCACCACCGGCCGCCCGAAGGGCTGTCAGCTGACGCACGGCAACTTCATGGCCGAGTGCGGCAACGTCGTCGAGCGCCTGACTCCGCTGTTCCGCACCGGTGAGAGCTCCGTCCTGCTCTTCCTGCCACTGGCCCACGTGCTCGGCCGGATCGCCGAGATCGCCCCGGCGATGGCCCCGATCAAGCTCGGCCACGTCTCGGACATCAAGGACGTCACCGCCGAGCTGGCCGCCTTCAAGCCGACCCTGATCCTGGGCGTGCCCAGAGTCTTCGAGAAGGTCTACAACACCGCCCGTGCCAAGGCCCAGGCCGACGGCAAGGGCAAGATCTTCGACAAGGCCGCCGAGACCGCGATCGCCTACAGCCGGGCGCTGGACGCCGGCGGCGCGGGCCTGGTCCTGCGGCTCAAGCACGCGGTCTTCGACAAGCTGGTCTACAGCAAGCTGCGCGCCGCCCTCGGCGGCCGGGCCACCCACGCCATCTCCGGCGGCGCCCCGCTCGGCGAGCGCCTGGGCCACTTCTACCGGGGCATCGGCTTCACCGTCCTGGAGGGCTACGGCCTGACGGAGACCTGCGCGGCCACCACCTTCAACCCGTGGGACAAGCCGAAGATCGGCACGGTCGGGCAGCCGGTGCCCGGCGCCTCGGTCCGGGTCGCCGAGGACGGCGAGGTCTTCTTCAAGGGCCCGCACGTCTTCACCGGCTACTGGAACAACCCGCAGGCCACCGCCGACACCCTCAAGGACGGCTGGATGGCCAGCGGCGACATCGGCTCGCTGGACTCCGAGGGCTACCTGACGATCACCGGCCGCAAGAAGGAGATCATCGTCACGGCCGGCGGCAAGAACGTCGCCCCCGCCGTGATCGAGGACCGGATCCGGGCCCACGCCCTGGTCGGCGAGGTCATGGTGGTCGGCGACCGCAAGCCCTTCATCGCCTGCCTGGTCACCGTCGACCCGGACTTCTTCCCGAAGTGGAAGGAGCTCAACGGCAAGCCCGCCGCCGCGACCGTCGCCGACCTCGCCGAGGACCCGGACCTGCTGGCCGCCCTGCAGAGCGCGGTGGACGACGGCAACGCGGCCGTCTCGCACGCCGAGGCGGTCAAGAAGTTCCGCCTGCTGGACGCCGAGTTCTCCGAGGAGAGCGGCCACCTGACGCCCTCGCTGAAGCTCAAGCGCAACGTCGTGCTGAAGGACTACGCGGCCGAGATCGAGGCGCTCTACAAGAAGTAGCCGCAGCACCGGAAGCCGGGCCCCGTCTCCTCCCCGGGGAGGAGACGGGGCCCGGCGCCGTACTACGCGGCCAGCAGCGAGGTCAGCCGCCCGGCCAGCAGGTCCCAGCGCCAGGAGCGCTCCACCCAGCGCCGCCCGGCCTCGCCCATCCGCCGCCGCAGCTCCTCGTCGCGCAGCAGCCGTACGATCCGCTCGGCCGCCGCGGGGGCCGAGCCGCCGGGCACCACGTACCCGGTCTCGCCCTCCAGCACGGCGTCCGGCGCGCCTCCGGAGTCCCCGGCGACCACCGGCAGGCCGGTCGCCGAGGCCTCCAGGTAGACGATGCCCAGGCCCTCGACGTCCAGCCCCCCGCGCCTGGTCCGGCAGGGCATCGCGAAGACGTCCCCGGCGCCGTAGTGGGCGGGCAGCTCCTCCCAGGGCACCGAGCCGGTGAACCGCACCGAGTCCCGTACGCCCTTGGCGTCCGCCAGCTTCTCCAGGTCCGCCCGGTACGGGCCGCCGCCGACGATCAGCAGCACCGCGTCCGGCACGTCCGCCAGGATCTGCGGCATCGCCTCGATCAGGGTGTCCTGGCCCTTGCGCGGCACCAGCCGGGAGACGCAGACCACCACCGGCCGGTCCGCCAGCCCGAGCCGGCGGCGGACCTCGGCGCCCCCGGAGCCCGGGTGGAAGGTCGTCTCGTCCACCCCCGGCGGCAGCTGCACCATCCGGGCCGCGGCCTGCGGTCCGACCGCGGCGGCGATCCGGGAGCGGGTGTACTCGCCCAGGTAGGTCAGCACGTCGGTGCCCGCGCCGATCCGGCGCAGCAGCTGCCGGGAGACCGGCAGCTGGGCCCAGGCGGCCTCGTGCCCGTGGGTCATGCCCAGCAGCCGCCCGGCCCCGGCCCGGCGCAGCGTGGGCGCCATCAGGCCGAGCGGGGCGGCGGCGCCGAACCAGACCGAGTCGCACTTCTCGGCGCGCAGGATCTCGGCGGCCCGCCGGGTGACCCGGGGTGTGGGAACCATCACCTTCGTCCGGTCCCGGATGACCGGGAACGGCTGCTCGGCGTCGAAGCGCGCCACCTCGCTGCCGTCCCGCCAGGTCGAGGCGTACACCACGATGCTTCCTGCGGGCTGACGGACGGCCATGTTGTGCACGAAGGCCTGGATGCCGCCCGGGCGGGGCGGGAAGTCATTGGTGACGATCAAGGTTCTGTGCATCAGGCCACGGCTCGTTCGGTCGGGGGGTGCGCGGTGTACCGCCGGGTGATCCGTACGATAGGTCAACACCATGACCCGCCGGGAACGGAAGCGCGCACGGCAACCGTTTGACCCCCGGGTCAGTCCTAGTACCTGGGTCCGGAGACCGGCCCCAGGGCCGCCGACGACGGAGCGCGGCCCGGGCGTCCGTCGGTACGACGCCTCCGGTGAGGACGTCCGAGACGAACGAGGGAGCGCAGTGGAATTGGCCCCGGCCACCGAGCCCGGTTCTTCGCGCGGCCGTCTCGGCCGCCCGCTCGGGGCGCTCGCCGCTCTCGGCGCGACCTGGGTGGCCACCCGGACCCTGCTGGTGCTGCTGATCACCGGCGTGCTGAAGTCGCCCGGCGGCGACGTCACCGCCGACGTGTGGATGATCTACCACGCCTGGTACGGCGTGCTGCAGACCGGCACCTTCCCGTTCGACGACGTGACCTGGCAGTACCCGCCGGGTGCCGCCCTGGTGATCCTGCTGCCGGGCCTGCTGCCCTGGTCGTACCTGGTCTCGTTCTGGGTGATCTGTGGGATCGCCGACGCCGCCGCGACCGCGCTGCTGGTCCGCACCGGCCTGCGCCGGGGCCGGGCGCTGACCGGCGCCTGGATGTGGGTGGCGGGCGTCCCGCTGCTCGGCCCGATGATCTACAACCGCTTCGACGTCATCGTCACCGCGGTCGCCCTGGCGGGGCTGCTGGCGCTGATCCGCCGTCCGGCCGTCGGCGGGCTGCTGCTGGGCCTGGGCGGCATCGTCAAGGTCTGGCCGCTGCTCGGCCTGATCGGCACCCCCTCCGGCCGCCGTACCCGCCGTTCCTGGACGCTGGCGGGTGCCACCGCCGTCTCGACCGGCTTCCTGCTCGCGGCCGGCATGAACGGCGCCTTCGACTTCCTGGCCTTCCAGAAGGACCGCGGTATCGAGGTCGAGTCGGTCGGCGCGCTGCCGTTGCACTTCGCCCGGATCGCCGGGGGCTGGGACGGCAAGGTCACCATGAACTACGGCTCCCCCGAGATGCTCGGGCCGTGGGTCGGCGTGGTCAGCAAGGTGATGATGGCCGGCACCGTGCTGGGCTTCCTCTGGCTGCTGCTGTGGCGCTTCACCTCCAAGCGCCGCAACGCGGCCACCATGTACGACGCGGCGCTGTGCGCGCTGCTGATCTTCGTGGTGACCAGCCGGGTGATCAGCCCGCAGTACCTGGTCTGGCTGATCGGCGTCGCGGCGGTCTGCCTGACCGTGCGCGGCACCAGCCAGCGGCCGGTGGCGCTGCTGATCCTGCTCGCCTGCCCGCTGACGCTGGTCGAGTTCCCGACGATGTTCACCCAGGTCCTGGCCAGCGACCCCGGTGCGATCACCGTCCTGGCCCTGCGCAACCTGCTGCTGCTGGCCGCGACCGTGCTCTCCTGCGTCCGGCTCTGGCGCTCCACCCGCGGCGAGGCGCCGCTGCCGGCGACCGTGGTGCTGGACCGCGAGCCCGCCGCGCTGCCCGCCGCCGGCTACCCGGTGCGCCCGGGCATCGCGTACGAGCAGGACCTGCTGGACGGCATCGACCACCCGGGCACCCCGGCCGAACAGCGGCGCTGAGCAGACCCCTTATCGGTCCCGGTCCTTCAGCGCCGCCACCTCGCCCAGCCAGAGCCGGGTGAACTCGGCCAGGCCGACGCCCAGTTCGGCGCGCAGCAGCCGGTCCGTGCGGCGCTCGCGGTCCTCGTCCGGCCCGTCGGCCGCGCCGACCGCCCGGTAGAAGGCGACCAGCCGCTGCGGCCCGTAGCGGCGGGCGATCAGCTCGCAGGCCAGCCAGGACTGCTCGTAGGCCTGGGCGATGCCGGCGGCACCGGCGGCGAAGTCCCGGTCCTCGGGCAGCTCGGTGGGCAGTCTCCCGGCGGCGACGTCCCGGGCCAGCTCGGGCGCGATCTGCTGGGGGCTGCGGCCGGAGTCGCGGTAGGCGGTCCAGTCGGCGGCGCCCTCGGAGAGCCACAGCGGCGTCCAGGCCCGGGTGTCGGACCTGGTCGCGACGTGGGTGGCCTCGTGCGTGACGACCACCTGGCGGCCGAAGTCGCTGAGCCGCCCGTACGCCTCGGGATTGACCAGCACCCGGTCCGCCGGGGTGTTCCGGGGCGCGCCGGGGGCGGCGACGGTGACCGCCGCCATGTCCGCCCAGTCGGCCGGGTCGGCCTCCAGCAGCCGGGCGAACTGCTCCTCGGTGGCGGGCAGTTCGAGCAGCAGCCGGCCGAGCCGGCCGCCGCCCCAGACCTCCTCGACGGCGGGCAGCGCCTTGTCCCCGACCGCGGCGAGCCCGGCCGGGTCGGAGCCGTCGGCCGACCCGAGCACCAGGCAGCGCGCGCCCGGCACCGGCCGTACCGGCCCGAAGTCCCACAGCGCCGGCGGCCCGCTCGCGCTCTCCTCCCGCTCGACCCGCCAGCCGGCTTCCGTCCGGACCAGCCCGATCCGGCGCGGGTACACCACGGGGTGGTCGTCGTACCCGGCGATCCGCACCGCCAGGTCGGCCGCGGCGGTCAGCCGGTCCGGCCCGTCGCCCGCGGCGAGCACCAGGTTGCGGTACGCCGCCTCGGCCGCCGGCACCCCCGACCGGGCGGGCAGCGAGCGCGCCCGCTCCGCCAGCACGGCGGCCACCTCACCGCGCCGGTCCTCCGCCTGCCGGACGGGTGCCGCCGCGGGGGCGACCGGCGGCAGCGACAGCTGGGCCAGACCGCCTGCCGCGAGCAGCAGCGCACCCCGCCGGGACAGCAGGCGGCGGGGCCGGTCTACCGGGTGGGGGTCGCGGGAGGGGCCGGACGGCGACGCGCTCAGAGCCGGACCACCCCCGAGACCGGCATGGCGTTGACGCTCTCGTAGCGGACCCTGGCGCCCGGGTAGGGGGCGTGCACGATCACACCGCCGCCGGCGTACATGCCGACGTGGTGCATGTCCCGGTAGAAGATCACCAGGTCTCCCGGTCGCGCTTCGGAGAGGTTGATCCGCTGGCCCGCGTACGCCTGGGCCTGCGAGGTGCGCGGCAGGGTCACTCCGGCCTGCCGCCAGCTGTAGTACATCAGACCGGAGCAGTCGAACGCGCGGGGCCCGGTCGCTCCGTAGACGTACGGCGAGCCGACCATCCGCACCGCGGCGGCCAGCGCGGCCGCACCGCGCTCGGAGGCGGGCGGGGCGGAGCCGAGGTCCAGCCGGTCCGTGCCGCGGGTGGCGCGCTGCTCGGCGTCCCGGGCGTCCTGGGCGGCCATCCGGGCCCGCTCTCCGGCGGGCAGGCTGTTGAGCAGCTTCTGCGCCGCGTCCAGCCGCTGCTGGATCTGCTGCTTGCTGTCGGCGAGCGAGCGGCGGGCCTGGTCCAGCTCGGCGAGCTTGCCGGTCGCCTCGATCCGCCGCTGGTCGAGCCGGCGCTGGCGGGTGACCAGCTCGTGCAGCGTCTCCTGCTGCCGCTCCGAGGCCTGGCCCAGGGTGCGGGCGCGGGCGAGGTAGCCCTCCGGGTCGGGGGACAGCATCAGCTGGGCGGTCTGGGTCATCCCGCCGCCGCGGTACTCCGCCCCGGCCACGGTCGCCAGGTCGCCGCGCAGCTCGTTGAGCTGGTCCTGGGCGACGGCGATCTCGCCCTGCAGGATCGTGGCCTCGCCCTGGAGCCGCCGCTGCGCATCCTGGGCCGCGTTGTACTTCTCCGAGGCCTGCTCGGCCTCGTCGTAGAGCTGCTCCACCTGCGCCTTGACGTCCTTGCGGTCCGCCGGGTCCGGGCTGCCGGGGGCGGCCCGGGCGCTGCCGCTGGTCGCCACGCCCAGCACGGTGGTGGCGGCCGCCGTCAGCACCAGCGCACGGGCGAGCAGTTGGGAACGGCGGTGCACGGGCACGGCGGCGGCTCCAATCCTGCGGCGCGGTCCCGCCGCCGCTCCACTGCGGGCGGCCCTCGAGCGGGAGTCCGGTGGCAGACGTTAGCGAGTCCGGGCAAGTGAGTCCAAACCCCTCCCGACCCGAATATTTGACCCGTAATCGGACATCAGCCCGACTCGCCGACAAAGCCGCAGGCCCGGCCTTCCGTGACGGAAGACCGGGCCTGGAGGCGCGGAGCGGGGATCAGACCCGCACGATGCCGGACAGCGGCATGTTGGTGACGGCCTCGTAGCGGACCGAGGCGCCCGGCTTGGGCGCGTGCAGCACCTGGCCGTTGCCCGCGTAGATGCCGACGTGGTGGGCGTCGCTGTAGAAGATCAGCAGGTCGCCGGGCTGGGCCTGGGACAGGTCGGTGCCGATCCGGGTGCCGGCGTGGGCCTGGTCCTGCGAGGTGCGCGGCAGCGAGACGCCGACCTGGTTGAACGCCCAGACCATCAGGCCGGAGCAGTCGAAGGAGCTCGGGCCGGTGGCGCCCCACACGTACGGGCTGCCGACCTTGGAGGCGGCGGCGTTCAGCGCGGCGGCACCGCGCGAGCTGCCGGGCGCGGGCAGCTTGGCGACCGGCGTGGACGAGGGCGCGGAGAGGTCGCCGCGGCTGTTGTCGCGCGAGGCGCGGTCGGCGGCCTGCTGCTGGGCCTTCGCGGCGTCGGCCTGGGCCTTGGCGTCGGCGGCGGCCTTCTCCTCGGCCGCGCGCAGCGCCTGGCGCTCCTGCTCGGTCAGGGTGTTGAGCAGGTCCTGGGCGGCCTTCAGCTTGTTCTGGACCTCGTCCTTGGAGGCCTTCAGCTGCTGGGTGGTCGACTCCAGCTCGGCGAGCTTGCCCTGGGCCTCGGCACGGTCCTGGTCGAGCTTGCGCTGCTGCTCCTGGAGCTGCTTCAGCTGGTTCTTCTGGGTGTCACCGGCCTGGTTGAGCGCACCGGCCTGGTTGAGGAAGTTGTCCGGGCTGGACGAGAACATCAGCTGGACGGTCGGGGATATGCCGCCGTTGCGGTACTGCTCCCCGGCGATCTCGGCGAGTCCGCCCTGCAGGTCGGTCACCTGCGCCTGCTGGCGGGCCACCTGGTCCTGCAGACCGGCGACCTGCTTCTCCAGGGCCTGCTGCTTCTCCTGGGCGGCGTTGTACTGCTCGGTCGCCACCTCGGCCTGCTCGTTGAGCTGGTCGACCTGCTCCTTGACCTGGTCCTTGGTCGGCTGCGGGTCGGCGTGGGCGCCGGTCTGCGCGGAGAGGGCGACCGCAGCGGCGGCGACACCGGTCAGGATCGAGACACGGGCGCGGCCGGCGGGCTTGGGACGACGATGGGACGCCACGAAGGCGGACTCCTTCTTCCTACGTCCGCCTACCGGGTGAGCTGACGGGTTCGGGCCGGAAGCAGTGCCCTACGACGCCTCACGGCCGTTCCAGCGGCCGACCTGGCGCCGATTCACCCCGGAGGAACGTGGTTCCCCGGCTCCGCTCCGCAGCGCCCCCGACCACTGGGCTCCCCTGTCGGGCAGTCGCTTCGACCTGCCCCGCTGCCTCGCGAACTCGGCGGTAACCACCGCCGCCACCCTGGCTGGGTGATCGACAGTGCGGTGGTTCGGAGCACGACCCTAGTAACTGAAGCGTGATCGGTTCAAATCCTTGTCAGAAAAAAGACGGAAGATTATCCAAGTTCTCTTGTGAAAATGACCGATGGTGACCGTCGACGCACGCAAGGCTGATCAGGTCTCACCCACCGGTCGCAAAACGGTCGAAAACCCGAACGCCACCCCCGTCGGAGGTGGCGCGGATCACAGGGCCCGGACGGGCCCGTTCGGCGTGTCGGACTGTCAGACCCGGCGGGCCGCTGTCAGACCCGGCGGATCGTGTTGATCGGCATCGCGTCGGCCTTCATCACCTTCACCACGTCACCGGTGTGCGGCGCGTGGACCACCATGCCGTTGCCGATGTACATCCCGACGTGGTGCATGTCCCCGCCGTAGATGACCAGGTCGCCGGGCAGGGCCTGGTCCATCGAGGGCACCCGGGTCCCGTAGTGGCCCTGCTCCTGCGAGGTGCGCGGCAGCGAGACGCCCGCCTGCCCGTACGCCCAGAGCATCAGGCCGGAGCAGTCGAAGGTGCTCGGGCCGGTGGCGCCCCAGACGTACGGCGAGCCCTGCTTGCTCATCGCCTTGGCGACGGCCACGGCCGCGTAGCCGCTGGCCGGCGGCAGGCTGCTCAGGTCGACCCGGTCGGTGCCGCGCGAGGCGCGCTCGTCCTGCGCCTGCTGGGCCTTCAGGGCGGTGCGCTCGGCGGCGCTGAGCGAGTTCAGCAGGTCCTGGGCGGCCTTCAGCTTGGTGTTGACGTCCGCCTTGGCCTGGTTGAGGTCCTTGGTGGTCGTGTCCAGCGAGGCCAGCACGGCGGCCGCCTCGGCCTTCTCCTGGTCCAGCCGGCGCTGCTGGTCCAGCAGCGACTTGAGCGCCTCGGCCTGGGTGGTGCTGGCCTGCTGGACGGTGGAGGCCTTGTCCAGGTAGCCCGACGGGTCGGAGGAGAGCATCAGCTGGACGGACGGGTCGATGCCGTTGGTGCGGTACTGCTCGCCCGCCACCTCGGCCAGGCCGACCTGCAGCTGGGTCATCTGCTCCTGACCGCGGGCCACCTGGTCCTGCAGCTGGTCGGCCTGCTTGCGCAGCTGGTCGGCCCGCTCCTTGGCGCCGTTGTACTTCTCCGCCGCCTGCTCCTGCTCCTCCTGGAGCTGGTCGATCTGCGCCTTGACGTCCGTTTTGTTCGGCTGCGGCGCGGCGTGCGCGGCCACCTGGGCGGAGAGGGCGACCGCGGTCGCAGCGGCAGCGGTGAGCACGGAGATCCGCGCGCGGCTCGGCTGCTTGGGACGGCGGTGGGAGGCCAAGGGACCGGCTCCTTCTTCCATCGGACTCACCTGATCGGATGAGATTCCGGAAAATAGGTTTGACGCCAGACCCTAGTGAAGATCTATCCGTTTTGCTACTCCCCCGTAAGCGTGAACCCGCTTTCCCACACCGGCTTCACCGGACCCGCACACGGCCCCGGAACCGGCACTGACCAGGCGTCATTCCGCCCGGTCGGCGCTCACGGCCGGGCCAGCCGATTCAGCAGCAGCACCGAGGCCACCGGGCGCGCGCCCGCCTTCCGCACGCCCTCCGCGACCTCCCGGTCGGCGGACACCACCACGACCGGACGGCCCTGCGGCTCGGCCCGCACCAGACGGCGGATCAGCTCGTCCGCGGTCTCCCCGGTCCGGCTGAACCGCACCCGGACCCCGCGCGGCGGCGCCATGATCACCGGCACGTCCAGGTCCTGCCCGTCGAACACACAGGTGACCTCCGCCTGCGTGCGCTGCGCCAGCATCGCCAACCCGCCCAGCAGCCGGATCCGCTGCTGCTCCAGCGGCAGCGTCGGATAGCCGGTCTTGGTCACGTTGTAGCCGTCCACCACCAGGTGCACCTGGGGGATCGCCAGCAGCTGGTCCAGCAGGGCCGGATCGTCCTCGGCCAGCCCGCGCCGCGCCACGTCGTGCGGCGAGGCCGCCCCCGGCACCACCGCCTCCACCAGGTCCGCCGGGCGGATCTGGGAGACCGGCAGCGCCAGCTCCCGCTGCAGCCCCTGGGCCGACTGCAGCACGGTGTCCAGCAGCAGCCGCAGCCGCATGTCCTCGACGCTGCGCCCCTCGCGGGCCGACCGGCGGCCCTGCTCCACGGCGTTCTCCAGCTCGGAGACCCGGTGCCTCAGCCGACGCGCCTCGGTCTCGGCCGCGCTGCGCTCCGCCGCGCCCTGGGCCTTCACCGCCTCCAGCTCCCCGACCACCCGGCGCGTCTCGGCCTGCGCCCGGCGGGTGTCGCTCTCCAGCGACCGCAGCTTCTTGCGCAGCGACTCGGCCTCCCGCCGCACGCCCTCGGACTCCGCGCGCTGCCGCTCCAGGTCCGCCCGCGCGGCGGCCCGCACCTCGGCCAGCTCGGTCTGCAGCTTCTCCACCAGCCGGGCCGACTCCGCGGCCGCGTCCTCGGCGCCGGCCCGCTCGGCCTCCTCGCCGGCCTCGGCGACCAGCCGGCTCCAGCCCGCCGAGCGCACCAGGTAGGCGGCGGCCGCGACGTCCATCGGATCGGCGGCGCCCGGGACGCTGCCCGACTCCAGCGCCCGCACCAGGTCCGGCTGCCCGAGGCGCAGCCGCTCCGCTATCCGCACCCGGAAGGCCGGCTCCGCCTCCAGCGCGGCCGCCAGCGCGGTGGCCGCATACTTGGCACGCCGCGCGGGAGTGAACTTCACGTACTGACGCAGGCTCTGCGGGAGCTCGCCCGGCGGCAGCCCGCCCAGCGCGTCCGAGGCCAGCCCGACCACGCGCCGGCGCACCCCCTCGGGCAGCGGCCGGTCGAGCTTCTCGACGGCACGCTCCGCCGCGGACTCGGAGGGCTCGGAGGACTCGGAAGCCTCGGAGGAGTCAGAGGTATCGGACAAACCAGCGGTGCCGGGGGCGTCGGACGTGCCGGAGGTGCCGGAGGTGCCAGAGGTGCCGGGGGTGCCGGGGGTGCCGGGGGTGCCGGGGGTGCCGGGGGTGCCGGGGGCGCCGGGGGCGCCGGGGGCGCCGGAGGCCCCGCCCTCCGGCCCGACGGCTCCGGACGCGGCGCTCTCCGCCGGGCCCGTCCCGGCCTCCGACGCCTGCTCCTGCGCAGCGGGCCGAAGCCCCTGCGCTTCGCCGGGCTCCTTCGCTGCGTCCACCACGTCCTCGGCTCCGATCCTGTTCTTCCGGCGGGTACGGCCGCGACCGCCCCCTGTCGTCACGCTCCGTGCGTCTTGTCTGTATTGTCCCGTGCGGCGGACGGGCGCACCGCCCGCCGCAGCTGCGGGGTCAGCCCTGCTCGGTCGGGGTCTCCGCGCCCTCGGCGCCCGGACGGGCCACCAGCTCGACCTGGTCCACGGCGTTGCACCAGCGGCAGCGCACCGACTCGACGGTCTCGCTCAGCACCTCGGTCTCCTCGACCTTGGAGTCGCCGGCCAGGTCGAAGTGCAGGAACTCGGTCACCCGCGCGGTGCGGGTCACGTCGAACCGGGTGAGGTTGCCGCACAGCGTGCAGCGCCAGCGCGTCTCGGACGTCAGGGCGGGGACGGTCATCGGGGGTCCTCTCGGGTGGTCCCTGCGTGGGCTAGGCGCTCCCCCCGGAGCCCCGGCGTCGGCGGCGGGAGGCGGGATTGCCCGGCCCAAGCCTATTGCCTGGGGCAACCACCGCGACCACCGGTCAACGGAATAGCGGGGCTGGTCCACCTGCCGTAAACCACCGTGTCACCTGGCGCGCCCGGAGGGATGCTTGGCCGCATGGCGCTCGCGGCTCCCGACCACACCGCCGAGCGGGGCGGCCGGCCGGAAGTGCCCGCCCCGGCGGTCACCTACGCCCTGATCGCGGTCAACACCCTGGTCTTCCTGCTCGGTCCGGCCGCCGGGCTCAATCCGCTGTACGGCACCGGCCAGGCCCGGGTCTGCGCGGAGCAGCGGTACGAGCAGCGCTGGGGCGCCGTCCCGGTCGAACTGCTGACCGGTCGGACACTGACCGCCGAACAGCTGGCCGAGGCCCCCGACCCGGTCCCCGGCTGCCCGGCCGCCCCGACCCCGGGCAAGCACCCTGCGCTGTCCGTCCTGACCGGCCTCTTCCTGCACGCCGGCTGGCTGCATCTACTGGGCAACCTGCTCTTCCTCCACGTCTTCGGCCCCACCGTCGAACGGCGGCTGGGCCGGCCCCGGTACGCCCTCTTCTACCTGGCCGCCGGCAGCCTGGCCGCGTACGGCTTCGCGATCGCCGAGGCGCACTCGCCGGGTTCCACCCGGGTGCTCATCGGAGCCTCCGGCGCGATCTCCGCCGTCCTGGGCGCCTACCTGCGCTTCCACCCGCGCTCCCGGGTGACCACGCTCGTCCCGCTGCTCTTCTTCCTACCGCTGCGCTTCCCCGCCTGGCTGGTGCTCGGCCTCTGGTTCGCGCTGCAGTGGTGGTCGGTGCACGCGGCGGGCCCGGGGGTGGCCTACCTGGTCCACGTGATCGGCTTCTCGGCGGGCTTCCTCTACGCCTGTACCGCGGTCCGCCACCCCCCGAGACGACCCGGCTGATGCCCGATACGCTGGCGGCACCCCACAAAGGAGCCCGAACAGTGATCACTGCCATCGTCCTGATCAAGACCAGTGTCGACCGCATCCCGGAGATCGCCGAGGCCATCGCTGCCATCGAGGGCGTCAGCGAGGTGTACTCGGTGACCGGTGGCTACGACCTGGTGGCGATGGTCCGGGTGCGCCGTCACGACGACCTGGCCGAGGTCATCCCGGGCCGGCTCAACAAGGTCCCGGGCGTGGCCCACACCGAGACCCAGATCGCCTTCCGCACCTACTCCCAGCACGACCTGGAAGCGGCCTTCGCCCTCGGCCTGGACGAGTAGCGGGGCGTACGGGCTCAGCCCTCTCGCGGGCCCCGGTCGATCTGCCCGGTGGCGACGCAACGCCCGCCCTCGTTGCGGTAGTTCCACGCCGCGCCGTCCGTGACCAGCTCGCGGACCGCGGCCAGGAAGCGGTCGACGTGCTCGTCCGGCGTCCCGGCGCCGAAGCTCACCCGGATCGCGTTCAGGCTGCGCTCACCCGGCAGCGAGGGCTCCGGCGCGCCGCACTCGGAGGGGGCGACGTCCTCGTCCCCGAGCAGCGTGCGCACCAGCGGGTGGGCGCAGAACAGGCCGTCGCGCACGCCGATGCCGTACTCGGCGGACAGCGCAGCCGAGAAGTGCGAGCTGTTCCAGCCCCGGACGACGAAGGACAGCACGCCCACCCGCGCCGAGCCGGCCCCGAACAGGTTCAGCACCTTGACCTCCGGGATCTCCGCCAGCCCCGCGGTCAGCCGGTCGACCAGCTGCCGCTCCCGGGCCTCCAGCGCGTCGAAACCGGCTTCGCTCAGCGCCCGGCAGGCGGAGGCGATCGCGTACGCGCCGATGACGTTCGGCGAGCCGGCCTCGTGCCGGGCCGGGCCGGTGTGCCACTGCACGGCGACCGAGCCGTCCGTCTCCCTGGCCACCGTCCGGGTCGCCCCGCCGCCGGCCAGGTACGGCTGCGCCGCGTCCAGCCAGTCCGCCCGGCCGGCCAGCACCCCGGCGCCGAACGGCGCGTAGAGCTTGTGGCCGGAGAAGGCGATCCAGTCGACGTCCAGCTCGCGCACCGAGACCCGGTGGTGCGGGGCCAGCTGGGCGGCGTCCAGCACCACCCGGGCGCCGTGCCGGTGCGCGGTCGCGGTCAGCTCGGCGACCGGCCACAGCTCGCCGGTCACATTGGAGGCGCCGGTGACGCAGAGCAGCTTCGGGCCCTCGGGCGCCTCGGCGAGCGCGGCGTCCAGGGCTGCCACCGCCTCGGCCCGCGAACGCGGTGCCCGCAGGTAGGTGACGCCCAGTCCGGCGTGCGCCCACGGCAGCAGCGAGGCGTGGTGCTCGGTCTCGAAGGCGAACACCCGGGTGCCGGCCGGAACGGCGCCGGCCAGCAGGTTGAGCGAGTCGGTGGTGGCCCGGGTGAACACCACCTGGTCGCCCTCGCGCAGGTCGAGGAACTCGGCGACGGTGCGGCGGCTCTGCTCGAAGAGGTCGGTGGACAGCTGCGACAGGTAGCCGGCCCCGCGGTGCACGCTGCCGTAGTACGGCGCGTAGGCGGCGACGTCGTCCCACACCCGCTGCAGCGCCGGCGCGCTGGCCGCGTAGTCGAGCGCCGCGTAGCCGACCTTCTCGCCGCTGGCGAGCGGGACCTGGACGTCGGAGCCCAGCACGGCGAGGGGGGCGCAGATCTCGGTGGAGAGAGACATGAGGATGCACTCCTTCAGGGGTGTAGGGACCCCGGGAGTGTCAGTCGTCGGGCGTCCGCGCTTGCCGCACGGACGGTTTGCCGTGGCGACCCGGTCCTCACCCAGGGCACCCCGCCACGGACGGAGGGTTGCCGGACAGCCAGCTGGGGCTTGACGCTGTCACTCATGACCTGCCGATGACTCTAGGTCGCGCCCGCCGGGTGGTCAAACAGGCATCCACCATCCGGACAGCGCGAAGGGCCTGCGGGAAGCGCTTCCCGCAGGCCCCCAACTACCGCCTCAGCTCCGGCTGGTGGCCCCCGACCAGCGCCGCAGCAGGTCCTGCGCGGCGCCCGAGTCGATGGCCTCCGCGGCCCGCGCCATGCCCGCCGCGAGCTGCTCCGTCAGCGGTGCGTCGCCCAGGTCGAGCGCGACCAGCGCCGCGGCCGTGTTCAGCAGGACGGCGTCCCGCACCGGCCCGTGCTCCCCCGCCAGCATCCGGCGCGCGACCTCCGCGTTGTACGACGGGTCCCCGCCGCGCAGCGCCTCGATGCCGACCAGCTCGATGCCGACGTCCCGCGGGTCGAAGGTGGTCTCGGTGACCGCCCCGTCGCGCACCACCCACACCCGCGAGGTGGTGGTGATGGTCAGTTCGTCCAGCCCGTCGTCGCCGCGGAAGACCAGCGCGGTCGAGCCGCGCCGGGCGAGCACCCCGGCGATCAGCCCGGCGAGCCGGGTGTCGAAGCAGCCGATGGCGTGCGAGGTGACCTTGGCCGGGTTGGTCAGCGGGCCGAGGATGTTGAAGGCGGTCGGCACCCCGAGGTCGCGCCGGGCCGTGGCGGCGTGCCGCATCGAGGGGTGGAACTTCGCCGCGAAGCAGAAGGTGAGCCCGACCTCGTCGGCGACCTCCGCGACCCGCCGGGCGGACAGGTCCAGCGCCACGCCGAGCTTCTCCAGCACGTCCGAGGACCCGCTGGAGGAGGAGGCGGCCCGGTTGCCGTGCTTGACCACCTTGGCACCGGCCGCCGCCGCGACGATCGCCGACATCGTGGAGATGTTGACGGTCTTCGCCCGGTCCCCGCCGGTGCCGACGATGTCCACCGCCGGGCCGGGGATCTCCAGCGGCTCGGCGTGCGCGTACATCGCGTCCACCAGACCGGTGATCTCGTCGACCGTCTCGCCCTTGGCCCGCAGCGCGATCATGAAGCCGGCAACCTGGACGGGGGACGCCTCGCCGCTCATGATCCGGTCCATCGCCCACGCGGTGGCCGAGCGGTCGAGGTCCTCCCCCTTCAACAGCGCCGCCAGGAGATCCGGCCAGGAGCGGACCACCTGCGCGGGGTCGCTACCGCCGTTCGCAGGGTTCACGTTCACCATGGCTGACTCCAGGTTGTCGGTTCCCCGCCGAGGGGGACGTCCGTACGGATGGAGCCAGCCTATCGAGCGGCGGGGCGGCTACGGTGCCGTCTTCTCCGATGCGGAAACACCGCTGTTCAACGGGTGGCCGGAGCCCGCTTCGCCAGCCGCGTCCGCAGCAGGGTGGCGACCGCCTCGGCCAGCGCCACCGGGTCCACGGGGTGGGAGATCGCGGCGTCGGCCCGGCTCCAGGCGGCGAGCCAGGAGTCCTGGGGCCGGCCGATCAGCACCAGCACCGGCGGGCAGCCGTAGATCTCGTCCTTCAGCTGGCGCCCGAGCCCCAGCCCGCCGGCCGGGACCGCCTCGCCGTCCAGCACGCAGAGGTCCACGCCACCCTTCTCCAGTGCCTTGAGCACCGCGGGGGTGGTCGCGCACTCCAGGTAGGACAGCTCCGGAAGATCCTCGGCGGGCCGGCGGCCGAGGGCCGTCAGCACCTGCTCGCGGGTGTTGCGGTCGTCGCTGTAGACGAGGACGGTGAGCGTCTCATCGGTCGTGTACGCCATGGACCCTGCTCCCTCAAGTGTGATCCGGACCACGTTCGCCTGATCCGGATGCTACTCCCGATCACCCTCCGCCGAGGCCCCCTCGCGCACGTTCCCCATCAAGCCGCCGCGCCCCGGGCTCACCCGGCTGGAGGACGGCTCGTCACCCGGAGCCGTCCAGTCCACCCGTACGGCCGACCGCGACCCCCGCTCCCCTACCTCCTGGGGCTACGCCGCCCGTGCAGCGACGCGCCGGGCAACGGGGTCGCGGGCCGCTCCGAGGAACCGTCAGAAAAGGGACACGCCGCTGCTCAGCCGCCGTACGGACACCCCGCCGCCCCCCAAGCGGGCATACCGCACGCACCGGACACTCCGAGGGACACCCCCCGGCGTGAAGACGGAATAAGGGACCGACATAATGTCCGTCGTGGCGACAGCAACAGCAGTAGAAACCGGGCACGCGCACGGATCGGTCAACCGGCCGAACATGGTCAGCGTCGGAACGATCGTCTGGCTCAGTTCCGAGTTGATGTTCTTCGCGGCCCTCTTCGCGATGTACTTCACGCTCCGCTCCGTCAAGGGAGCCGAGTTCTGGACCGAGAAGGCCCACGCCCTCAACGTGCCCTTCTCCTCGGTCAACACCACGATCCTGGTGCTCTCCTCGCTGACCTGCCAGCTCGGTGTGTTCGCTGCCGAGCGCGGTGACGTGAAGAAGCTCCGCGCGTGGTTCATCCTCACGTTCGCAATGGGCGCGATCTTCATCGGCGGCCAGGTGTACGAGTACACCGCGCTGGTCAAGGAGGACGGCCTGTCCCTGTCCTCCGACCCGTACGGCACGGTGTTCTACCTGACCACCGGCTTCCACGGTCTGCACGTGACGGGTGGTCTGATCGCCTTCCTGCTGGTCCTGGGCCGGACGTACGCAGCCAAGCGCTTCACGCATGAGCAGGCCACCGCCGCGATCGTCGTGTCGTACTACTGGCACTTCGTCGACGTCGTGTGGATCGGCCTGTTCGCGACCATCTACCTGATCAAGTAACCAGCTGATCAGGTCGCTGGCCACCGGCTGCGGCCCCCGCCCTCACCGGCGACGGGCCGCTTCTGCCGGTGCCGACGCTCCCACCGACCGACCGCGCGCGCAGCCCTAGACAGGCAGCCTCGTGCCGGCCAGACCGGCCGCCGGGTGCACCCACCAGTCGACCAGATCCTGACACCGGGGTTATTCCGTGAAAAAGCTCTCCGCACGACGGCGCCACCCATTGGCGGCGCTGGTCGTCCTACTTCTCGCCCTGGCGGCAACCGGGGGGCTGTACGCCGCGTTCGCGCCCGCCGACAAGGCGCAGGCCGACGTCGCCGCGCAGTCGCTCGCGATCGATGAGGGCAAGAAGCTCTTCGCCGTCGGTTGCTCTTCCTGCCACGGCCTGAACGGCCAGGGCGGCAGTGACGGTCCGAGCCTGGTCGGCGTCGGTTCCGCCGCCGTCGACTTCCAGGTCGGCACCGGCCGCATGCCGGCCCAGCAGCCCGGCGCCCAGGTGCCGCGCAAGAAGACCATCTACACGCAGGCCGAGATCGACCAGCTCGCCGCCTACGTCGCCTCCCTCGGTCCCGGCCCGGTGACCCCGAAGGAGGAGCAGTACACCTCGACCAACCCCGAGGACATCTCCAAGGGTGGCGAGCTGTTCCGCACCAACTGCGCCCAGTGCCACAACTTCGCCGGCCAGGGCGGTGCCCTGACCAAGGGCAAGTACGCCCCGTCGCTGGAGGGCGTGGACGCCAAGCACATCTACGAGGCCATGCAGACCGGCCCGCAGAACATGCCGTCGTTCCCGGACGGCACCATGCCCGAGGAGCAGAAGAAGCAGATCGTGGCCTTCGTCCGCCACACCACTAGCGAGGAGCCCAACCCCGGTGGTCTCACGCTGGGCAGCCTCGGTCCGGTGACCGAGGGTCTGTTCGGCTGGATCTTCGGGCTCGGCACGCTCATCGCGGTCGCGATCTGGGTCGCCGCCCACACCACCAAGGCCAAGAAGTCATGAGCCACGACATGTCAGAAGAGAAGCTCCCGGAGTCGCACGGCTCCGCCGGCGAGGTGGCCGAGCACGGCAACCCGTTCGCCGACCCGGGCCTGCCGGCCCACGAGCCCCGTCGCACCGACATCGACGAGAAGGCCGCCGCGCGCGCCGAGCGCCAGGTCTCGCTGATGTTCGTGATCTCGATGCTCGCCACCGTCGGCTTCATCGCCTCGTACGTGGCCATCGACCCGGACAAGATCGTCTACATCTTCCCGCTGGGTCACGTCAGCGCGCTGAACTTCGCGCTCGGCCTGACCCTGGGCGTCGCCCTCTTCATGATCGGCGCGGGCGCGGTCCACTGGGCCCGCACCCTGATGTCGGACGTCGAGCTGCCGGCCGAGCGTCACCCGATCGAGGCCTCCGACGAGGTTCGCGCGGACGTCATCGAGCAGTTCAAGACCGGCGCCGCCGAGTCCGGCTTCGGCCGCCGCAAGATGATCCGCAACACCCTCATCGGTTCGATGGCGCTGGTCCCGCTCTCCGGCGTGGTCCTGCTCCGCGACCTCGGCCCGCTCCCGGAGAAGAAGCTCCAGGAGACCGGCTGGAAGGAAGCGACGCCGACCAAGCCGCTGGCGCTGGTCAACATGAACACCATGCAGCCGATGAAGCCCGAGGACGTCCTCATCGGCTCGCTGACCTTCGCCATGCCGGAGGGCCTGTCCACCCACGACGAGGACTTCCAGCAGGCGATCGCCAAGGACGCCCTGATGCTGGTGCGCATCGCGCCGGAGGACATCAAGGACGAGAAGTCCAAGGAGATGGGCTTCGAGGGCATCCTCGCCTACTCCAAGATCTGCACGCACGTCGGCTGCCCGATCAGCCTCTACGAGCAGCAGACCCACCACGCGCTCTGCCCCTGCCACCAGTCGACCTTCGACCTGGCGGACGGCGCGCGCGTGATCTTCGGCCCGGCCGGCCACCCGCTGCCGCAGCTGAAGATCACCACTGACGAGAAGGGCTTCCTGGTCGCCACCGGCGACTTCGACGAGCCCGTCGGCCCGAGCTTCTGGGAGCGTGCTCGATGAGTAGCGCGAGCAGCACCACCACCGGTGCCGCCAAGCCCTCCAGCACGCGCGCCAAGCCCGCCAACAAGTGGGAGGCCGCGGCTGACTGGACGGACGGCCGGCTGGGGATCTACTCCCTCGCCAAGGCCAACCTGCGGAAGATCTTCCCGGACCACTGGTCCTTCATGCTGGGCGAGATCTGCCTCTACACGTTCGTCATCATCATCCTGACCGGTGTCTACCTGACGCTGTTCTTCAAGCCCTCCATGGGCGAGGTCATCTACAACGGGTCGTACGTCCCGCTCAAGGGCATCCCGATGTCCGAGGCGTACGCGTCGACGATGGACATCAGCTTCGAGGTCCGCGGCGGCCTGCTGGTCCGTCAGATCCACCACTGGGCCGCGCTGGTCTTCGTGGCCGCGATGCTCGTGCACATGCTGCGCGTGTTCTTCACCGGCGCGTTCCGCAAGCCGCGTGAGATCAACTGGGTCTTCGGCTTCCTGCTGCTGGTCCTGGGCATGTTCGACGGCTTCTTCGGCTACTCGCTGCCCGACGACCTGCTGTCCGGTACCGGTATCCGGTTCATGGAGGGCGCCGTCCTGGCGACGCCGCTGATCGGCACCTACCTGCAGATGTTCCTGTTCGGGGGCGAGTTCCCCGGCCACGACATCGTGCCGCGGTTCTTCACCATCCACGTGCTGCTGATCCCCGGCATCATGCTCGGCCTGCTGGTGGCGCACCTGATCCTGGTCTTCTACCACAAGCACACCCAGTGGGCGGGCCCGGGCAAGACCGAGCAGAACGTCGTCGGCATGCCGCTGATGCCGGTCTACATGGCCAAGGCCGGTGGCTTCTTCTTCCTGGTGTTCGGTCTGATCGCCGCCATCTCGGCGATCGCCTCGATCAACCCGATCTGGGCGTACGGCCCGTACCGCCCGGACCAGGTGTCCACGGACGCCCAGCCGGACTGGTACATGGGCTTCTCCGAGGGCCTGATCCGCATCATGCCGGGCTGGGAGATCAGCCTCTGGGGCCACACCCTGAACCTGGGCGTCTTCATCCCGCTGATGGTCGTCTTCCCGCTGGTCCTGGTCTCGATCGCGGTCTACCCGTTCATCGAGGGCTGGATCACCGGCGACAAGCGCGAGCACCACATCCTGGACCGCCCGCGCAACGCGCCCGTCCGCACCGCCCTGGGTGCCGCCTGGATCAGCCTCTACCTGATCCTGCTGGTGGCTGGTGGCAACGACCTGTTCGCCACCCACCTGCACCTGTCGCTCAACGCGGTCACCTACTTCGTCCGCGTGGGCATGTTCGCGGTGCCGGTGCTGACCTTCATCGTCACCAAGCGCTGGTGCCTCGGCCTGCAGCGCCGTGACAAGGAGAAGGTGCTGCACGGCCGCGAGACGGGCGTCATCAAGCGCCTGCCGCACGGCGAGTTCGTCGAGGTGCACGCGCAGCTGCCGCAGCAGGACCTGTACAAGCTCACCGCGCACGAGCAGAACCAGCCGGTCGAGCTGCCGGCCCAGACGGACGAGAACGGCGTTGCCCGCAAGGCCGGCGTCGTCACCCGCACCCGGGCCAAGCTGTCCCGCGGCTTCTACGGCGAGGGCGCCCAGATCCCCAAGCCGACCGCCGAGGAGCACCACGAGATCACCAGCGGCCACGGCCACCACTGATCCCGTACCCGCGCCACCCCGAGGGCCGCTGACCAGAGTTCACCTGGTCGGCGGCCCTCGGGCTTTGCCGTACCTGTCAGCCCGTACCCGTCCGCGCCCACAGGAGCCTCCCGTGCAACTCTCCGTCGACCCCGCCGCCGCCACTCCCCCGTACGAGCAGATCCGCACCCAGATCTCCGAGAAGGCCCGCACCGGTGAGCTGCCCGCCGGGCTGAAGCTGCCCACCGTACGGGCCCTGGCGGAGGAGCTGGGGCTGGCCGCCGGCACCGTCGCCCGCGCGTACCGGGAGCTGGAGGCGGACGGCGTGGTGGAGACCCACGGCCGGCGCGGCACCCTGATCGCCGCCGCCGGGGACAGCGCGCACCGGCTGGCCGCCGCGGCCGCCACCGAGTACGCCGAGCGCGCGCACCGCCTCGGGCTCTCCCACCCGGACGCCCTGGCCGCGGTGGTCACCGCCCTGGGCCTGGCCTACCCGGAGGCGTAGGGCCCGTCCGGCGGATGTGATGAGGTCACACCTCCGGGCGGATCATTCCGGAGGCGGGGGCCTGGGCCCGCGGTGCGGTGGTGCTGAGGGGCTGTCCGACGGCGCTGTGCTTGACCCAGTCGACCCAGGCGATGTTCCAGTCCCCGAAGCCGTTGCCGAACGGCTCCATCATGGCGCCGCGGCTGTTCACCACCGTCACCAGGTCCCCCACCCTGGTGTGGTCGTAGAACCACTTCGCGTTCTCGGTGCTCATGCCGGTACAGCCGTGGCTGACGTTGTCCACGCCCTGCGAGCCGACCGACCAGGGCGCCGCGTGGACGTACTCGCCGCTCCAGGTCACCCGGGTGGCCCACTCGACGTTCAGGTCGTAGGCCTCCGAGCTGCCGGTGGCTATGCCGATCGTCTCGCCGTTCATCCGGACGGACCGCTCCTGGCCGAGCACCACCTTGACGCCGTTGCGGGTGTCGAAGCCGGGCTTGCCGGTGGTGACCGGGATGGTCCGGACCACCTCGCCGTCCCGCTTGAGGGTGAGCTGGTGGGCGGCCGCGTCGACCACCGACTCGACCCGCTCGCCGATCCGCAGCTTCAGCGAGCTGCGGTCGCCGCCGTAGAGGCCGTCGGCCATCCGGCTGCCGGTGCCGTCGAAGGCCAGCTCGACGGTCGTCCCGGCCGGCCAGTACTCCTCGGGGCGGAAGTGCAGGTTCTTGTCGTCCACCCAGTACCAGGCGCCGGTGACGGCGGGCTGGGAGGAGACGGTCAGGGCCTGCTCGACCTCCTGACGGGCCTGCGGGTCCTTCACCGCCTCGGAGAGCTGCACGGTGAGCGGCTGGCCCACCCCGTAGACGCCGCTGCCGGAGGAGTCCGGGCCGAGCTTGGCGGTGAGCAGGCGCTGGCCGGCGAGGGTGCTGAAGTTCGCGGTGGTGTCGCCGCGGCCGCCCTTGCCGTCGTCGGCGGAGATCCGGACGGTGTACGCGGTGGCGGCCTTCAGCCGCCCGGTGGTCTGCCAGCTGCGCTGGTCGTCGGCGAGCCTGCCCGCGACCACCCGGCCGTCCGGGCCCACCACGGTGACGTCGGTGAGCCGGCTGCCCTTGACGGCCGTCACGGTGACCGGCTGGGAGGGGTCGAGCTTGTCGTCCGCCGAGAGGTGGACCAGCGGGGCCGCGTCGATCCGGTGCGGTCCGGCCGAGTCCTCGTCACCGGACGAGCAGGCGGCCAGCGGGGCCAGCACTGCGAGGGTCAGCGAGATGCTGCCTATGCCTGCGATTCCGTGCCTGTCGGCCATGACCGCCTCCGGGGGTTCGCACGATTGATCAGATCGTAGGAACGTCTGCTGGAGAAGCGACATCCGAGGGACCCGCCGTTCACCCGGGTGAGTGAGGCCGTCACCCCCGCAGACGCACCAGGGCCGGTCCTCCCGTGCGGGAGGACCGGCCCTGGTGTCGGATGCGGAACCCTACTGGTTCTGGTTCTCGCCCCGGTAGAACTCGAAGACCCATCCGAAGATGCCGATCGCGATGATCGGGGCGGCCCAGAACATCAGCCACCAGCCGAAGATCACGCCCAGGAAGGCGAGGGCGCCACCGAGCGCCAGCGAGAGCGGCTGCCAGCTGTGCGGGGCGAAGAAGCCCAGCTCACCGGAGTCGTCCGCGACCTCGGCCTCGGGGTTGTCACCCGCGCCGCTGTCCACCCGGCGGGCGGTGAAGGCGAGGTAGTACCCGATGAAGGCGCACAGCGAGAAGGCGAGGAACAGCGCGGTGGTACCGGCCGCCTCCAGACCCGGCTCGGAGTTGTTGGTCCACAGGCCGTAGGTGATGGCCATCGCCAGCACGAAGACCGACAGGCCCAGGAAGATCTTTCCCTGTTCCTTCATCAGGCGTCACCCTCCTGCTTGCCCTTGCCCAGCTTCGGGGCGTCGTACTTCGCCGGGGTCACACCGGCGAGGTGCTTGGCCGGCTCACCGTGGTTCTCCAGGTAGTCCAGCGCGGCGATCTCCGGGTGGTGGAGGTCGAAGGCCGGGGATTCGGAGCGGATCCGGGGCAGGGTGAGGAAGTTGTGCCGCGGCGGCGGGCAGGAGGTCGCCCACTCCAGCGAGCGGCCGAAGCCCCACGGGTCGTCCACGGCGACCTTCTCGCCGTACTTGGCGGTCTTCCAGACGTTGTAGAGGAACGGCAGGATCGACAGGCCGAGCACGAAGGAGCCGATGGTCGAGACGGTGTTCAGGGTGGTGAAGCCGTCCGCGGCCAGGTAGTCGGCGTAGCGGCGGGGCATGCCCTCCGCGCCAAGCCAGTGCTGCACCAGGAAGGTGGCGTGGAAGCCGAAGAACAGCGTCCAGAAGGTGATCTTGCCGAGGCGCTCGTCCAGCATCTTGCCGGTCATCTTCGGCCACCAGAAGTGGAAGCCGGCGAACATCGCGAAGACGACGGTGCCGAAGACCACGTAGTGGAAGTGGGCGACGACGAAGTACGAGTCCGAGACGTGGAAGTCGATCGGCGGGGAGGCCAGCAGGACACCGGTCAGACCGCCGAAGAGGAAGGTCACCAGGAAGCCGACCGTCCAGAGCATCGGGGTCTCGAAGCTCAGCGAGCCCTTCCACATGGTGCCGACCCAGTTGAAGAACTTCACACCGGTCGGGACCGCGATCAGGAAGGTCATGAACGAGAAGAACGGCAGCAGTACCTGTCCGGTGACGTACATGTGGTGCGCCCACACCGTCACGGACAGACCGGCGATCGCGATGGTGGCCGCGATCAGACCGGAGTAGCCGAACATCGGCTTGCGGCTGAAGACCGGGATGATCTCCGACACGATGCCGAAGAACGGCAGCGCGATGATGTACACCTCGGGGTGGCCGAAGAACCAGAACAGGTGCTGCCACAGCATCGCCCCGCCGTTGGCCGGGTCGAAGACGTGGGCGCCGAACTTGCGGTCGGCCTCCAGGGCGAACAGCGCGGCGGCCAGGACCGGGAAGGCCAGCAGGACCAGCACCGAGGTCAGCAGGACGTTCCAGACGAAGATCGACATCCGGAACATCGTCATGCCCGGGGCGCGCATGCAGATGATCGTGGTGATGAAGTTGACCGCACCGAGGATCGTGCCGAAGCCGGAGAAGGCCAGACCCATGATCCACATGTCGCCGCCGACGCCGGGCGAGTGCACCGCGTCCGACAGCGGGGAGTAGGCGAACCAGCCGAAGTCGGCGGCGCCGTTCGGGGTCACGAAGCCCGCCACCGCGATGGTCGAACCGAAGAGGTACAGCCAGTACGCGAACATGTTCAGACGCGGGAACGCCACGTCCGGGGCGCCGATCTGCAGCGGCATGATCCAGTTCGCGAAGCCCGCGAACAGCGGCGTCGCGAACATCAGCAGCATGATCGTGCCGTGCATCGTGAACGCCTGGTTGAACTGCTCGTTCGACAGGATCTGGGTCCCGGGACGAGCCAGCTCGGCACGCATGACCAGGGCGAGGATGCCACCGATCAGGAAGAAGGCGAACGACGTGCCCAGGTACAGGGTGCCGATCGTCTTGTGGTCAGTGGTGGTCAACCACTTGATGATGGTCGAACCCGGCTTCCGGGTCCGCTGCGCCCCGACCGTGACGGCCTCGGCGCCCCCGCCGGCCGCGGCGGGCTCGTTGAGGATGGTCACTTCTCTTCACTTCCCATGGTGATGAGGCCGGAGGGCACCGCACCGTTCTGGCCCTTGGCGCGAAGCTCGGCCAGGTGCTTGTCGTAGTCGGCGCGATCGACGACCTTGACGTTGAACAGCATGCGCGAGTGGTCGGTGCCGCAGAGCTCGGCACACTTGCCCATGTACTCGCCCTTGACGGTCGGAGTGACCTCGAACTTGTTCACCACGCCCGGCACGACGTCCATCTTCATCATGAAGTTGACGGGCCAGAAGTCGTGGATGACGTCACGCGAGGTGAGACGGAACTGCACCGTCTCGTTGACCGGCAGCCAGAGCGTCGGCGCGTCCTTGGGGGTGCCGACCTCGTACGCGGCGTCCTTGTTGGCCGGGTCGGGGGTCTCGGTGTTCTCGTAGTTGAACGCCCAGCTCCACTGGAAGCCGACCACGTTGACGTAGTGCTGCGGCTTCGCGGAGACGGCGGTCAGCTTGCTCTCGTCGCGGGCGACGAAGTAGAAGAGCACCGAGACGATGATGATGGGGACCGCGGTGTAGAGCGCCTCGATGGGCACGTTGTACCGGGTCTGCGGGGGGACCTCCACACCGGTGCGCTTGCGCCGGTGGAAGATCACGCTCCAGATGATCAGACCCCACATCAGTACGCCGACCACCAGTGCCGCGATCCAGGACCCCTGCCACATCTGGAGGACCATCGGCCCTTCCTTGGTGACGGGGCTCGGGAGGCCAAGCCTGGGGAGGTCGTTGGCCGAGCAGCCGGTGGCGGTCGCGATGACGAGGCCCAGTGCCAGCGCCTGAGGCAGCTTCCGCCGCATCGTGCGCCGCGGCGAGCGGTCGGAGCCGTTGGGACTCACGTAGCGCCTTCCCGAAGTCTCGCCCGCCTTCGCGTCGCCCCGTGGAGGATTGTGAGCCTCCCCGGCGACCCGTCCACGGGCACGGTTTGAATGCTTATGCGGGCCAAACCCTACTCCAGCCTTATGCGCTCCTGACGGGCAGCCCCCGGTAACGCGCCGCCCCGTAGCCCGATCAGGCCCGGCAAGGGCTACGCCGCAGGTCATCGTAGGCATTCGAGGTCCGTACGCCCGATCGGGGGATGACCTCGAACAACGCCCGTGACGACCCGTCGGACGCGGACGAAGCGGACATTCGGGGTGATCGACTGACGGTGGGTGAGCCGGAGCAACGGACCGGAATCCGCCCCAGGTGTGTCGTTAAATGTGACCGTGTACTTCGACGCGGCCTCGACTGCCCCCCTGCACCCCGTCGCGCGACAGGCGCTGACCGCCGCCCTGGACGAGGGCTGGGCCGATCCGGCCCGGCTGTACCGCTCCGGCCGACAGGCCCGGATGCTGCTCGACGCCGCCCGCGAGACGGTCGCCGCGGTGCTGGGCGCACGGGCCGACGAGATCGCCTTCACCGCCAGCGGGACGCAGGCCGTCCAGCTCGGCCTGCTCGGCGCCCTGGCCGGCAACCGGCGGCGCGGCAGCCACCTGGTGCACTCCGCGGTGGAGCACTCCAGCGTGCTGCACGTCGCCGAACGCCACCAGGGCGCGGGCGGCGAGGTCTCGGTGGTGCCGGTGGACCGGGGCGGACGGGTCGACCCGGCGGCCTTCGGCGCGCTGCTGCGCCCGGACACCGCGCTGGCCGCACTGCAGAGCGCCAACCACGAGGTGGGGACGGTCCAGCCGGTCGGCGAGGTCGCCGAGCTGTGCGCCGCGGCCGGCGTCCCGCTGCTGGTGGACGCCGCGCAGAGCGCCGGGCGGGTGGACGTCCCGGCGGGCTGGTCGCTGCTGACCGCGAGCGCCCACAAGTGGGGCGGCCCGCCCGGGGTCGGGGTGCTGGCGGTGCGCAAGGGCGTCCGCTATGCCTCGCCGCTGCCGGCCGACGAGCGCGAGGGCGGGCGGGTGCCCGGCTACGTCAACGTCCCGGCGATCGTGGCCGCGGCCGCCTCGCTGCGCGCCGTACGGGCCGAGGCCGAGCAGGAGAACGCCCGGCTGCACGCGCTGGTGGAGCGGATCCGGGCCCGGGTGCCGCAGCTGGTGCCCGAGGTCGAGGTGGTGGGCGACCCGGTGCGGCGGCTGCCGCACATCGTCACCTTCTCCTGCCTGTACGTGGACGGCGAGGTGCTGCTGACCGAGCTGGACCGGGCGGGCTTCGCGGTCTCCTCCGGCTCCTCCTGCACCTCCTCCACGCTGACGCCCAGCCATGTGCTGGCGGCGATGGGGGTGCTCACCGAGGGCAACGTCCGGGTCTCGCTGCCCTCCGGGACGGCCGAGGCGGACGTCGAGCGCTTCCTCGCGGTGCTGCCGGATCTGGTGGCCGGGGTCCGGGCACCGCTGGGGCTGGACCTGCCGGCACCCGCGAGCGCGGCCGAAACGCTCCTGATCATCGACGCCCTGGGCAAGCGCTGCCCGCTGCCGGTGATCGAGCTGGCGAAGCGGATCGGCGAGGTGCCGGAGGGCGGCACGGTCGTCGTGCTGGCGGACGACGAGGCGGCCCGGCTGGACATCCCGGCCTGGTGCGAGATGCGCGGGCAGGAGTACGCGGGCGAGGCCCAGGCCGCCGACTACGGCGGCGACCGGGGCTCGGCCTACCTCGTCGTGCGGCGGACTACTTGACCAGGTGCGCGCGGATCTCGGCGGCCGCCTCGGCGCCGTAGCTCTCCTCGAAGCGCTTCAGGAAGCCGGCCGGGCGCAGCTCGTACTCCTGGGTGCCGACGGTCTCGATGACCAGGGTGGCGAGCATGCAGCCGAGCTGGGCGGAGCGCTCCAGGTCGAGGTCCCAGGACAGGCCGGCGAGGAAGCCGGCCCGGAAGGCGTCGCCGACGCCGGTCGGGTCGACCTTGGCCTCCTCCTGGGCGCAGCCGACCAGGATCGGCGCCTCGCCCTTGCGCTCGATCCGGACGCCCTTGCTGCCGAGGGTGGTGATCCGGGTGCCGACGCGGCTGAGCAGCTCGTCGGCGTCCCAGCCGGTCTTGCTCTCGATCAGCGCGGCCTCGTACTCGTTGGTGAAGAGGTACGCGGCGCCGTCCACGATCTCGCGGATGTCGTCGCCCTCGAGGCGGGCCAGCTGCTGGGAGGGGTCGGCGGCGAAGGCGTAACCGCGGGTGCGGCACTCCTGGGTGTGCCGGACCATGCCCTGCGGGTCGTCGGCGCCGATCAGGACGAGGTCCAGGCCGCCGACGCGGTCGGCGATCGGCTTCAGCTCGATGTTGCGGGCCTCGGCCATGGCACCGGTGTAGAACGACGCGATCTGGTTGTGGTCCTCGTCGGTGGTGCACATGAAGCGCGCGGTGTGCCGGGTCTCGGAGATGTGGACGGACTCGCAGTCCACGTTGTTGCGCTCCAGCCAGCTGCGGTACTCGGCGAAGTCCGCACCGGCGGCGCCGACCAGGACCGGGCGGAGCCCGAGCACACCCATGCCGAAGGCGATGTTCGGGGCGACCCCGCCGCGGCGGATGTCCAGGGTGTCGACCAGGAAGGACAGCGACACGGTGTGCAGCTGCTCGGCGACGAGCTGGTCGGCGAACCGGCCGGGGAACGTCATCAGGTGGTCGGTGGCGATCGAGCCGGCGACGGCGATACGCACGGAAGGTCTCCTCAAGGTGGCTGCGGGGCCAGCGGTAAGGCGCGGGTGAACCCACTCACGGTACCGGGCCCCGGGATGTGCCCCGGCAAGAGTGCCGCAAATTGCTGCCCGCACGGCCATGGTGGCACCCGTTGCCGTCGAACGTGTACTACCTCCGGGTAGCACTGGTGGGCGGGACGAGGCCCGGCCTAGGGTCGGCCCCAGGAGGCCCGCCGCGCGGGCGGGCCCCGACGTCGATCCGTGGCAGCACGGCCACGGCTCTGGATCGGAGCGATGCCCGATGACCACCGACGACTCCCCGCTGTCCGCCCGGCGGGCCGAGGACGGCGAGACCCTCGACGCCCTGGTGGACTCCTCCCGGCGGCTGCGCCGGTTCTGGCCGCTGCTGGTGGCCGGACCGGAGCCCACCGCCCCCGCGTCCGCCGGCTTCCGGGTCCCGTCCGGGGCGCAGCGGGTGGTCGCCGGGATGGCCGAGTACGGCTTGTGAAGACTCCGGAAGCCGGGCCTGATCGAAGCGGAACCGGATCCGTCCGGGGCACGTCACATCCGCGCGGAGCGGCCGAGGAGGCGGCGCCGCTGAGCTCTCGGGAGGATGTGCAGATGGATCTGGAGACGATGCCCCGGCGCGGTCGGCGGGCGATGGCCCTGGCGGGTCTGGCGCTGGCGGCGGTGGTGACGGTGGCCGGGTGCAACGGGGACGGCAAGTCCGCCTCGGATTCGGCGACGGGCGGCGCGGCCACCGGCTCGGCCTCGGCGAGCGCCTCCCCGCAGGCCCCGACGCCCTCCGGCAGCCCGTCCGCGGCTCCTACCGGGAGCCCCTCGGACGCCGGGCAGCCGGCCCAGACGCCGCCGACCGGTTTCACCCCCACCCTGGGCTCGCCCGCTCCCGGGCAGCCGGTGCCGGGCACTCCCCCGGTCAACGGGATCGCCCCGGGCGAGCCGAACCCGAACGGCTCGACCTCACCGGCGCGTCCGCCGGTGTCCTACCGGGTGGACGGCACCACCAAGCTGACCGTCTACTTCTTCGGCGGGGTCTGCACGAAGTACGCGCTGAAGGCGGACGAGTCGCAGCCGGGCCGGGTGGACGTCACGGTCGTGACGGGTCCGCCCACCGTGGGCCCCGGGCAGGTCTGCAACGCGCTGGCCAAGCGGCAGTCGGTGTCGACCGATCTGCGCTCGCCGCTGACCGGGCGGACGGTGGTCGACAAGACCAGCGGGCAGGAGGTGCCGCTGGACGCCGAGCCGCACGCCGGGCCGGACCCGGTGACCCCGGACGTCGCCGGCCAGTAGAAGCCCGACGAACGAAGAAAACGAAGAAGAACGAAAAGGCGGCCCCGGGAACTCCCGGGGCCGCCTTTTCGCAGCGGGCTTAGCTGAACGAGTCGCCGCAGGCGCAGGAGCCGGTGGCGTTCGGGTTGTCGATGGTGAAGCCCTGCTTCTCGATGGTGTCGACGAAGTCGACGGTGGCGCCGCCCAGGTACGGGGCGCTCATCCGGTCGGTGACGACCTTCACGCCGCCGAAGTCCTTGATCACGTCGCCGTCGAGCGAACGCTCGTCGAAGAACAGCTGGTAACGCAGGCCGGAGCAGCCACCGGGCTGGACGGCGACGCGCAGCGCGAGGTCCTCGCGGCCCTCCTGCTCCAGCAGGGCCTTGACCTTGGCCGCGGCGGCATCGGTGAGGAGGATGCCACTCTCGACGGTGGTCTCGTCCTGGACGGTCATCTGCTTTCTCCCGGTCTTTGACGACGGTCTGCCGCCAGTGCCAACCAACGGCCGTCCGGTTTCATTTCCCGGGCGGCGATGGATTTCCTCGGCCTGTTTCGCGGCTGGTTTCCGTGGGCCGGGTGTGCCACCCGTGTCCCCTACGCTCCCCATGCTCGCACAACCCCGGAGGACCGGACACCGCCCGAGCCGTGGATCCGGGTGAACCGGCCCCGCCGCGGGCCGTCGGACGCCAGGATGGTGGGCATGATCCTTCGCCCGGTCAGGGACACCTCCGCGGACGCGGAGGCCGTCCACGAGCTGTCCGCCGCCGCGTTCGCCGACCCCGCCGGGGCCGCGCCGGTGCCCGAGCCGACCCCGTTGCGGCTGGCCAGGACGAGACACCTGGCGCGCACCGACCCCGGGGGCTGCTGGCTGGCGGAGAGCGGGGGCGAGCCGGTCGGGGCGGTGCTGTCGATGCGGCGGGAGGGCCTGTGGACGCCGTCCCTGTACGCGGTGCGGCCGTCCGCGCAGGGCAAGGGCGTCGGGCGGCTGCTGCTGGAGCGGGCGGCGACGCACGCCCGGGGCTGCCTGCGCGGGATGGTCTGCGCCTCCGACTCCCCCGCGGCGGCGCGCCGCTACCGGCTGGCCGGGTTCACCCTGCACCCGGCGATGCGGCTGGCCGGGCGGGTGGACCGGGACGGGCTGATCGACCCCGGGGACATCCCGGTGCACCGCGGCAGCGCCACCCACCTGCACCTGCTCGACTCGGTGGACCGGCGGCTGCGCGGGTCCGCGCACGGGCCCGACCACGAGCTGATGCTGGGCCACTTCGAGGAGCTGCTGGTCGCGGACGCGCTGGCCGGCAGCGGCTACTGCTACCGCGACGGCGGCGCGGTGCGGCTGCTGGCGGCCACCAGCAAGCGGATCGCCGCCCGGTTGCTGCGCGAGGCGCTGGCCCGGGTGCCGGACGGGGTCGAGGCGCGGGTGGAGTTCCTGACCGCGGAGCAGGAGTGGGCGCTGGACGTCGGGCTGGAGGTCGGGCTGACGCCGCGGGCGGGCGGCTTCGTCGGGGTGCGCGGGATGCGGCCGCCGATGCCGTACGTGCCGAACGGCGTGTTCCTGTAGGCGCGACGCGTACGGCCCCACCGGGAGCCGGTGGGGCCGTACGTCTCGGCCTCGGTCCGGAGCCGGTGTCCGGAGCCTCGTGCGGGAGCCTGGGTCAGACCATGGTGTCCAGGATCTCCTTGACCATCTCCATGGTGGTGCCCGGGTGCAGGAAGGCGAAGCGGGCGACCGTCTCGCCGTCCCAGCCGGTGGGGGTGACGAAGCCGATCTGGTCCGCGAGCAGCTGCTGCGACCAGCGGTAGTAGTCGTCGTTGGTCCAGCCGGTGCGCTTGAAGCAGACCGCCGAGAGCTGCGGGTCGAACAGCAGCTCCAGGTGCTCGGTCTCGCGGATCAGCTGCGCGGTCTCCCGGGCGAGCGTGAGGCCGGCCTCGATGGCGTCGGTGTACGCCTGGACGCCGTGCACGGCGAGCGAGAACCAGAGCGGCAGGCCGCGGGCGCGCCGGGTCAGGTGGTAGGCGTAGTCGGTGGGGTTCCACTCGTCGCCCTCGGTGTGCAGGACGTCCAGGTAGGAGGCGTCCTGGGTGTGCACGGCGCGGGCGAGCTGCGGGTTGCGGTAGATCAGCGCGGCGCAGTCGAAGGGGGCGAACAGCCACTTGTGCGGGTCGACCACGAAGGAGTCGGCGTGCTCGATGCCGTTGTAGCGCTCGCGCACCGAGGGGGCGAACAGGCCCGCGCCGCCGTAGGCGCCGTCCACGTGGAACCACAGGTCGCGCTCGCGGGCGACCTCGGCCAGGCCCGCGAGGTCGTCGACGATGCCCTCGTTGGTGGTGCCGCCGGTGCCGACGACGGCGATCACCGTCTCCGGGTTGGGGTCGGCGGCCAGCGCGGCGCGCAGCGCCTCGCCGGTGAACCGGCGGTTCACGGTCGGGACCATGAAGGCCTCGACGCCGATGATGTTGAAGGTGTTCTTGACCGAGGAGTGGACCTGGTCGGCGACGGCTATCCGCAGCCGCGCCTCCGGGCCGACGCCGAGCCGGCGGCGGGCGGTGTCGCGGGCGACCACGAGGGCGGAGAGGTTGCCCGCCGAGCCGCCGGAGACGAAGGTGCCGCCGGCCGACTGGGGCATGCCCGCACGGTCGGCGATCAGGCGCAGCACCTGGTTCTCGGCGGCGATCGCGCCGGCCGCCTCCAGCCAGGAGATGCCCTGCAGCGAGGCGCAGGAGACCACCATGTCGAACAGCAGCGCGGCCTTGGTCGGGGCGCACGGGATGAAGGACAGGTAGCGCGGGCTGTCGGCGGAGATCACCGCGCGGGACAGCTCGTGGTCGTAGAGCTTGAGCACGTCGGCCGGGTTGTTGCCATCCTGGTTGAGCAGGCCGGCCAGCTGGGCGCGCAGGTGCTCGCCGTCACCGGGGTGGTCGAGCGGAACGGGGTCGTACTGCAGCCGCTCCCGCATGTAGTCGAAAACCAGGTCGACCAGTTCGTTGTCGGGCCGGTGCATGCGGTCGGGGGCTGCGGACACGGCGGGGTCCCTCTCGGCTGTGGGGTGTCGGGGGGTGTGGATCCGGCCCGGTCGGCGGGGGTCGTCACCGCGATGACCGGACGTGATCAGCGTAGGCAGCCGGAGTGCTTCGCCGCGCGTCGGAACGCGGCTGGTCAGGCAGGTTTCGGGCGTCTTCGGGCCGGTCCGCGCAGGATTCCTGCGTACCCTGCCGGGGGTCAGCCGATGAGCTGGGAGAGGACCACCGAGGAGCGGCTGCGCTGGACTCCGGGCTCCCGCCGGATCCGCTCGATGACGGCTTCCAGATGGCGCATGTCGGCCGCCCGCAGGTGGACCAGGGCGTCCGGGTCGCCGGTGACCGTCCAGGCGGCGACGACCTCGGGGAACTGGCGCAGGCTGGCGAGGATCTCCTCGGGCCCGGTGCGCTCGCGGCAGTAGACCTCGACGAAGGCCTCGGTCTGCCAGCCGAGGACGGCCGGGTCGAGCACCACGGTGAAGCCCCGCACCACGCCGCGCGCCCGCAGCCGGTCGATCCGTCGGCGCACGGCGGTGGCGGAGAGGTTCACCTGCAGGCCGATCTCGGCGTACGAGGCGCGGCCGTCTCTGCCGAGCCGGGCGAGCAGGAGCCGGTCGGTCTCGTCCAGGTCGGCCCCGACCACCTCGTGTGCTCGGCTGCTGGTCATCGGTGCGGGGCTCCACGGGTCGTGCGGGGGTTCGGCGGGGCGTCACGGCGGCGACTGCCATTGCCGAAACGGTTCGCCAACCATTCTGGCGGATGACCTGAACGAGTTCACCGCCGACGGATGACGGGCCGGAGGCCGCCGGCCCGTCCTAATCCACCAGCAGGACGATCTTGCCCCGGGTGCGGCCCTCGGCGCTGAGCGCCTGGGCGGAGGCGGCTTGGGCCAGCGGGAAGGTGGAGGCGACGGTGACGGTCAGCCGGCCGTCGTCGGCGAGCGTGGCAAGTTCGGCGAGGCCCTCGGCGTCCGGGCGGCCCCAGACGTACCGGCCGCCGAGGGCCTTGACCCCGTAGTCGGTGACCGAGGCGATCCGGCCCGGGTCGGCGACCAGGCCCGCCGAGACCTGGACGGCGCCGCGGCCGACCAGGTCGAGGGCCGCGTCCACCCCGTCCGGGGCGAGCGCGCGGACCCGGTCGGCCAGGCCCTCGCCGTAGCTGACCGGCTCGGCGCCCAGGCCCCGCAGGAAGTCGTGGTTGCGCTCGGCCGCGGTGCCGATCACCCGGGCGCCGAAGGCCCGGGCCAGCTGCACCGCCAGATGGCCGACTCCGCCCGCCGCCGCGTGCACCAGGACGGTCTCCCCCTCCGCGACCCGCAGCGCCCGCAGGCTCTGCAGCGCGGTGAGCCCGGCCAGCGGCAGGCCGCCGGACTGCGCCCAGTCCAGCGCGACCGGCTTGCGGGCGAGGGTGCGGACCGGGGCGGAGACCAGCTCGGCATAGGTGCCGTGCTCGACGGCGTCCTTGCGGACGTAGCCGTACACCTCGTCGCCCGGGGCGAACTCGGTGACCCCGCCGCCGACCGCACGGACCACGCCGGCCGCGTCCCAGCCCATGACCAGCGGGAAGTGCGCGTCGAGCATGCCGTCCAGGGCGCCGTCCCGGACCTTCCAGTCCACCGGGTTCACCCCGGCGGCCCGGACCTCCACGAGGACGGAGTCCGGGCCGACCTTGGGATCGGGCAGGTCGGTGTACTCGACCACCTCGGGCCCGCCGTAGCGATTGATCGCGATTGCTTTCATGGCTCAGCCATACCCGGGGCTTTCGAAATATCGATTCGGCTACGCCCGGACCCCCCCAAACCGGTCAACCGGCTCCGCCGGGGGTCCGATCCGGCGAGCGGTTCTCGTCACATCGACAGGATGGCCATCGTCACTCTGACGCTAACCGGTTATCATAGATAGCGTCAGATAGACGAAAAGGCTTCACCGCTTGATCGGCCGCACAGAAGGGCACCCGCCCGTGACCACCACCATCACCGAGACCTCCGGCGTCGACCCCACTCCGACGCCGCTCGCTCTGCTGCTGCTCGGCCGCGAGGCCGACCCGAACAGCGAGCGCGGCGTCGAGTGCCCCGGTGACCTCCCCCCGGCCTCCGACCCGAACCTCGTCGAGCGTGCCCGGGCGGCCAAGGCCGCGCTCGGCGACCGCGTCTTCATCCTCGGCCACCACTACCAGCGCGACGAGGTGATCGAGTTCGCCGACGTCACCGGCGACTCCTTCAAGCTCGCCCGCGACGCGGCGGCCCGTCCCGAGGCCGAGTACATCGTCTTCTGCGGTGTGCACTTCATGGCCGAGTCCGCGGACATCCTGACCACCGAGGCCCAGCAGGTCGTCCTGCCGGACCTCGCGGCCGGCTGCTCGATGGCCGACATGGCCACCGCCGAGCAGGTCGCCGAGTGCTGGGACGTACTGACCGACGCCGGCATAGCCGACGTGACCGTCCCGGTCTCGTACATGAACTCCTCCGCCGACATCAAGGCCTTCACCGGCCGGCACGGCGGCACCATCTGCACCTCCTCCAACGCCCAGCGCGCGCTGGAGTGGGCGTACGAGCAGGGCCAGAAGGTGCTCTTCCTGCCCGACCAGCACCTCGGCCGCAACACCGCGGTGCGCGAGCTGGGCTTCTCGCTGGACGACTGCGTCGTCTACAACCCGCACAAGCCGAACGGCGGTCTGACCGCCGAGCAGCTGCGGGGCGCGAAGATGATCCTCTGGCGCGGCCACTGCTCGGTGCACGGCCGGTTCAGCCTGGACTCGGTGAACGACGTCCGCGAGCGGATCCCCGGCGTGACCGTCCTGGTGCATCCGGAGTGCAAGCACGAGGTCGTCGCGGCCGCCGACATGGTGGGCTCGACCGAGTACATCATCAAGGCGCTGGACGCCGCCGAGCCGGGCTCCAAGTGGGCCATCGGCACCGAGCTCAACCTCGTCCGCCGCCTGGCCAAGGCGCACCCGGACAAGGAGATCGTCTTCCTGGACCGCACGGTCTGCTTCTGCTCGACCATGAACCGGATCGACCTGCCGCACCTGGTCTGGGCGCTGGAGTCGCTGGTCGAGGGCCGGGTGCCGAACGTGATCACCGTCGACCCGGAGACCGAGAAGTACGCCAAGGCAGCCCTGGACCGGATGCTCGCCCTGCCGTAGCCCCGCCCCGAGCGCCCCGGAGGCGAGCGGGCGAGTCCTGCCCGCGAGCCGAAGGGGCGCGAGCGGTAGCAGCAGCGAAGGGCGGGCCCCCTCCCACCGGAGGGGGCCCGCCCTTTCGTCTGGCAGCAGCCGCAGCGTTACTCGGGGAAGCCCGGGATCACGCCCTCGCCGTCGGCCATCAGCAGGTCGCGGACCTCGTCGATCGTCGCGTCGGCACTCGGCAGGATCAGCTCGGACGGCTCCAGCGAATCCAGCGGCACCGGGGTGCCGAACTGCTTCACCGCGTCCAACAGCTTGCCGTAGGCCTGACGGAAGAGCTCCTCGTCCCCCGAGTCCACTGCGGTGACGAGCTCGGCGTCGAGCCCGTTGAGCAGGTTCAGGTGGTCCTCGCCCACCTCGAACTGCCCTTCACCCATGACCCTCATGATCATGCCGTGCGTCTCCCTGGTTCGTGGGGTCGAGCTCAGATCACTTGTTGTAGTTGATGCGCGGGGTGTCCTGCTGCTGCTGCGGCTGGGCTTCCGGCTTGCCCTGCTCGATCGCGGCGGGGCCCGAGGCGGGACCGCCGGACAGCTCGGCCTTCATCCGGGCCAGCTCCAGCTCGACGTCGGACCCGCCGGCCACGCGCTCCAGCTCGGCCTCGATGTCGTCCTTGCGGCCGAGACCGCTGGCGTCGTCGAGGGCGCCGGAGGCGAGCAGCTCGTCGATGGCACCGGCCCGGGCCTGCATCTGGGCGGTCTTGTCCTCGGCGCGCTGGATGGCCAGGCCGACGTCGCCCATCTCCTCCGAGATCCCGGAGAAGGACTCGGCGATGCGGGTCTGCGCCTGCGCGGCGGTGTAGGTCGCCTTGATGGTCTCCTTCTTGGTGCGGAAGGCGTCCACCTTGGCCTGCAGCCGCTGGGAGGCGAGCGTGAGCTTCTCCTCCTCGGCCTGCAGCTGCTGGTACTGCGTCTCCAGATCGGTGATCTGGGACTGCATGTTGGCCCTGCGGGTCAGCGCCTCGCGGGCGAGGTCCTCGCGGCCGAGGGACAGCGCCTTGCGGCCCTGGTCCTCGTACTTGGCCGACTGCTGCTGGAGCTGGGTCAGCTGGAGTTCGAGGCGCTTTCGCGAGGTCGCGACGTCCGCGACACCACGCCGTACCTTCTGCAGCAGTTCGAGCTGCTTCTGGTAGGAGTAGTCGAGCGTCTCACGGGGATCCTCCGCCCGATCCAAGGCCTTGTTCGCCTTGGAGCGGAAGATCAGCCCCATACGCTTCATGATTCCGTCGCTCATGGGCCTCGGGTGCCCCCTTCTCCGGCCTGCGGTCTAAATCTCGTTACCAGACACGACGAGTGTATGTGCAGCGAGCCCGTCGCCGCAGTGCACCTGCCTGCAACAAGACTGCTACAGCGACCAGTGGCGTTTCCTCCTCCCCCGGGTGGATCCGCCCCTCATCCCCCTCATCGTCCATCCGACTGATCCCCTACGGGAAGTCCCCGGGAAACCCGGTTCGGGCGGCTGCCTCGCGGTATCGATATGAGTTCGGGTCCGAGGACACCCGTGGAAGCGGCTCCGCACCCCGTACGCTGGTGGTGTGTTCCGACGCCGTTCAGATGATGCCGCCGCCTCCGCCACCGTGCTGGAGAAGCAGGACGAGACGCCCCAGGCCCGCCACCCCGAGGCCAAGAAGGGCCGCCCCACCCCCAAGCGCAACGAGGCCGAGGCCCACCGGCGTACCCGGGTGACGGTGCCCAAGGACCGCAAGGAGGCCAGCCGCCAGGCGCGCGACCGGATGCGGGTCGAGCGCGAGAAGCAGCGCCAGGCCCTGATGGACGGCGACGAGCGCCACCTGCCGGCCCGTGACAAGGGCCCGGTGCGCAAGTTCGCCCGCGACTACGTGGACGCCCGCTGGTCGCTCGCCGAGTTCTTCCTCCCGGCCGCCGTGGTCATCCTGGTGCTCAGCATCATCAAGGTCACGCAGATCCAGGTGCTCTCCACGCTGCTGTTCCTGCTGTTCTTCGTCTTCGTGATCCTGGACTTCGTCCGCCTCGGCCTCGGTCTGCGCAAGCAGCTCGCCGAGCGCTTCCCGAACGAGAACACCCGCGGCGCGGTCGCCTACGGGATCATGCGCACCCTGCAGATGCGCCGCCTGCGACTGCCCAAGCCGCAGGTGCGGCGCGGGGAGAAGCCCTGACCGCCGAACCGGTCGACTCCGGCTGGGCCCCGCCTTCCTGGGAGGGGCCCGGCCTGTACGCGCTTCCGGGGCAGGGCGACGGCGGCCACGACCGGCTCGCCCAGGAGCGGCTCGCCCAGGAGCGCCGGCTGCCCTCGCGCAGCGGCTCCTTCGCCGGCGGCACCGCCGCCTGGCTGGAGCGGCTCGGCGGACTGCGCAACTACGTCCGCCAGGAGCTCGTCGCCCGCCAGCTCTCCGAACAGCTGACCGGGCGCAGCGCGCAGCGGGTCCTGGACATCGGCTGCGGCCAGGGCACCCAGGCCCTGCGGCTCGCCCGGGCCGGTCACTACGTCACCGGGATCGACTCGGACCCGGTCGCGCTCGGCGTCGCCCAGGGGGCGCTCGCCGAGGAGCCCGCGGAGGTCCGCGGCCGGATGCAGCTGCTCAGCGGCGACGGCCACCAGTGCGGGCGCTGGTTCGGTGCGCGCAGCTTCGACGTGGTGCTCTGCCACGGCGTCCTGATGTACCTGCCCGACCCGGACCCGATGATCGCCTCGCTGGCCCGGCTGCTGGCGCCCGGCGGACTGCTCTCGCTGCTGGTCCGCAACCGCGACGCGCTGGCCCTGCGGCCCGCCGCCGCCGGGGACTGGCGGGCCGCCCTGCACGCCTTCGAGAGCGACCGGTACTACAACCGGCTCGGGCTGGCCGCCCGCGCCGACCGGCTCGCCGACCTCTCCGTCACCCTCTCCGAGGTGTCGGTGCCGATCCGGCACTGGTACGGCGTACGGGTCTTCACCGACAACGCGCCCGACGACGCGGCCCCGCCGGTGGACGGGCGTCAGCTGGCCCAGCTGCTGGAAGCCGAGGACCGGGCCGGCCGCACCGACCCGTACCGGCAGGTCGCCGCGCTGCTGCACGTGATCGGTTCGAAGTAGCCCGGGTGACCTCGGGGCGGACTACGCCTCGTGCAGGCTCATCGAGTAGATCACCCGGTCGTCCTCAAGGAGCACCGCGGTGTCGACGCCGTCCTCGGCGAGCTGCTTCCAGGACTCCCCGATCCAGGTCTCGGCGTCCCCCTGGCCGGCGAACTCCTCCTCGCTGCCGGGCGTCACCACGCTGCCGTCCGCCTTCTCGTACCGCCACGTCCACGCCATGCCCGGCTCCTCCCACTGACGACACTGCCTGTGTTGCTGCGCACCTTAGCCTGCCCGGCCCGATCTTCCGTATGCCTCGTCCGGCAGGATGGGCCGCATGGCGACCCACCCCCCGCTCCCCCGCACGCTGCTGCTCGGCGGCGCGCGCTCCGGCAAGTCCACCCGCGCCGAGCAGCTGCTCGGCGACCGGCCGGACGTCCTGTACGTGGCCACCGGCGGCACCCGGGACGGCGACGCCGAGTGGGCGCAGCGGGTCGCCCTGCACCGGGAGCGCCGGCCGGCGGGCTGGCGCACCGCCGAGACCTGCGACCTGGAGGCCGTGCTGGCCGACACCGCCGACCCGGCGCCGGTGCTGATCGACTGCCTGGCGCTGTGGCTGACCTCCGTGATGGACGAGTGCGACGCCTGGGACGACGACGCCTGGGCGCAGCGGGGCGAGGCCGCGGTGCAGCGGCGCTGCGAGGCGCTGGCGCAGGCCTGGGCGGCCACCGGGCGGACGGTCGTCGCGGTGAGCAACGAGGTCGGCATGGGTGTCGTCCCGGCCACCGCCGCCGGACGCCGCTTCCGCGACACCCTGGGCCGGCTCAACATGGCGGTGGCGGACGCCTCCGAGCGGGTCCTGCTGGTCGTGGCCGGGCAGGTGCTCACCGTCAAGCCGGACGTCAAGCCAGCCGCGGGCTGAACATCTGCGGCGTGTAGCCTTCCGGACGATGGACACCACCGTGGATCTCGATACGTTCTCCTCGCTCGTCGAGCGCCCCGACGAGAGCGCCCGGCGGGCCGCCGAGGAGCGCTGGCAGGCGGCCGACCGACCGCGTGGCGGGCTCGGCAGGTTGGAGGAGCTGGGCAGCTGGCTGGCCTCCGTGCAGGGGCGTTCCCCGGTACGGCCGGTCTCCGCGCCCAAGGTGCTGTTGTTCGCCGCCGACCACGGCGTGGCGACGCTCGGCGTCTCCCGGATGCCCGCCGCGGGCGGCACCGCCGCACGGGTGCGTGCCGTCCTGGACGGCACCGCGCCGGTGGCCAAGCTGGCCGCGCGCTACGGCGCGGCGGTGCGGGTCGTCGACGTCGCGGTGGACACCGACCCGGCGGACTTCCCGGACGAGGTGGTCGCCCACCGGATCCGGCGCGGCTCCGGCCGGATCGATCTCGAGGACGCGCTCACCCCGGAGGAGACCGCCCGGGCTTTCCGGGCCGGCATGGCCGTCGCCGACGAGGAGGCCGACGCCGGCACCGACCTGGTGCTGCTCGGCGACCTCGGGGTCGGCGCGACCACGGTGGCCGGCGTCCTGGTCGGTGCGCTGTGCGGGACGGACGCGGCGGCGGTCACCGGGCGCGGCTCGGGGATCGACGACCGGGTGTGGATGGTCAAGTGCGCCACCATCAGGGACTCGCTGCGCCGGGCCCGGCCCGTGCTCGGCGACCAGCTGGCGCTGCTCGGCGCCACCGGCGGGGCCGACTTCGCGGCGATCACCGGCTTCCTGCTGCAGGCGGCCGTCCGACGGCTGCCGGTGGTGCTGGACGGTGTGGTCTCGGCGGCCTGCGCCCTGGTCGCGCAGCGGATCGCCTTCCGCGCGCCGGAGTGGTGGCGGGCCGGTCAGTCCAGCGGCGAGCCCGCGCAGGCGAAGGCGTACGACCGGCTGACCCTGACGCCGCTGCAGGACCAGGGGATCACCATGGGCGAGGGCGTCGGCGCGCTGCTCGCGCTGCCGCTGCTGCAGGCGGCGGGGGACGCGCTCGCGGACGAGGCTCCGAAGCCGTACGTGCCGGTGGCTCCGGCGGGGCCCGCGGAACCGCCGAAGCTGCCCTCGGCGGCGGACCTGCTGCGGAAGCTGTAGGCAGCGCCCGCGGCGGGGCACGTGAGCCCGACAGGTCGAAGAACGCCCCTGCGAAGGGGCGTTCTTGCTGTGAGAGGAACGTACGCATGACGGACGGCGACGGCCGGGCCACCTGGGGGGACGGGCTGCGGTTCGGGTTCGGGACGCTGTCCGTCCTGCGGGTGCGGGTGGAGCGGTGGGACCGTGCGGCGGGGGCGCGGGCGATGGCGGCGGCTCCGGTGGTGGGGCTGCTGCTGGGGGCGGTGGCGGCCGGCGCGGGGGCGCTGGTGGCCTGGCGGGCGGGCGGGCCGCTCGGGGCGGTGACGGCGGTGGGGGTGCTCGCCGGACTGACCCGGGGGCTGCACCTGGACGGCCTGGCGGACGTCGCGGACGGGCTGGGCAGCGGCAAGCCGGCCGAGGACGCACTGCGCATCATGAAGCAGTCCGACATCGGCCCGTTCGGCGTGCTGACCCTGGTCCTCGTGCTGCTGGCCCAGGTCGCCGCGCTGGCCGGACAGTTCGGGTACTCCCCGCTGCGCGGCGCGCTCGCGGTGCTCGCCTCGGCGACGGCCGCCCGGTGCGCGCTCGCCTGGGGCTGCCTGCGCTCGGTGCCGGCCGCCCGGCCGGGTGGTCTGGGCGCGATGGTGGCGAGCACGGTGACGCCCGCCGGGGCGGTCGCCGGGACGGCCTGCGCGGCGCTCGTCCTGGCCGCGCTGGGACTGCTCGACGGGTGGTCAACTCTCCGCCTCCCGCTGGCCCTTGCGGTCGGGGTCGGCTGTGCCGGACTGCTGCTGGGGCGGTGCGTGCGGCGGTTCGGCGGGATCACCGGGGACGTGCTCGGGGCGATGGCGGAGACCGCCGCGACGGGCACGCTGTTCGCCTTGGCATTGCTGGGCTGACACCGGGCGGCGCGTGATCCCAGCATGCGGACTACCATGCCTGGAGCACCGCAGCCCTGCACCGTGGCAGGTCCTGCCCGCCCGGCGCGTACCGAGGAGCCGGGGCCTCTGGTGTGCGCGACCGCCCTGCGGTGGGCGCGCGCGCCAGGGGCCCCGGACCCGGAGGCCCGCCGGGCAGCCGGCCTGCGACGGCGGGCTGCGCCGGTGCGGCAGCCTCGCCGCGACCGGTCGTGGACCGCGAAAGAACAGGACGCATTACGTGACTGCATTGTCTGTGAGCACCTCCTCCGCCGCCTCGCTGCGCGCGGATGCCCTGGTGGTCGGTGTCGCGAAGGGCCCGAAGGGCATCGTGCCGGCCCCCGGCGCCGAGGCCGTGAACGAGGCGTTCGACGGCAAGCTGGCCGAGGTCCTCGGCACCCTGGGCGCGACCGGCGCCGAGGGCGAGGCCGTGAAGGTCCCTTCCCCCGCCGGCCTGAAGGCCGCGCTCGTGCTCGCGGTCGGCCTCGGCGAGGCCGGCGAGGAGGGCTTCGAGCTGGAGGCGCTGCGCCGCGCCGCCGGTGTCGCCGCCCGCACCCTGGCCGGCTCCAAGAAGGTCGCGCTCTCCCTGCCGGCCGAGTCCGCCGCGGAGGTCGAGGCGGTCGCGCTGGGCGGCCTGCTCGGCTCGTACGCCTTCGGCACCTACAAGGGCAACGGCAACGGCAAGGAGCCGGTCGGCGAGCTGGTCGTGCTGGCCGCCCGCAAGGGCAGCAAGGACGCCAAGGCCGCCGTGGAGCGCGCCGCCGCCATCGGCGAGGAGATGAACCGCGCCCGCGACCTGGTCAACACCGCCCCGAACGACCTGAACCCGAAGAGCTTCGCCGCGATCGCCCAGGCGGCTGGCAAGGAGCACGGCCTCAAGGTCGAGGTGCTGGACGAGAAGGCGCTGACCAAGGGCGGCTTCGGCGGCCTGCTGGGCGTCGGCAACGGCTCGGCCAACCCGCCCCGCCTGGTGAAGGTGGCCTACACCCACCCGAAGGCGAAGGCCACGCTGGCGTTCGTCGGCAAGGGCATCACCTACGACTCGGGCGGCATCTCGCTGAAGCCGGCCGGCCACAACGAGACCATGAAGTGCGACATGGCCGGCGCCGCCGCCGTGTTCGCCGCCGTGGTGGCCGCCAAGCGCCTGGGCCTGGCCGTCAACGTCACCGCCTGGCTGGCGCTGGCCGAGAACATGCCGTCCGGCTCCGCCACCCGCCCGGGCGACGTACTGCGGATGTACGGCGGCAAGACCGTCGAGGTGCTGAACACCGACGCCGAGGGCCGTCTGGTGCTGGCCGACGCCATCGTGCGGGCCGGCGAGGAGAAGCCGGACGTCATCGTCGACGTGGCCACCCTGACCGGCGCCATGGTGCTGGCCCTGGGCAACCGCACCTTCGGTGTGATGGCCAACGACGACGAGCTGCGCGACGGCCTGCACGCCCTCGCGGGCGAGGTGGGCGAGCAGTCCTGGCCGATGCCGCTGCCCGCCGACCTGCGCAAGGGCATGACCGAGTCGACCATCGCCGACCTGGCCAACATGGGCGAGCGGATGGGCGGCGGCCTGGTGGCCGGCCTGTTCCTGCAGGAGTTCGTGGCCGAGGGCATCGACTGGGCGCACCTGGACATCGCCGGCCCGGCGTTCCACGAGGGCGCTCCGTTCGGCTACACCCCGAAGGGCGGCACCGCGAGCGCGGTGCGCACCCTGGTCCGCTTCGCCGAGCAGAAGGCGAACGGCAAGGCCTGATCAGGCACCCGCTCGACGGGGCCCGGCGCGTGTGCGCCGGGCCCCGTCGGCGTTCGGGCCCGGTTACCTGCGAGTAGGCCGGGAACAGCCACCGCACCCCTGTTCGCTGCGGGCGAAACTTTGTTCCACACTGCGGAAGAGACGGCGGCGAGCGGGGCGGAAGGCGCCCGTCCGGCGGCTGTCGATACCGCACTGAGCTGCGATGATGCCCATCCGTGGGGGGTATTCCCGCCCCGGTGACCACTCCGTGGGACACCCCTGGGGTGGACCCGGACATCAGCCACCGCGAACAAGTGCGAAGATGTATTTCCGGCACGACTGGGCGCCCCACAAAGGCTTCCGACCCACCGGACCGTACCGGCCCGGCGACCCACCCCATTGCATGGAGGACGTGACGTGGCGAACGACGCCAGCACCGTTTTCGACGTAGTCATTCTCGGAGGCGGAAGCGGCGGTTACGCCGCGGCGCTCCGCGCCGCTCAGCTGGGCCTGAGCGTTGCCCTGGTCGAGAAGGGTGAGCTGGGCGGCACCTGCCTGCACCGCGGCTGCATCCCGACCAAGGCGCTGCTGCACGCCGCGGAGATCGCGGACGAGACGAAGGAGGCCGCCGAGTTCGGCGTGCTGGCCACCTTCCAGGGCATCGACATCAACGGCGTCCACAAGTACAAGGACGACGTCATCGCCGGCCTGTACAAGGGCCTGCAGGGCCTGGTGGCGTCCCGCAAGGTCACCTTCATCCAGGGCGAGGGCAAGCTCTCCTCGCAGACCTCGGTGGACGTCAACGGCCAGCGCATCGAAGGCCGCCACATCGTCCTGGCTACCGGTTCCGTGCCGCGCTCGATCCCGGGCCTGGAGATCGACGGCAACCGCGTGATCTCCTCGGACCACGCCCTCAAGCTCGACCGCATCCCGAAGTCGGCCGTCATCCTCGGTGGCGGCGTCATCGGCGTCGAGTTCGCCTCGGTCTGGAAGTCCTTCGGCGTCGAGGTCACCATCGTCGAGGCGCTGCCGCACCTCGTGCCGCTCGAGGACGAGAACTCCTCCAAGCTGCTGGAGCGCGCGTTCCGCAAGCGCGGCATCAAGTTCGAGCTGAAGGCCCGCTTCTCGGGCGTCGAGTACACCGAGACCGGTGTCCGCGTCTCCACCGAGAACGGCAAGCAGATCGACGCCGACCTGCTGCTCGTCGCCATCGGCCGCGGCCCGGTCTCGGCCGGCCTCGGCTACGAGGAGAACGGCGTCGCGATGGACCGCGGCTACGTCCTGGTCGACGAGTACATGCGCACCAACGTGCCCACCATCTCCGCCGTCGGCGACCTCGCCCCGACCCTGCAGCTGGCGCACGTCGGCTTCGCCGAGGGCATCCTGGTCGCCGAGCGCCTGGCCGGCCTCAAGCCGGTGCCGATCGACTACGACGGCGTCCCGCGCGTGACCTACTCCAACCCCGAGGTGGCCTCCGTCGGCATCTCCGAGGCCAAGGCCGTCGAGCTGTACGGCAAGGAGAAGGTCGTCACCCTCAAGTACAACCTGGCCGGCAACGGCAAGAGCAAGATCCTGAAGACCGCCGGCGAGATCAAGCTCGTCCAGGTCAAGGACGGCGCCGTGGTCGGTGTCCACATGGTCGGCGCCCGCATGGGCGAGCAGGTCGGCGAAGCCCAGCTGATCTACAACTGGGAGGCCCTGCCGGCCGAGGTCGCGCAGCTCATCCACGCGCACCCGACCCAGTCCGAGGCCCTGGGCGAGGCGCACCTGGCGCTGGCCGGCAAGCCGCTGCACGCGCACGACTGATCGCGCCCCACCCCCCTTTTCCGGTACTTCCCGTACGCAAGTACTTCCGTACGCAAGACTTGATAGGAGTCGCTGAAACCATGGCGGTCTCAGTAACACTGCCCGCGCTGGGCGAGAGCGTTTCCGAGGGCACGGTCACCCGTTGGCTGAAGGCCGAGGGTGAGCGTGTCGAGGTCGACGAGCCGCTGCTCGAGGTCTCCACCGACAAGGTCGACACCGAGATCCCGGCCCCGGCTTCCGGCATCCTCTCCTCGATCAAGGTCGGCGAGGACGAGACCGTCGAGGTCGGCGCCGAGCTGGCGATCATCGACGACGGCTCCGGCGCCCCGGCTGCCGCCCCGGCCGCCGCCGAGGCCCCGGCCGCCGCTCCGGCCCCGGTCGCCGAGGCCCCGGCTGCCGCTCCGGCCCCGGTTGCCCAGGCCCCGGCCGCCGCCCCGGCAGCTCCGGCCGCTCCGGCCGGCGACGCCACCCCGGTGCTGCTGCCCGCCCTGGGCGAGTCCGTCACCGAGGGCACCGTCACCCGCTGGCTGAAGGCCGAGGGTGAGACGGTCGAGGTCGACGAGCCGCTGCTCGAGGTCTCCACCGACAAGGTCGACACCGAGATCCCGTCGCCGGTCGCCGGCACCCTGGTGAAGATCCTGGTCGGCGAGGACGAGACCGCCGAGGTCGGCGCCCAGCTCGCGCTGATCGGCGCCGCGGGTGCCGTCGCCGCCGCTCCGGCGCCGGCCGCTGCCCCGGCTCCGGTCGCCGCCCCGGCCCCCGTTGCCGCCCCGGCCCCGGCTGCTCCGGCCGCCCCGGCTCCGGTTGCCGCCGCTCCGGCTGCTCCGGCCCCGGTCGCCGCTCCGGCTCCGGTCGCCACCCCGGCCCCCGTTGCCGCCCCGGCCCCGGTCGCCCCGGCCGCGCCCGCCGCCCCGGCTGCCCCGGCCGCCGACAACGGTGACGCCTACGTCACCCCGCTGGTGCGCAAGCTCGCCGCCGAGCACGGCGTCGCGCTGTCCTCCGTCGCCGGTACCGGCGTCGGCGGCCGCATCCGCAAGCAGGACGTCATCGCCGCCGCGGAGGCCGCCAAGGCCGCTCCGGCCCCGGCTGCCGCTGCCGCCCCGGCCGCTGCGCCGAAGGCCGCCGCCGCGCCGTCCGCCCTGCGCGGCCAGACGGTCAAGATGACCCGCATGCGCAAGGTCATCGGCGACAACATGATGAAGGCCCTGCACGAGCAGGCCCAGCTGACCAGCGTGGTCGAGGTGGACGTCACCAAGATCATGTCGCTGCGCGGCAAGGCCAAGGACTCCTTCCTCGCCCGCGAGGGCGTGAAGCTGTCCCCGATGCCGTTCTTCGTCAAGGCCGCCGCCCAGGCGCTGAAGGCCCACGCGGTCATCAACGCCCGGATCAACGAGGCCGAGGGCACCATCACCTACTTCGACACCGAGAACATCGGTATCGCGGTGGACTCCGAGAAGGGTCTGATGACCCCGGTCATCAAGGGTGCGGGCGACCTCAACATCGCCGGCATCTCGAAGAAGACCGCCGAGCTGGCCGGCAAGGTCCGCGACAGCAAGATCACCCCGGACGAGCTGTCCGGCGCCACCTTCACCATCAGCAACACCGGCTCGCGCGGTGCGCTGTTCGACACCGTGATCGTGCCGCCGAACCAGGCCGCCATCCTGGGCATCGGCGCCACCGTCAAGCGCCCGGTGGTCATCGAGGCCGACGGCGGCACCGCCATCGGCATCCGCGACATGACCTACCTGTCGCTCTCCTACGACCACCGCCTGGTGGACGGCGCCGACGCCGCCCGCTACCTGGTCGCGGTCAAGGAGATCCTGGAGGCCGGCGAGTTCGAGGTCGAGCTCGGCCTCTGACCCCTCCACGGTCCTGCGGAACCCCGCGTCGTCCCCGGACGGCGCGGGGTTCCGCCGTTCCCGCCCGGTGTTTCGCCGTTCCCGCCCGGTGTTTCGCCGGGTCGTGGCATGCGCGCGGGCACACGAACGGGGATGCTGGAGCGGTGATGGACGAGACCGACTTCTGGCAGATCATCGACGACACCCGGGACGCCGCCGACGGCGATCCCGACGAGCAGGCCGACCGGCTGGTCGAGCGGCTCGTCCAGCTGACCCCGGACGACGTGATCGACTTCGCCCGGCTCTTCGAGGCGCGGTTCCAGCGCGCCTACCGCAACGACCTGTGGGGCGCCGCCTACCTGCTGCTGGACGGCGCCTCCGAGGACACCTTCGACTACTTCCGCTGCTGGCTGATCGCCCAGGGCCGGGAGGTCTTCGAGGGCGGACTGGCCGAGCCGGACGACCTGGCCGACCTGCTGCCCGAGTTCGACGAGGAGGAGGACGGCGAGGCCGAGGACATCGGCTACGCCGCCGACGAGGCCTACGAGCAGCTGACCGGGCTGCCGCTGCCCGAGGTGGGCGGGCGGCAGCCCGGACGGCCGTCCGGGGCCGCGCTGGACTTCGACGACCCGGACGTCATGGCGAAGCGGTTCCCCAAGCTCTGGGAGCGGTACGGGGACTGAGGCCTGCGGCCCGTGCCGCCGGCCACGCCCGGCGCTCGGGTCGAACCGCCGACGCTCAGGTGGAGCTGCCGGACGAGCTGTCCTGCTTGATGCCCTTGAGGATCTGGTCCAGCACCGAGGAGTCCGGCGCGGACGGGTCGTCGTCCACGCCGCCCTCGAAGACCACGTAGCCGCCGCCCTTGGCCGGGACGGCGGCCAGCAGGACGTAGCCCTGGGTGCCGTCGGAGGTGCGGACGTGCCAGCGGGTGGCGTAGCCGAGCACGCCGGCGACGCTGACGAAGCCCGAGCCGGAGTCGGTGTGCGTGGTGATCCCGGTGAAGATCTGCCCGGCGTAGGTGGGCATCGCGGCGTCGGCGGCCGCCTTGGGGGTGGTGCCCTGGATGGTGTCCTTCTCGACCGAGAACTGGCCGCGGATGCAGGAGTTGCCGTCCGGGCAGGTGTACTTGCCGGTGCCGAGGTAGACCGTCGAGTGCGCCGGGTTGGGCGCCGCCTCCCAGCCGTCGAGGACCGGGACGGTGATCGCGTGCTGCGGGTCGGGGACAGTGCTCTTGACGACCGGTGCGGGCTTGGGCGCCGGCACCGTGGGGCTGGTGGTGGGGCGGGTCGGAGTGGGGCTCGGGGCGGGGCTGGTGCTCTGGGTGACGGTGACCGTGGGGTTCGGGGTCGGGCCCGCCTTCGGGTCGTCGCCGCCACGGCCGGAGAGCACGAGCCCGGCGATGATCCCGCCCACGGCCAGCACGGCGATCGAGATGCCGATGAGCACGCCGGTGTTGTTCTTGGCGGGGGCCGGCGGCGGGTAGCCCGGCCCGGGGTAGCCGTAGCCCGCGCCCTGCGCCGCCGGATAGCCGCCCTGGCCGGGGTAGCCGCCCTTGGCCTGGTAGGGGTCGCCCGGGTACCCGGCCTGGCCCGGGTAGCCCTCCTGGCCCGGGTAGCCGTAGCCGGGCGCCGGGGCCGCGGCGCCGCCCGGGTACCCGTAGCCGGGCTTCTGGTCGCCGGGCTGCCAGGTCTGCGTCGGCGCGTCGGCGAGCCCGCCCGCGACGCCGCCCTGCAGCGGCCGGACCTCGCTGGTCCAGGCGTTGCCGTCCCACCAGCGCTCGTGACCGGGGGTGCCGTCCGCACCCTGGACCGGGTACCACCCGGGAGGCGTCGAGTTGCTCACGGCCGTACGGTACCCGGCGTGGCGGCGGTCCAGACAGGGCGGGTGTGTCACGACTCTGCACCGCCTGCACACGGCCTCCGCACGGCTTCCCCACGCCGCCCGGGGCCCGGCGATCGCCGGGGTGCCGGCCGGGATCGCGCCGGGTTTTCGAGGCTCAGGCAGCCAGTCGGCGGGCCATCCAGATGTCGTCCACGTAGGAGCCGTCGATCAGGAACTCCTCCGCCAGCGAGCCCTCGACGGCGAAGCCGCAGCTCTCGTAGAGGCGGCGGGCCGGGGCGTTCCAGCCGAGCACCCGCAGGCTCATCTTCCGGGCACCGTCGGCGCGGGCCGCAGCGCAGGCCGCCTCGACCAGGCGGCGGCCGATGCCCCGGCCGCGGACCGTGCCGTCGACGGCCAGACCCTGGATCTGGTGCACGTGCCGGTTGCTCGCCAGCGCGGTGGGCGGGACCTGCCGGATGTAGCCGACGATCCGGCCGTCCAGCAGGGCGAGCAGGAACTGCTCGGGGCTGTGGCGCTCGTCGAAGACCGCGTCCTCGGCGGTCGGCTCCGGAAAAACGTCGGACAGCGGAGACCAGGCGGCGCGCTTGAGGACGGCGAGTTCGCGCTCGTCCTCGGGCTGCGCCGGACGGATGATCAGATCGTCATCGGGCATGCGCGCCATGCTAGGGCCCGTCTTCAAGCGCCCCGCAGACGGCAGCTTGAAGACAGGCCCCGGTGAGGCGCGTGCGAACGTGACAGGGAGATGTGGCCTGCGAGGATGGATCCCATGCGCATCGCTGTCACGGGTTCCACGGGTTTGATCGGTTCGGCGCTCGTCCGCTCCCTGCTGGCGGACGGCCATGAGGTGGTCCGGCTGGTCCGGCACCGGTCCAGGACGGGCCCGCAGCCCGACGGCAGCACGGCGATCGGCTGGAACCCGCTGCTCGGCGAGGTCGAGCGGGACGGGCTGGCCGGGGTCCAGGCGGTGGTGCACCTGGCCGGCGCCGGGGTCGGCGACCACCGCTGGACGGACGCCTACAAGCGGGAGATCCGGGAGAGCCGGGTCTACGGCACCGAGACGCTGGCCGTCGCGCTGGCCGAGCTCAAGGAGCCGCCGCAGGTCTTCGTGAGCGCCTCGGCGGTCGGCTGGTACGGGCAGACCGGCGACCGGGTCATCGACGAGGACTCCCCGGCCGGCGACGACTTCCTCGCCGAGGTCTGTCTGGACTGGGAGGCCGCCGCCAAGCCGGCCGAGCGGGCCGGGATCCGGGTCGTCCACCCGCGCACCGGAATGGTGCTGTCCTCCGCCGGCGGCGCGGGCGGGCGGCTGTTCCCGCTGTTCAAGCTGGGCCTGGGCGGGCGGCTCGGCAACGGACGGCAGTACTGGAGCTTCATCTCGCTGCACGACGAGGTCGCCGCGCTGCGCTTCCTGATCGACCACGACGACCTCTCCGGCGCCTTCAACCTGACGGCGCCGAACCCGGCGACCAACGCCGAACTGACCACCGCGCTCGGGCGGGCGCTGCGGCGGCCGACGCCGTTCCCGGTGCCGGAGGCGGTGCTCAAGGTGGTGCTCGGCGAGCTGGCGGTCGAGGTGGTCGGCAGCCACCGGGTGGTGCCCCGGCGGCTGTTGGACGCGGGGTTCCGCTTCACCCACCCGGACGTGTACTCCGCGGTGCTCGCGGCGCTGTGACGTGCGCGCCACCGGTGGCGTTCGCGCCGCCCGTGGCGTACGCGTGCGCCGAGCCCCGTACGTACCCGTGGCTACGGCATCCGCCCTGGCCAGGGGCATATGCCGGGCGGAGGGCGGGTGGACGCCGGACGGGGCTCCGGGAGGGGGCGCACGGGAGCACACGGCGGGCGCGTCGCACGCCCCCGGTGACCGTACGCGCCCGCCGACCCCCGAAGGCGGCTGCCACGGCGCACTGTCCGTGACCGCGCCCCCTTCCGGTGCCGCACAACCCCGAGCGGCCCTCGAATCCGGCTCGATGCGCTTGTCTGATGCTCACACTGACTGGGCATCACCCTCCTCGGACCGTGTCCCGGCACCCCGCAGCCTGCGTCGGCCGGAGCCCCGGAACCAGGGAGGGAGCACGCCAGTGCCCACGTACGACTTCACCCGCCGCGCCCGTCGGCCGTCCGACCCGGACGTCGTCGTGGTCGGCGCCGGACTCGCGGGCCTGGCCGCCGCCCGCGCGCTCGCCGGCCACGGCCTGACCGTTCAGGTCCTGGAGACCACCGACCGGATCGGCGGCCGGATGGCCACCCGCGAGCTGGACGGATTCCGGCTCGACGACGGCAGTCACCTGCTGAACACCGCCTACCCCGAGCTGCGCCGCGCGCTCGACCTCGACCGCCTCGACCTGCGCCCGCTCGCGCCCGGCGTACTGGTGCACAGCGGCGGCCGCCGGTACCGCACCGGGGACCCGCAGCTCACCGCCGCCCGGCAGGCCGCCACCCGGGCCCCGCTCGGCAGCCCGCTGGACAAGGCCCGGCTCGGCAGCTGGCTCGGCCGGCTCGCCACCACCCCGATCGGCCGACTGCAGGCCCGGCCGGAGACCACCGCCGCCCGCGCGCTGGCCGGCCACGGCCTCGCCCCGCGCACCGTCGACGGCTTCCTGCGCCCGCTGCTCAGCGCCCTGCTCGGCGATCCGGCGCTCGGCACCAGCAGCCGGGTCGCCGACCTGGTGCTGCGCTCGTACGCCCGCGGGCGGCTCTGTCTGCCCGCCGACGGGATCGCGGCGGTACCGGCCCAGCTGACCGCCGCCCTGCCCGTCGGCACCGTCCGCACCGGGGTGCAGGTCACCTCGATCGCCGCGGACGGCGTGGAGACCCTCCACCATGGGCGGATCGGCGCCCAGGCCGTCGTCGTCGCCACCGACGCCCGCTCCGCCGCCGAACTGCTGCCCGGACTGCGGCTGCCGGACTTCCACCCCGTCACGACCTTCTACCACGCGGCCGACCGCGCGCCGGTCGGCGAAGCCGTCCTGCTGCTCGACGGCGACCGGCCCAACGGGCACCCGCCACTGGTCTCGCACTCGCTGGTGCTCAGCGAACTGCACCCGTCCTACGCCCCGGCCGGCCAGGCGCTGGTCGCCACCACCGTGCTCGGGCGGCGCGCCTTCGACGCGAGTGGCCCCGCCGGGCTGGAACCGGCCGTCCGGGCCCGGCTCACCGACCTGTACGGCACCTCCACGGCGGGCTGGCAGTTCCTCAGCGTGCGGCACGTACCGGACGCGCTGCCCGCGATGCCGCCACCGCACAACACCCGGCGCCCGGTGCGCCTGCTGGCCGGGTTGTACGTCGCCGGGGACCACCGGGACACCAGCACCGTGCAGGGCGCGCTGGTCTCCGGGCGGCGGGCGGCGGCGGCGGTGCTGCGCGACCTCGGTGTCCCGGCGGACGCGCGGGAGGCGGAGGCGGCGGCCTGAGGGGCGGCGGCGTGACGGACGCCGGCCTGACGGGCGCCGGCCTGACGGGCTCCGGCCCCTCGCACGCCGACCCGTCGCACGTCGACGCCGCGCACGCCGACCCGTCGTACGCCCGCCCTCCTCGTCGTACACCGCCCTCCGGTGGTCAGATCACCCCCGCCTGGCGGGCCGTCTCCTCGAAGGCGCGGGCCACCGGGCTGCCGCGGTAGGGGGTGAGGCGGCGGTGGAAGTCCCGGACGTACTCCAGCGAGCGGGCCGAGCGCATCTCGCCCGCCGCCCGCAGCGCGTCGGTGGCCATGGTGCACGCCTCGTCGAGGTCCCCCATGCCGAGCCGGGCGGTGGCCAGCACCAGCCGGCAGAAGATCCGGCTGCGCGCGTAGGCGGGCGAGCGCAGCCGCAGCGACTTCTCGGCGTGCTGCGCGGCGGTGCGCCACTGCTGGAGGTCCCGGTAGCAGTGGGCGAACTCGTCGGAGAGCTGCGCCTCGTCGAAGTACCGTGCCCAGGAGGGCAGTTCGTCGCCGGTACGGGACGCCGCCAGCGCCCGCTCGGCGCGCACCAGGGCGGTGGTGCAGGACCGGACGTCGCCCAGCAGGCCGTGCCCGCGCGCCTCGGCGGCGTGCATGAGCGACTGGACCACCGGCGGCACGGCGGTGCCCACGCCCTGCTGGGCGACCCTGGCGAGCTGGACCGCCTCCCGGCCGTGGCCGAGGTGGACGGCCTGCTGGCTCATCGTCACCAGCACGTAGCCGCCGAGCGCGCGGTCCCCGGCGGCCTGGGACAGCCGCAGCGCCTGGACGAAGTAGCGCTGGGCGAGGCCGTGTGCGGCGATGTCGAAGGACGTCCAGCCCGCCAGCCGGGTCAGGTCGGCGACCGCGCCGAACAGGGCCCGGCCGATCTGCTCGCCGTAGCGGCCGCGCAGCATCGGCTCGGCCTCGCTCTCCAGGTAGCGGACCAGCGCCTGGCGGGCGTGGCCGCCACCGTAGGCGTGGTCGAGCGCGCGGAAGAGGTCGCCGACGGCGCGGATGGCGGCGATGTCGCCGCGGCCGACCCGCAGCGCGGGGCGGGACTCGCGGGCCGGGTCGGTGTACGGCGGCTCGACGGCGACCGGCGGGCGACGGCTCTGGGTGGGCACCCGCCCGATGGTGGGGGCAGTGCCGGTCGTCCCGGCCGTGCTGCGCGCGGTGGGCGCGCCGGGGCCGGTGTGCAGGGCGGCGGCACCGTGCGGGCCGGGGGCGCCGGGGGCCGGTCCGCGCGCCGCGCTCGCGGGAGACGCGCCGGGCGCGCTCTGCGCGGGCGCGCCGGTGAGGGCGCCCGGGGTCGCGCCCGGGGTGGTGCCGGCCGTCGACGGGCCGGTGGCGGTGTCCGGGCGGGCCAGGGTGGAGCCGTCCCGGGCGACCCGCTCGTCGGTGCGGCCGATCAGCCAGTCCCGGCTGGGGACGACCAGGCCGGCCGGGGTGAAGGCGATCCGGCGCAGCTCGGACTGCGGGCCGTTGTCCTTGCGCCACATGCTCGCCACGATGTCCACCGCCTCCTGCGGGGTCTCGGCGAACTCCAGCCCGGCGTACACCGGGGCGCAGGCGTCCAGACCGAGGTCCTGGGCGGTGAGGCGGCGGCCGAGGCGGCGGGTGAAGACCTCCGCGATCAGGGCCGGGGTGGCGCCGCGGGGCTGCTGGCCGCGCAGCCAGCGGGTGACCGAGGTCTTGTCGTAGCGCAGGTCGAGGCCGTGCTCCAGACCGAGCTGGTCGACCCGGCGGGCCAGGCCCGCGTGCGAGAAGCCGGCCTCCTCGATCAGCGCGGCGAGCTGTCCGTTCTGCGGGGCAGGGCCGGAGTGCCCGGTGCTCCGCGCGGGGGCGACGGGGGGCTCGTGCCGGTCGGGTGTGGCCTGCGTGGGCATCCGCCGTTCGTCGGCGGTCGGGGCGTCGGCGGTCAGCGTGTCGCCGGTCAGGGCGTTGTGAGCCAGGGTGTCGGGGGCGTCCGGAAGGGTCCGGCCGACCGGACCTCGGTGCTGGCCGAGCGGGTCGAGCGGTCCGTACGCCGGGCTGTCGGTTGCAGGCCGTTGGGGCATGTCTGTCAACACCTCTCGGACGTCGCACCGGGCTCTACCAGCACTTCGGCTGCCTGGGGCGGCGCCCCCTGTCGGGAATCGGCGTGAATGTAGCGAGCATTCGGGCGCTATGGGTGGATCTGACCGAGCAATCCTCCGAACGGGTGAAGCAACCGCGCCCATTGTGGGGAAGCGCGGTCATCATGGGTTTGGCCTTCCGCGGTCGAACCGTCGATCGAGGGTCGTAGTGGTTGCCGCCATAGCCCGGCGGGACGCTGTGGCGGCCCACCACATGGGAGCCGGACCGCCGGATTCCTACCGTTCTCGGCCATGGACACCACTACAGCCCGCCCGCTCGACGGCCGTACGGCCCTGGTGACCGGAGCCGCCTCGGGCATCGGCCGGTCCTGCGCCGAGGCCTTCGCCGCGGCCGGCGCCCGGGTCTACGTCGTCGACCTCGCGGCCGCTCCGGCCGAGGAGCTCGCGGAGCGGATCGGCGGGCACCCGATCGTCGCCGACCTCTCCGACCCCGAGGCCGTGGACGCCCTGCCGGACGACGCCGACATCGTGGTCAACAACGCCGGGCTCCAACACATCGCGCCCGTGCACGAGTTCCCGCCCGACCGCTTCACCCTCATCCAACGCGTCATGGTCGAGGCCCCGTTCCGCATCCTGCGCCGGACCCTGCCGCACATGTACGAGCGGGAGTGGGGACGGATCGTCAACGTCTCCTCCGTCCACGGCCTGCGGGCCAGTGCCTTCAAGTCCGCGTACGTCACCGCGAAGCACGCCCTGGAGGGCCTGAGCAAGACCGTCGCGCTGGAGGGCGCGCCGCACGGCGTCACCAGCAACTGCATCAACCCCGGCTACGTCCGAACTCCCCTGGTGGAGAAGCAGATCGCCGCCCAGGCACTCGCCCACGGCATCCGCGAGGACGAGGTCGTCGAGCAGATCATGCTCGACCGCACCGCCGTCAAGCGCCTCATCGAACCCGCCGAGATCGCCCAACTCGCCCTCTGGCTCTGCTCCCCCGCCGCCTCCTACATCACCGGCGCCAGCCTCCCCGTCGACGGCGGCTGGACGGCCCACTGACCCGTCTCGCCACCTCACTCCCCGCGCACAGCACACCGATCGGCCCGCGCCTCGGACGTACCGGGGGCGCGGGCCGTCGTCGTGAGTGGGCGGTGGGGGGTCGTTATGGGGTGGCCGGTCATAGCCACCCCCCGGACTGTGTGGGTCGGGCACATAGTCCCGGGGGCGCGGGGTTCCTACCTTGTGGCGACACCGTCCCCCATCTGTCCTGGAAGTGGTGGCACATGAACGCCCCTGCACGTGGTTCGGCGGCGACCGGCTCGCTCCCGAGAGTGGTGGCTGCCAGCCTGATCGGCACGACCATCGAGTGGTACGACTACTTCTTGTACGGAACGGCGGCGGCGCTGGTGTTCGGGAAGCTGTTCTTCCCGAACACCGACCCGCTGACCGGGACGCTGCTGTCGTTCCTGACGTACGCGATCGGGTTCGCGGCGCGGCCGCTCGGGGCGCTGGTGTTCGGGCACTTCGGGGACCGGGTCGGGCGCAAGAAGCTGCTGGTGGTGAGCCTGCTGCTGATGGGCGGGTCGACGACGGCGATCGGGCTGCTGCCGACGTACGACTCGGTCGGGGTCGCGGCGCCGGTGCTGCTGACCGCGCTGCGGCTGGTGCAGGGGTTCGCGCTCGGCGGCGAGTGGGGCGGGGCGGTGCTGCTGGTGTCGGAGCACGGCGACCAGCGGCGGCGGGGGTTCTGGGCGTCCTGGCCGCAGGGCGGGGCTCCCGCCGGGAACCTGCTGGCGGCGGGGGTGCTGTCGCTGATGACCTCGGTGCAGTCGGACGCGGCGTTCCTGTCGTGGGGGTGGCGGGTGCCGTTCCTGCTGTCGGCGGTGCTGGTCGCGGTCGGGATGTGGATCCGGCTGGCGGTGGACGAGTCGCCGCTGTTCCGGGCCGCGCTGGCCGCGCAGCAGAACCGGGCGACGGTCGAACAGCCGCCGCTGGTCAGCGTGTTGAGGCACCACTGGCGGGAGGTGCTGGTCGCGATGGGGGCGCGGATGGCCGAGAACATCTCGTACTACGTGATGACCACCTTTGTGCTGACGTACGCGGTCACGCACGCGCACTTCGCCAAGCAGAGCGCGCTCAACGCCGTGCTGATCGCCTCCGCGATCCAGTTCGCGCTGATCCCGGTGTTCGGCGCGCTGTCCGACCGGGTCGGGCGCAAGCCGGTGTACCTGGTGGGCGCGGCCGGGGTCGGGGTCTGGGCGTTCGTGTTCTTCGGGATGGTGGACACGCAGTCCTTCGGGTCGCTGGTGGTCGCGGTGACCGTGGGGCTGGTCTTCCACAGCGCGATGTACGCGCCGCAAGCCGCTTTCTTCTCCGAGCTGTTCGCCACCCGGATGCGCTACTCGGGCGCCTCGATCGGGGCCCAGTTCTCCTCCGTGGCAGCCGGCGCGCCCGCACCGCTGATCGCCACCGCGCTGCTCAAGGACTACGGCAGCACGACGCCGATCTCGGTGTACGTCGCCATCGCGGCCGCGATCACCGTCCTCGCGGTGCTCTGCGGACGGGAGACCAAGGGGCAGGACCTCGCGGAGGTCGAGGCGCAGGCGACGGACACCACCCCGGTCGCGAAGCCCGCCACGGCCTGAGGGCCCAGCCGTTACTATCGCGCTTCCGCCCCACTGCCGATTGGCGGCACGCACCATGACCCACCCTCACGAAAGCGCCGCGCCCGCGCTGCGGCGGCTGCTCGACCTGCTCGCCTCGGGCGCCGCCACCGAGGACTTCGCCGACGTGTCGGCCGACGCCCGCCGCCGCGGGGCGCCGGCCACCGTCCTCGCCGAGATCGACGACGCCACCTGGCAGGCCCTGCGGGTCCACCGCACCCTTCGACAACACCGGCGCCGGGAAGCCGAGTTGACCGCGCTGTTCGACACCGCCGGGGACCTCGCCGCCTCCCGGGAGCTGGACACCGTGCTCCAGGCGATCGTCCGCCGGGCCCGGATGCTGCTCGGCACGGACACCGCGTACCTGACCCTGCCGGACGAGGCCGCCGGGGACACCTACATGCGGGTCACCGACGGCTCGGTCTCCGTCCTGTTCCAGACCCTGCGGCTGAGCCTCGGCGACGGACTGGGCGGCCTGGTCGCGCAGACCGCCCGTCCGTACGCGACCCCCGACTACCGCACCGACGAACGCTTCCACCACACCGGCACCATCGACGCGGGCGTGCTGGACGAGGGCCTGGTGGCGATCATCGGGGTGCCGCTGCTGCTCGGCGGGCAGGTCATCGGCGTGCTGTTCGCCGCCGACCGCTCGCCGCGCGCCTTCTCCCCCGACGAGGTCGCGCTGCTCTGCACGCTCGCCGCGCACGCCGCGATCGCCCTGGACACCGCCAAGTCGCTGGCCGACACCCGGGCCGCGCTCGCCGAGCTGAACGCCGCCAACGAGCTGGTCCGGGCCCACTCCGCCGCCGTCCAGCGCGCCGAGCAGGCGCACGACCGGCTCACCGACCTGGTGCTGCGCGGCGCCGAGGTGCCGGACGTCGCCGCCGCCGTCGCGGCGCTGCTGGACGGGGAGATAGCGGTCCTCGACGCCGAGGGCGAGCCGCTCGCCGGACGGTCCGCGCCCGCCGCCGAGCTGGCCGGGGCGGTCACCGCCTCCCGCACCGAGGGGCGGTCCGTACGCCACGGCGAGCTGTGGGTCTGCGCCGTGCTGGCCGGACACGACACCCTCGGCACCATGGTGCTGCGCGGGCGGCCCGACCTCGACGACGCCGACCGGCGGCTGTTCGAGCGGGCCAGCGTGGTGACCGCGCTCCTCCTGCTGCTGCGCCGCTCGGTGGCCGAGACCGAGAACCGGGTCCGCGGCGAACTGCTCACCGACCTGCTCACCGCGCCCGAGCGCGACCCCGCCGCACTCACCGCGCGCGGCCGCCGGCTCGGCGTGGACCTTGCCCGCCCGCACCTGGTGCTGGTCGCCGAGCCCGCCGCCGGGACCACCGAGCCGACCGGCACCGACCGGGGACGGCTGGCGGGCGCGGCCCGGCGGTACCTGTTCGGCTCCCGGGGCGTCAGCGCCGAGCACGGCGAGGCGGTGGTGCTGCTGGTGCCCGTCGAGGCCGGCGGCACCGACGACCCGGAGGAGACCGCCCGGCAGGCCGCCGAGCGGCTGGCCCGGCTGGCCGGCTTCCCGGTCACCGTCGGCGCCGGCCGCCCCTGCGCCGGCCCGGCCGCGCTGGCCGCCTCGTACGCCGAGGGCCTGCGCTGCGTACGGGCGCTGCGGGTGCTCGGCCGCGCCGGGGAGGGCGCCTCGGCCCGCGCGCTCGGCTTCCTCGGGGTCCTGCTCGGCGACGGCCACGACGTGGACGGCTTCGTCGGCGCGACCCTCGGCCCGCTGCTCGCCTACGACGCCCGGCGCGGCACCGAGCTGGTCCGCACCCTGCGCGCCTACTTCGACTGCGGCGGCAGCCTCACCCGGGCCAAGGACGAGCTGCACGTCCACGTGAACACGGTGGTCCAGCGGCTGGACCGGGTCGAGGCGCTGCTCGGACGGGACTGGAACCACCCGGAGCGGTCGCTGGAGCTCCAGCTCGCGCTGCGGCTGCAGCTGCTCGCGGGCGGCCGAGCGGGCCGACCGGGCGGGACGAACGAGCAGGACGGCTGAAAGATCCGAACGGGCCGGGGCGTACAGTGGCCAGGTTGGTCTCGAACGCCTGGCAAGGAGCGCGATTCGGTGAGCGAGCGAAGCGAGCGGACAATCAAAGGCAGCGCGTCTCGCGAAGTGACTGCCGAGCGCGGCGAGGCGGGCGCATGAGCGAGAACGTGCGTTTTGTACACATGGGCATAGGTGAGCGCACCGTGTCCTACCAGGAGGCGTGGGAGGAGCAGCAGCGGCTGCACGCGCTGCGGGTCGCGGACGAGATCCCCGACACCGTCCTGCTCCTGGAGCACCAGTCCGTGTACACCATGGGCAAGCGCACCAACCCCGCCGACCTGCCGCTGGACGGCACCCCGGTGGTCGAGGTCAACCGGGGCGGCGAGATCACCTGGCACGGCCCCGGCCAGCTGGTCGGCTACCCGATCGTCAAGCTGCCCGACCCGATCGACGTCATCGCCTACGTCCGCCGGCTGGAGGAGGCGCTGATCCGCGCCGCCGCCGAGTTCGGCATCGGGACCACCCGGGTCGAGGGCCGCAGCGGGGTCTGGGTGCTGGGCCGGTCCATCCCGGACGCCGTGGTGGACCCGGCCCAGGTGGTGGACATCGGCAAGCTGACCCTGCGGATGGGTCTGCCGCTGGGCATCGACCCGCGGCTGGCCGGCCCCGAGTACGCGCCCTCCAACGCCGGGCAGCGCGGTGACGACCGCAAGCTCGCCGCGATCGGCGTGCGGGTCGCCCGCGGCGTGACGATGCACGGCTTCGCGCTCAACTGCGACCCGGACATGACCTGGTTCGACAAGATCGTGCCGTGCGGCATCCGGGACGCGGGCGTGGCCTCGCTCTCCGGCGAGCTGAAGCGGGGGCTCTCCGTCGCCGAGGCGGCGCCGGTGGTCGAGCGGCACCTGGCGGAGCTCTTCGCCGAGCTGCCCGAACCGGCACTGAGCCGCTGACCCGGTCGGTGCCAAGCCGGTGAACCGGCCGGTGCCGAGCCGCCGACTCGACCGGCGCTCAGCCACCGAAACCCCTGAGCACTGGGAATCTACTGACCGGTAGCCGTGTTGCCCTGCGATTGCAGGGCGGCAGGCCCGGCGAAGGCCGTACAACCACAGGCGTACCCTGGGGGTACCCCGTCTAGTTCTAGGAGTCGCACGTGTCCGCTGTCGCGCCCGACGGCAGGAAGCTGCTCCGCCTGGAGGTCCGCAACAGCGAGACCCCCATCGAGCGGAAGCCCGAGTGGATCAAGACCCGCGCGAAGATGGGCCCGGAGTACAACGCCCTCCAGTCGCTGGTGAAGAAGGAGGGGCTGCACACGGTCTGCCAGGAGGCCGGCTGCCCCAACATCTTCGAGTGCTGGGAGGACCGCGAGGCGACCTTCCTCATCGGCGGTGACCAGTGCACCCGCCGCTGCGACTTCTGCCAGATCGACACCGGCAAGCCCGCCGAGTTCGACCGCGACGAGCCGCGCCGGGTCGCCGAGTCCATCGCCACCATGGACCTCAACTACGCCACCATCACCGGCGTCGCCCGCGACGACCTGGAGGACGGCGGCGCCTGGCTGTACGCCGAGACCGTGCGCCAGGTGCACGCGATGACCGCCGACCGCGCGGCCGGCCGCACCGGCGTCGAGCTGCTCATCCCCGACTTCAACGCGGTGCCCGAGCAGCTGGCCGAGGTCTTCTCCTCCCGTCCCGAGGTGCTCGCGCACAACGTCGAGACGGTGCCGCGGATCTTCAAGCGGATCCGCCCGGCGTTCCGCTACGAGCGCTCGCTGGACGTCATCACCCAGGCCCGCGCGGCCGGGCTGGTCACCAAGTCCAACCTGATCCTGGGCATGGGCGAGACCCGCGAGGAGGTCAGCCAGGCGCTCGCCGACCTGGTCGGCGCCGGCTGCGAGCTCATCACCATCACCCAGTACCTGCGCCCCTCGCTGCGTCACCACCCGGTGGAGCGCTGGGTGAAGCCGCAGGAGTTCGTCGAGCTCCAGCAGGAGGCCGAGGAGCTGGGCTTCGCGGGTGTCATGTCGGGCCCGCTGGTGCGTTCGTCGTACCGGGCCGGCCGGCTGTACCGGCAGGCGCTGGAGCGGCGCGAGCAGGCCGCGGTCTGACCTGACCGACAGGACTGAGCCATTGGAAGGGCGGAGCGGCGGCTCCGCCCTTTCGCGTTTCACCACGCTTTGACTGCCTGGTCACGGGCTGGTAACACGGGGTGGGGATGATGGACGCCCAGCAGGCGTTCGATTCTTCTCAGCCACACGAGAGGAGCTGTTCGGCATGGAGATGCGGATCCGATCGGTGGGGGCGGCGCTGCGGTTCGCCGAGAGCGTCCTGCTGGCACCCGGCCAGCAGCACGCACGCCGCAACGCCTGGGCGGCGGTGTGCGAGAACCGCCAGTACGCGGCGGACCGCCGGCACGACGCGCCGGTGGCGACCGAGACGGCGGCCGAGGCGGTCGTGGGGACGGCAGGAACCCGGCCCGTACGGCAGTGAGGCCGCGGTCCGTTCGGCGGTGAGGCTGCGCTCCGTACAGCGGTGAGGCCACGGCGGTGACACCCCGAGGTCGGTGAGGCCCCCGATGTCGCTGTGCGCGACGGGGCACGGGCACACGGGTCACGGTTCGGTGCGAACGGGTACCCGGGCTTGGATATCCCGCACCGGTGCCACGTACCATGAGCGTTATGGCGAGGGAAACATCCGAGAACCCCGGGCGACTGAAGCAGATCCGCCTGGCGTACACCATGACCAAGAAGGTCGACACCAAGATCGGCCTGATCATCGCCGGCGTCGGCCTGCTGACCTTCGGCGTGTTCCTCGCCATCGGCTTCGCGATCGACCACCCCGTCTACCTGGGCATCCTGGGCTTCATCGTGGCCGTGCTGGCCATGGCGATCGTCTTCGGGCGCCGGGCCGAGCGCGCCGCGTTCGGGCAGATGGAGGGGCAGCCGGGCGCTGTCGCGGCGGTGCTGAACAACATCCGGCGCGGCTGGAGCTCCAGCACCACGCCGGTCGCGGTCACCCGTAACCAGGACGCGGTCTACCGCGCCGTGGGCCGGGCCGGCATCGCGCTGATCGGCGAGGGCAACCCGAACCGGGTGCGCCAGCTGCTGGCCTCCGAGAAGAAGAAGATGGCTCGTGTCGTCGGCGACGTGCCGGTACACGACATCGTGGTGGGCAACGGCGAGGGCGAGATCCCGCTGAAGAAGCTGCAGATCCACCTCATGCGCCTGCCCCGCGCCATCACCGCCGCCCAGGTCACCGAGACCAACGACCGCCTGCGCGCGCTGGGCGACCTGCTCTCCAAGGCGCCGATCCCCAAGGGCCCGATGCCCAAGGGTGCCCGGATGCCCAAGGGCGGCCAGGTCCGCTGACCCTCCCCCGACCACACCAGAACGGCCCCGCCGCGGAGCTTCCGCAGCGGGGCCGTTCCGACGTTCCGGGGCAGGAGGCGCCCCGGGCGCGGTGACTAGAGGCGGACCTCGACGGTGCCGACCGCCTTGTCGTGCAGGCCGCGGGTGTCGCGGTCCCAGACCAGCGGGGGCACCACCAGGCAGAGCAGCAGGGTGCGCAGCAGGACCTGCGGGATGGTCGCGCGGCCGCCGTCCAGACGGACCACCCGGAGGCCGAACAGCCGCTTGCCGACCGTCGTTCCGGTCGTGGAGAGCAGCAGGGCCGCGACGAGGAAGTACAGCGGGCTGGTCCACAGGTTGGCCTCGGCCTGGTCACCGCGGGCGATCAGCCCGTAGGAGATCATCGCGACCAGCCAGCCGTCCACGAACAGGGCGCCGATCCGGCGGCCGGGGCCGGCGATCGAGCCGGGGCCCTCCTCGGGCAGCCCGAGGCGCTCGCCGCGGTAGCCGAAGTCGGCGCCCATCTTCTCGGCGGCCGCCTTAGGGCCGTCGATCCACGATCCCAACGCTTCTCTGGTGTCCACGAATCCACACTAACCGGGCTCACGTCGCGCACCGCCACCGGCACCCCTCGGGGCGGGGCGCCGTCCACGACCGGGTGAATCCCGCTCGCGGGGCGTTCCCTGGCACTTTCCCAGTGGTCCAGACCACTTGCCGGAGGTCGCCCAGGTCGGCGGGGTGATTTGCCCCGTCCCGTACGTCTTTGCCACCCGCCCGGGGGGCGTGGTTAACATCTAGGAAACGAGCGGGTCACCGATTGGAAACGACCCATTCCTAGGGTGAGCCCCATTCGCACGCCGAGGAGGATGGATGTTCAACAACGCCGCCGAAGTGAAGCAGTTCATCCAGGACAACGATGTGAAGTTCGTCGACGTCCGCTTCTGCGATCTGCCGGGCGTCTTGCAGCACTTCTCCGTACCTGCGGCGACCTTCGACCCGTCCGAGATCCTGATGTTCGACGGCTCGTCGATCCGCGGCTTCCAGGCCATCCACGAGTCCGACATGGCCCTCGTCCCGGACCTCGCCACGGCCCGGCTCGACCCCTTCCGGACCGAGAAGCACCTCAACATCAACTTCTTCATCCAGGACCCGGTCACCGGCGAGGCGTACAGCCGCGACCCGCGCAACGTCGCCAAGAAGGCCGAGGCCTACCTGGCCTCCTCCGGCATCGCCGACACCGCGTTCTTCGGGCCCGAGGCCGAGTTCTACGTCTTCGACTCGGTCCGCTTCGAGACCAGCGCCAACGCGTCGTTCTACCACATCGACTCGGAGGCCGGCGCCTGGAACACCGGCGCCGCCGAGGGCGACGCGCGCGGCTACAAGGTCAAGTACAAGGGCGGCTACTTCCCCGTCCCGCCGGTCGACCACTTCGCCGACCTGCGCGCCGAGATGTCGCTGGAACTCGCCAACGCCGGGCTGGAGGTCGAGCGCCAGCACCACGAGGTCGGCACGGCCGGGCAGGCGGAGATCAACTACAAGTTCAACACCCTGCTGCACGCCGCCGACGACCTGATGCTGTTCAAGTACATCATCAAGAACGTCGCCTGGCGGAACGGCAAGACCGCCACCTTCATGCCGAAGCCGATCTTCGGCGACAACGGCTCGGGCATGCACGTCCACCAGTCGCTGTGGAGCGAGGGCTCGCCGCTGTTCTACGACGAGCAGGGCTACGCCGGGCTCTCCGACACCGCCCGCTACTACATCGGCGGTCTGCTGCGGCACGCCCCCTCGCTGCTCGCCTTCACCAACCCCTCGGTGAACTCCTACCACCGCCTGGTGCCGGGCTTCGAGGCCCCGGTCAACCTGGTCTACTCGCAGCGCAACCGCTCGGCCGCGATCCGCATCCCGATCACCGGCTCCAACGCCAAGGCCAAGCGGATCGAGTTCCGCGCACCGGACCCGTCCTCCAACCCGTACCTGGCCTTCTCCGCCATGCTGATGGCCGGCCTCGACGGCATCCGCAACAAGATCGAGCCGCTGGAGCCGGTCGACAAGGACCTCTACGAGCTGGCCCCCGAGGAGCACGCCAACGTCCCGCAGGTGCCCTCCTCGCTCCCGGCCGTCCTGGAGGCGCTGGAGGCCGACCACGAGTACCTGCTCGCGGGCAACGTGTTCACCCCGGACCTGATCGAGACCTGGATCGACTTCAAGCGCACCAACGAGATCGCCCCGATCGCGCTGCGGCCGCACCCGCACGAGTTCGAGCTGTACTACGACCTGTAGGTCGGCGACAGGGTGTTCCGTAGGGCCCGTACTCGGCGCGCACGCCGGGGACGGGCCCTACGGGCTGTCCGGGTCCTGGGTGTCCGGGGTGAGGGCGAGGACGGCGAGGTCGCCGGCGAGCAGGCCCGCGTAGCGGTGGACGTCCTCGGCCAGGAAGGAGACCAGACGGTCGGGCGCGGTGGTGCCGAGGGCGGCGAGGCGCGGGGCCAGCGGGTAGAAGGCGCCGGCGGCGTCGCGGGCCTCGCTGACGCCGTCGGTGTAGAGCAGCACGGTGTGGCCCGGCGGCAGGCGGCGATGTAGACCCAGACGTGGTGCTGCTCGTTGATGTGTCCCGCGCGCAGGGCCAGGACGAGCTGGAGCGCCAGGGAGCCGCCGGTGGCGGTGGCGGTCAGCACCGGGCCGTAGCTGAACGCGGCCACCACGGGCAGCGCGGTCAGCAGGAAACCGGCCGCCACGGCGTCCGGGACGACGGCCTCCGCCCCCAGGTCCAGCACCAGTAGGACGACCGGGAGCCACGGGACCCAGCGCGGCACCCGGGGCTCCAGCGCGGCAGGGCGCGGCATGGGGGGTGCTGTGGGCACGGCGGGACCTCCTGGGCGGCGGCCGGTCCGGGCGATCGGTCCGGGTGATCAGACCGGTGGTCGGACCAGGTGATCAGACCGGGTGATCGGACGGTGACGGGATCGGGTGACGGGATCAGTCCGGAATCGCCGGGTTCGTCCCTCCCATGCTCTCCCACGGACGGCCCTGCCACGAACGGCCGAACGTCCCGTCCCTCCGGGGCCGCCCGCGGTCAGCGGACGGTCACCGGCAGCGTCTCGTAGCCGCGCAGCACCAGGCGGTCCCGCCGGGTGGCGACGCCGCCCGGGGCGAGCCGCGGGAAGCGGTCGAGCAGGGCGGGCACCGCGACCTCCGCCTCCAGCCGGGCCAGCTGGGAGCCCAGGCAGAAGTGCTGGCCGCCGCCGAAGCTGAGCGGCTGGCTGTCGGTGCGGGTCGGGTCGAACACCTCCGGGCGCTGGTACCGGGCCGGGTCGCGGTTGGCCGCGCCGATCAGCAGGGTCACCTCGCTGCCGGGCGGGGTGGGCATCCCGTCGATGGACAGGCCGTCCTCCAGCGCGACCCGCCCGGTGGCCTGCACCGGGGAGTCGAAGCGCAGCACCTCGTCGGTGAAGCCGGCCGGGGTGAGCGCACCGTTGCGCAGCCCGGCGGCCGCCTCGGGGTGGCGGAAGAGCAGGGCGAGGCCGTTGCCGAGCAGGTTCGTGGTGGTCTCGAAGCCGGCCACCAGCAGCAGCACCAGGTTGGCCAGCAGCTCCTCGGCGGAGAGCCGCCCGCTGTCCTCGGCGGCGATCCGGACCAGGTCGCTGACCAGGTCGTCCTGCGGGCGGGCCAGCCGCTCGGCGGCCAGTTCGGTGAAGTACCGGGAGAGCTCGTCCGCGGCCCAGTCGGCCTCGGTGAGTTCGCCGAGGTCCCCGCTGATCTCCAGGACGGCGGTCAGGTCGGAGGCGAGCCCGCGGAAGCGGTAGCGGTCCCGCTCGGGGACGCCGAGCAGCTCGCAGATCACCCCGACCGGCAGCCGGAAGGCGAAGGCGTCCATGAAGTCCACCGGCGAGCCGTCGGCGCCCTGCTCGGCCATCTCGTCCAGCAGCCGGGCCACCGCCTCCTCCACCGCGGGGCGCAGCGCGGCGACCCTGCGGGCGGTGAACACCGAGGCGATCAGCGAGCGGACCCGGGGCTGGTCGGGGGCGTTGCGCTGGAGGATCGAGCGGCCGAAGAGGGCGATCGAGGAGTGCGCGAGGAACTCCGGGACCACGCCCGCCATCATGTCGGCGGTGGCGACGCCGAAGGCGGGCGTGCGCAGCACCTTGTTGACCGCCGCGTAGCCGCTCACCACGAACACCCCGTCCCCGGCCGCGGTCACCGGGCCGAGCTCGTGCGCCCTCGCGTACAGCGGGTACGGGTCGGTCCTGACCTCCGTGGTCGACAGCAACTCGATGATCGCCGCGCCGTCCATACGGTTCTCCCCTCCCGAGACCACGCTTCCTGATTCGTGAACCGGCCGCGGGGGCAGGGGAGTTCCCGCTCAGGGCGGGGTTCCGGGACCGGGTTCCGGGGCGGGGTTCCGGGGCGGGGTTCCGGAACGGGTTCCGGTACGCAGGCGGGATCGGGCAGCGGATCGGACTCGGCCGGCCGGTCGGTAGGCTGGCGGGCATGGAGATCTGGATCAACCCGCGCTGCAGCAAGTGCCGGACGGCGCTCCACGAGCTGGACGACGCCGGGGTCGAGTACACCGTGCGGCGCTACCTGGAGCAGCCGCCGACCGCGGCCGAGCTGGAGCAGGTGCTGGAGCGCCTGGGCCTGGAGCCGTGGGACATCACCCGCACCGACGAGCAGGCCGCGAAGGACCTGGGGATGAAGGACTGGCCCCGGGAGGCGGGCGAGCGGGCCCGCTGGATCGCGGCGATGGCCGAGCACCCGGTCCTGATCCAGCGCCCGATCATCACCGCGGACGACGGTCACGCCGTCGTGGCCCGCACCCCCGAGGCCCTCAAGTCCGTTCTGCCGTAGGACGCACCGGGCACCGGCCGGTCAGTGGAGCTGCGTCGTCTCCACCGGCCGGCCCGGGTGCCAGTTGTGGACCAGCAGGTGCTCACCCTCCAGGGCGGTGTGGACCACCTGCTCCAGCTCCAGCCGGAAGGCGTGGAACGGGGTGGGCGGCGGTTCGGGCAGATCGGCGGCGAACGCGGCGAGTTCCGTCTCGTCGGTGATCTCGACCGCCCGGCCGGAGACCTTGGAGTCCCCGCCGGCCATGGTCTCGTCCCCCGGGTGCGCGTGCAGGGCGAAGCGGGCGTCCCGCTGGAGGTCGCGCGCCTTCACCGCGCCGTACATCGACCCGATCCACAGGTCGTCGCCGACGAAGTCGACCTCCGTCCCGCTGACCCGGGGCGAACCGTCCTTGCGCAGCGTCGCCAGGACGTGGTGCTTGTTGGCCTCGAAGCGGGCCCGTACCAGGGGCGCCAGATCGGGAGCCTGCTGCTCGAAATCCTGCCAGGTAGCCATGGCGCCAGTCTGGCACCGGGCACTGACGACCGCCGTGCGCGAACCGCCTCCGGGGCACCGGTGGAGACCGGGCCGCTGTCGTACGCCGGTGCCACACTGGCGGGGTGACCACCACGACCACGTACATCGCGTTCCTGCGGGCCATCAACGTCGGCGGCCGCACGGTGAGGATGGAGCGGCTGCGGGCGCTCTTCGCCGAGCTGGGGCTGGGGAACGTCCGCTCGTACATCCAGAGCGGCAACGTCTTCTTCACCACCGACGGGTCCGCCACCGCGCGGGAGCGCGCCGCGCTGACCCGGCGGATCGAGGAGCACCTGGAGCAGTCGCTCGGCTACCCGGTGCCGGTGATGCTGCGGACGGTGGACGAGGTGGCCGAGCTGCTCGCCGCCGAGCCGTTCCGGGGCGTCGAGGTGACACCGGACGTCCGACTGGTCGTCGCCTTCCTCTCCGAGCCGCTGCCCGCCGAGCTCGGCCGTCCGCACCGCTCGCCCAAGGGCGACGTCGAGGTGCTCGGCGCCGATCCGGGGGCCGCGTACGTCGTGATCCACCTGCAGGACGGGAAGTGGGTCACCAAGGACATGTTCGGCAAGGGGTACCAGGGGTCGGTCACCTCCCGGTTCCTGCACACCACGGAGAAGATCCTGGCTGCCGCCCGCAAGGCCTGACGGACCGTCCGGCCTGCGGGAAGCCCGCCGGAGCCGCGGCGGAACCGCAGGGAACCGGAGGCGGAACCGCGCGGCCGGACGGGGCGTCTGGACTCCCGTGACGTACGAACCACGCGCCCGCGAACGGCGTGATCTGGACAGCCCGAGTCGGCCCGGCCGACAATTCGGCCATGACGCCTCCTGAGTACACCACCGGCCGGATCCGGCCCTCCGACGCCGAACGGGACCAGGCGCTCGGGGTGCTCAAGGACGGCGCGGGCAGCGGGCGGCTCTCGCACGAGACCTTCCTCGGCCGGATGGACATCGTCCTGCACGCCGGCAGCCGCGCCGAGTTGGACGCGGCGGTGTCCGGGCTGCCGACCGGCGGGCCGGTCGAGCGCTTCGTGCTGCGCACGGTAGGCCGGGTCTCCGGCCTCGGTGACCGGATCAACCGGGCCTGGCGCAGCGAGCGGCTGCCGGGGCTCAGCCTGCCGCAGGCCGGCGCCGGACTGCTGACGATCGGCCGGATCCCCGGTTCGGGGCTGCGACTGCACGACGCCTCGGTCTCCCGGCACCACGCCGAGCTGCGCCACGAGGACGGCGGCTGGGTGCTGTACGACCTCGGTTCGACCAACGGCACGCACGTCAACGGGCGCCGGATCGCGGGCAGCGTACGGGTCCGGCCGGGCGACCAGGTGCGGTTCGGGAACCTGGAGTTCCGGCTCGCCGCCCTCTGATACCGCCCGGCTCCGACACCGGCCCGATGCCGGCCGGCACGGCCCGGCACGGTCCGGTGCGGTCAGTGCGGGAACTGCCGGGGCGGCCGCTGCCGGGGCAGTTCGTCCTGGAACTCCGCGATGGCGGTGGCGATCTGGCGCATCAGCACGGTGTGCTCCAGCCGGTCCAGGTAGCGGTTCTCGGCGGCCAGTGCCTCGACCGTGACGCCGAAGTACATCGCCATCAGCGGATTCACGAACAGCTCGCTGCCGTCGGTCCGTTCGGTGAACCGGACGTCGCCGAACCGGCCGCGCAGCGCCGCCGCCACCGAGCCGTTGACGATGCTGGGGTGCTCGGGGAGGGCGGCCCGGGCGTGCTCGACGGCGTCCAGGTAGAGCACCGCCTCCCGGCTGTCGCGCGGGATGGAGAAGGCGCCGAGGTAGCCGCCCGCCCGGTCCAGCGCGGCCAGGTTCTCCAGCACCAGGGAGTGGTTGACGCCGTGGTAGGCGTCGACGCCGAAGCCCAGGCAGGCGACCAGCCGCTCGGGCACCTCGGTGAGGCCGGCCACCGCCGCCAGGCTGGCCATGTCCTCCTCGGGGGTGCCGAGTCCGGCCTCGTCGCCGCGCATCAGGATGTCGGTGCCGCCGTCCACCAGCAGGACGGCGTCCACGCCAAGCCTCCCGACCAACCCGCGGTAGGCCTCGCGCAGCGGCTGCACCCCCGTCGTCGGGAAGGCCCACACGGTGTCGGGCATCCCGTGCAGGTTCAGCCACCGGGCCAGGGTGCGCTCCGGGAAGTAGCCCTCGGGAGCCGGGGTGTCCGGCCGGATCCCGGCCACGTCGGGCTCGGTCCACACCTCGAGCGGCAGGCCGTAGAGGTGGGTGAAGGAGAGGTTGGCCAGGTGCACCTCCTTGCCCGCGGCCCGCAGGGCGAGGGCGATCGGCAGCCCGGCGTACACGTCGAAGCCGCCGCCGGCTCCGGCGATCAGGATGCGTTCGGCGGCCAGCAGCCGGGTGATCAGCGGGGGTTGCAGCAGAGAGCTCACCGGCGGACGGTAGCACCGGGCCGCCCGCGCAGCCCGGGCGGCCCGGGCGGCCCGGATCACGGGTCCTAGTCGCGCTCGACGTGCAGCTCGGCGAAGTGGTTGTTCTTCTCCGCCTCGCTGAGGGTGATCCGGACGTTGCCGACGGTGGTCTTGGAGTCCTTGTTGACGGTCTTCTTGTTGTCGCCGATGGTCACCTCGGCGGAGTTGTCGGTGATGTGGGCGACCGTCATGCTCATCGGGTTGTCGCCGCCGAAGACCTTGACCGTCTTGGAGGCGTTCGCGTCGTCGGTCTTCACGCCGACGACGCACTTGTGGTCGTCCAGGCAGAGCGCGACGCCGTTCTCACAGGCGGCCAGTCCGGCGCCGAGCGTCAGGACGGCGCCCGCGGCGAGGATCGCCGGGCCGAACCGGAAGCGGGTGCGGAGGCGGGTGCGGTGGGCCTTGGCAGTGCTGCTCGCTGTGGTCATGTCCTCGACGGTAGCCGGACGGGCACACCCTGCCATCAACCGTCGGCGGTAGGCCCGCCCTGGTGCAGCCCGGATCGGCCGAGGGGGTCGAACCCCGAGACGGATGGGTCGAATCCCCTAGGGGATTCCAGGAGTTGACGGGCAGTCGGCTGTCCGGCCGCCTCCAGCATATGCCAGAGGGCTGTGCCACGCGCGTAGATCGACGGCCCGCAAAAACGCCCGGCGGTCAGTCGGCGGTGATCTCCAGGCCGGCGCCCGGCCCCCACAGCGGCTCGGTGCAGCGCTGGTAGGTCGCCTGCCAGTGCGGCCAGTTGCGGGCCACGTCGTCGTCGCACTCGGCCAACAGCCGCTCCACCGCGGCCGGTTCGACGCCGTCCAGCAGCCAGGCCAGCGCGTCCGCGGTGCCCGGACCGTCCGCCGCGCGCAGCAGGTCCAGCAGCTCGCCCAGGCCGCCGAGCCGGGAGCCCTCGGCGACCACCCGGTCCATCCGGGGCAGCAACTGGCGCTCCTCGATCCGCAGATGGGTCTCCAGCCGGGCCGCCAGGTCCTCCATCGCGTACGCGACCGGCCAGGCGCTGCCGGTGTCCCGGCTGGCGATCCGGACCAGCGTGGTGACCCGGGTGAACGAGTGGTCGAGGTTGTGGTGGTCCGCCTCCAGCCAGTTGAGCAGCAGCCGCAGCTCGGGCGCGAAGCGGCGCACGATCGGCCAGATCCGGGTGTCCTGCTGCTCGTGGTGGCAGGTCAGCATCGCGGTCATGAAGTTCCAGTGCCGCAGCAGCGCCTCGCCCTTGTGCTCCTCCTCGGGCTGGAGCAGCCGCAGGGCGTTGGGCAGCCGGGCGAGGTCCCGGCGCAGCGCGGCGTGCACCAGCCGCAGCCCGGCGAACCGCACGGTGGCCGGGTCGTCGTCCGCGGACCGCCCGTACGCGTCCGCGCCCCGGGGGTCGGCGCCGGGCTGCCCCTGCGCGGGCACGGCGGGGGCGGGCTGGGGCAGCAGGTGGATGGGCATGGCACTCTCTTCACGGCTTGGGGCAGGACGGGTGGTGGCGGCCGGTGAGGACCACCCCAGCCAAGGTGCCCGCAGTCGATCAGAAGCGAATCAATGTCCGATTGACGCGCAGGTCAGGGCGTTTAACCGGGGTGGACGCAACACTCCGCGACCCCCGGCCGCGAGGACGTCCGGGAAGTCACCGTGGGCGCCGAGCCGAGCGTCTTCGTCCTGCACAGGAAGGACGGCGGCACCGTCACGACGGGCCGGCGCCCGGCCGACTGGGCCGACCCCCAGAGCGGCACGACCGTGCCACTGCCGGATCTGCTGAACCTGGCCGGACAGCCCGGTTTCGTGGAAGCCGTCCGGGACGGCTGGAACGACCCGAGCCGGCCGCCGCCGCCCCGCTGACCCCGCCGGGAACACAACAGCCGTGCACGGCTGCCGGACACGCGGTCGCGGCAGCCGTGCACGGCTCGAGGGGGGTCGGGGTGGGCCCGGGAGCGCCAGGACGGGCGCGGGCCTCAGTCGGCCGCCGGCCCCGCCAGGTTCTTGGTCAGCCACTCCAGGGTGTCCGGGATCATCTTCTTGAAGTCCGAGGTCAGGTGCTTGCCGCCGGGCTGCTCGTAGTACGTGATGCCCACCGGGGCGACGGCCTTGGCCACCCAGTTCTTGACCACCTTGGTCTCGTACGGGTTGGCCCCGCCCGCGGTAACCAGCATCTTCACGTCGGCCTTGCCCTCGGTGACCAGCACGTCGGGGTTGTTGGCGGCGCGCTCGGTCTCGTGGCCCTTCCACAGCAGCGAGTCCGGGATGAAGTAGCCGTCGATCGGCACCGCGGCCTTGTAGACGTCCGGGTACTGCAGGGCGAGCTTGGCGCTGCAGAAGCCGCCGGTGGAGGCGCCCATCACGCCCCAGCCGTCGCGGCCCTTCACGGTGCGGAAGTTGGCACGGACGAAGTCCGGGAGGTCCTGGGCCATCCAGGTGCCCATCTTGGGCTGGCCCGGGATGTCGGAGCAGTCCAGCGCGTTCTTCTCGTCGCCGTTGAAGTTCTGCACCGGCATGATCATGATGAACGGGTGGGACTTGCCCTCCTTGACCAGCCGCTCGTTCTCCTCCTGGATCGGCAGCTGGTTGTCGGTCCAGGTGTTGTAGCCGTTGCTCTGGCCGCCCGCGAAGAGGGTGAGCACGGGGAAGCCGGTCTTGGCGAACTTGGGGTCGTTGTACTCGGGCGGCAGCCAGACCCAGACCTTGCCGGAGACGCCGGACTTCGCACCGGTGACGGTGGTCACGAAGATCGGTCCGGCGGCGGTGTCCCGGGCCTTGGTGAGGTTGGCGTTCGGGCCGGTCGGCATCAGCACCTTGCCGGTGGAGGACGCCGGGGTGCCCTGGGTGCCCGAGGCGGTGCCGGTGGCGCCCGGGGTGCCCGTGGCACTGCCGGTCGAGGCCGGGGTGGCGTCCGACTTGGCGCTGTCCCCCTTCCCACCACCGGAGCTCCCGCAGGCCGCGAGCGAGGCGGCCAGGGCGAGCACGGCGGCGCCGGACAGGACGGCACGGGAACGGGACGACTGCCTAAGCACGGTGAGGACTCTCCGACCGATGTCGCGCCCGGTCCGTCTGACCGGGCGGCGGCCCCCCGGTGGGGCCGGACAGGCCCGGGAGCGCGGCGCTGGTACGGCCCCCGGAATGGGCGGCGCCCCGCCCCTCGCGGGGGCGCGCCACCCTGCGATCTTATGACGTGGGCCGGGGTGGGCCGGTTGCGCGTCGGCCACCGGAAATCCAATGTTTGTTCGCGATCAGGTAAAACCCACGACCGCGCCCGTCGAACGGCGGGGGCCGCACGGCGGGGATCACAGCCGCGAGCTCGTTCGGGCGCCGGATTTTGGGTGCTTTCGACCAGTGACGGCGGCCCGCGGATCCGGAACGATCTCTCCCAGGCCCGCCCGGGGTCCGTCCTGGCAGCCGCCACCACCGTCATCGCCACCGACACCGACACCGAGGAGAGCGCCATGCCCCAGCAGATCGCCGTCGTCACCGGAGCCGGGAGCGGCATCGGCCGGGCCGTCGCGGTGGAGCTGGCCGCGGCCGGGTGGCTGCCGGTACTGGCCGGTCGCCGGGCCGAGGCGCTGCAGGAGACCGCCCGGCTCTGCGGCGCCCCGGCCGAGGTGCTGCCGACCGACGTCACCGACCCCGCCGCCGTGGACGCGCTGTTCGCCGCGGCCGCCGAGCGCCACGGCCGGGTGGACCTGCTGTTCAACAACGCCGGCAGCTTCGGCCCGGCCGTCCCGGTGGAGGAGCTGGAGGTCGAGGCCTGGCGGGCCGTGGTCGACCTCAACCTGACCGGCGCCTTCCTCTGCGCCCGGGCGGCGTTCCGGCAGATGAAGGCCCAGGACCCGCGGGGCGGCCGGATCATCAACAACGGTTCGATCTCGGCGCACGCGCCGCGCCCGCACTCGATCGCCTACACCGCGACCAAGCACGCGGTCACCGGGCTGACCAAGTCGCTGTCCCTGGACGGCCGCCCGTACCGGATCGCCTGCGGGCAGATCGACATCGGCAACGCGGCGACCGACATGACGGCGGCGATGAGCGCGGGCGTCCGGCAGGCGGACGGCCGGATCGCCCCCGAGCCGACCATGGACGTGGCCGACGTCGCACGGACCGTACGGCACATGGCCGCGCTGCCGCTGGAGGCCAATGTGCAGTTCGCCACCGTGATGGCGACGGCCATGCCGTACATCGGACGCGGCTGAGCCTCGGCCCGCGGGCCGCTCACTCGTCGTGCGAATGCCGGTAGCGCAGCACCCCGCCGTCCTCGTCGAGCCGGTAGACGCTGGTGGTGGGCCAGTACTCGCCGCTGTCGGCGGCCGGCAGCTCGGCGCGCAGCACCATCCGCAGGGCGGGCGGCGGGCCGGCGGCGTTGACGCGCTTGCGGTGGCCGTCCCAGCGGCCGCCGCACAGTTCGAGGTCCAGGACGAGGGGGGTGGTTCCCATCCCGCGATGGTGCCAGCGGCCCACCCCCTGGAGGGGTTTGAAACCGTTCGGCCACCCCCACGAGGGAACCCCGTCAGGCCAGGCTGACGGGGTCCCCAGGGGCGCGGCTGCGACTACGGGCGCCAGCTGTCGTTCAGCGTGACGACCCCGCCCGAGGGCACCGTCGCCGTCCGGTTCGCGCCGGACTCCCAGGTCACCGCGCCGCTCGCGTCCTTGCGGACGTACTTGTACTGGAAGGAGGAGCCGGCCGGCAGCGAGAGCGCCAGCGACCACACCGGGTAGCCGGCGGACGAGAGCGGCAGCGCCTTCGCCGGGTCCCAGCCGCCGAGCGCCGCGGTGTCGCCGACCACGTGGACGTCCTGCCCGTACGCGGTGGTCGCGTTGACGTTGAACGAGGCGCCCGAGACGCTCGTACCCGGCTGGACGTACAGCGCGACCGCGTCGCCCGCGCCGACCGTCGCGGTGAACTGCCCGTTGGCGCCCACCTGGTACGTCGGGCCGGTGCAGCCGCCGCCCGCCTGCGGGTCGCCGTGCTGGACGTCGCAGTAGGTGCCGGCCGGCAGCCCGGTCTGGAAGGTCCGGGTGATCGCGCCGCTCTCGTGGTTGATCGCGACGTAGCCCTTGTTGCCGCGGCCGAAGGCGATCGCGTTGTTGCCGTTGGACCACCAGTCGGTCACCCCGGTGCCCGCCACGGCGTTGCGGAAGCCGACCATGTTGGCGACCTGCCGCCAGGCGTGGGTGCAGTTCCAGCCGTCCTGGTAGCAGGCGTTGACGGTGCCGCCGTTCGGCGGGCCGTCGTCCTTGTTGGTGAAGGAGTAGCCGGAGTAGATGTTGGGCGAGCCGTAGGTCGAGGCCAGCAGGAAGACGTTCGCCAGTGTGTAGGTGTTGCCGTAGGTGTAGTTGAGGGTGGAGCCGTTGCGCTCGGTGTCCCAGTTGTCGAGGAAGCTGCGCGCCTGGTTGCCGGGCAGGTAGCCCCAGGAGGCGCCCCAGCCGTTGAGGTTGGCGAGCTTGTCGCTGGTGAACATCCGCTTGAGGTCGGTGCCGACCCGGAACTCGTCCACGTCGCCGTTGCCGGTGTACTCGCCAGGCTGGATGGGCTCGCCGGCGCCGTAGATGACCTCCTGGACCCAGTAGGCGCCGGGGTTGGCCATCTTGGCCTTGATCGCGGCGAGGTCGGCGGCGGCGATGTGCTTGGCGGCGTCGATCCGGTAGCCGTCCACGCCGAGCGAGCCGAGGTCGTCCAGGTAGTGCGCGATGGTGGTCCGGACGGACGCACTGCCGGTGTCCAGGTCGGCGAGGTTCACCAGCTCGCAGTTCTGGACGTTCGTGCGGTCCTGGTAGTTCGTGATCGGCTGGCGGCAGGAGTGGAAGTCCTGGTCCTGGTAGGTGCCGGGGTAGTTGTACTTGGTGTAGGCGGTGCCGCCGGTGCCGGTGCCGGAGCCCGCCGACATGTGGTTGACCACCGCGTCGGCGATCACCTTGACCCCGGCCGCGTGGCAGGTGTCGACCATGTTCTTGAAGGAGGTGCGGTCGCCGAGCCGCCCGGCGATCTTGTAGCTGACCGGCTGGTAGGAGGTCCACCACTGCGGACCCTGGATGTGCTCCTGCGGCGGCGAGACCTCGACGAAGCCGTAGCCCTTCGGGCCGAGCGTCGAGGTGCAGGCCTGGGCGACGGAGTCGAAGCGCCACTCGAAGAGGGTGGCGGTGACGTCCTTGCCGTTGTTCGCGGGCGGGGAGGCCTGGGCGGCGGGGGCGCCGAGGGTGGTGCCGAGCGAGAGCGCGAGCGCCGCCGAGGCGGCGAGCGCACCGGCCGCGCGGGCGGCTCTGGCGGTCCTCCCGGCCGAAGGCTGGGGGAGGGTGGGGGCGGTGGTGACCACGTCGTCTCCTGGGGGTGGCTGGGGTGGGGCAGCCGGAGGTGAAGCCTGCAGGAAGTTTCTGTAACTTGCCGGAAACTTGCAGCGCCGAACCTAGGGTGACCGGGAGACACCGTCAAGACTTCAGGAAGATACGTTTCTGCATCGCCGGAGCAGAAACCGGAGCGGCCATCGGAGGCGGCACCGGAGCGGGCGTCGGAGCACACACCGGAGCAGGCACGGCAGGGGCCCGGAGCAGGGCGTACGACAAGGGCCCGGCAGCCGTAGCCGCCGGGCCCCTCACCTGTCCTGGTTCACCGGTCCCTCAGGGGAGCCGGTCCGGGCTCAGCCGGTCTGGACGGAGGTGTCGTCGATCACGAAGCTCGTCTGGAGCGAGGAGTCCTCGACGCCGTTGAACTTCACGGTGACCGTCTGGCCCGCGTAGGCCGACAGGTCGAAGGTGCGCTGCTGGTAGCCGGCCGCGGCGTCCACGTTGGAGTAGGTCTTCAGCGTGGTGCCGTTCACCGACACGGTCAGCTTGTCGTAGACGGTGCTGCCGGTCTCCGCGGTGTCGATGTGCAGCCAGAAGCTCAGCGTCGCCTTGCAGCCCGCCGGGATGCTCACCGTCTGCGAGAGGGTGTCGGTGTGGGCGGAGCCGTAGCCGTTGAGCCACGCCTTCCAGGAACCGCCGTGCGCGGCCTGGCTGGAGCTGTTGTCGACCACACCGGAGGTCGCCGTCCACGGCGAGGCCGTGCCGGTCTCGAAGCCCGCGTTGCCGAGCAGCTGCGCCGGGGTGCAGCTGCCGCCGCCACCGGTGGTGACGGTCCAGGTGAAGCTGGTCGAACCGGTCTTGCCGGCCGAGTCCTTGGCCGTCACGGTGACGTTCGAGGTGCCCGCGGCGGTCGGGGTGCCGGTGATCACGCCGGTGGTGGCGTTGATGACCAGGCCGGCCGGCAGGCCGGTGGCCGAGTAGGACAGCGGAGCGGTGCCGCCCGAGGCCTTGATCTGCAGGTTGACCGCGGTGCCGACGGCGGTCGACTGGTTGCCGGGGCTGGTGACGGTGACGCCGCCCGGGTTGGGCAGCGAGCCGACGTTGACGGCGGCCCAGGCGGTGGCGACCGCGTTGTACTCGGCGCTGTTCGCACCGTACAGGTCGGTGGCCGCGTCCAGGGTCGCGGTACGGGCGGCCGCGTAGTTGGTGGTCGAGGTCATGTGCGCGGTCAGCGCCTTGTACCAGACCTGCGCCGCCTTGTCCCGGCCGATGCCGGTGACGGTGATGTTGTTGACCGTCGGGCTGTTGTAGCTGACGCCGTTGATCACCTTGGCGCCGCTGCCCTCGGCCAGCAGGTAGAAGAAGTGGTTGGCGACACCGGACGAGTAGTGCACGTCCAGGTTGCCGACGCCCGAGTACCAGGAGTCGGCCGACTGGCCGTCCTTGGAGGGCTTGTCCATGTAGCGCAGCGGCGTGCCGTTGCCGTTGATGTCGATCAGCTCGCCGACCAGGTAGTCCGGCACGTCCTTGGGCAGGTTGGCGTAGAACTCGACCATGTTGCCGAAGATGTCCGAGGTGGCCTCGTTGAGGCCGCCGGACTCGCCCGAGTAGTTCAGGTTGGCGGTGGCGGCGGTGACACCGTGGCTCATCTCGTGGCCGGCCACGTCGAGTTCGGTCAGCGGGTGGGTGTCGCCCGAGCCGTCGCCGTAGGTCATGCAGAAGCAGGAGTCGTCCCAGAACGCGTTGACGTAGCCGGTGTCGTAGTGCACGCGGCTCATGGCGCCGACGCCGTCGTTGCGGATGCCGTTGCGGCCGAAGGTGTTCTTGTAGAAGTCCCAGGTGGCCGCGGCGCCGAACTGGGCGTCCACGGCGGCCGACTCGCGGTTGCTGGCCTGGCCGTTGCCCCAGGTGTCGGAGGACTTGGAGAACAGCGTGCCGTTGCCGGAGGTGCCGTTCTTCATGTCGGTGGTGTTCTGGCCGCCGCGGCTGCCGTCCTTGAGCGAGTAGGTCGAACCGCTCTGGGTGGTGGTCAGCGGGACCTGGCCGACGAAGACGCCGGTGCCGGTGCCGCGCTGGATGCCGTCGGCCTTGCTGAGGACGTCACCGGTCTTGGCGTCGGTGACGACGTGCAGCTTGCTCGGGGTGCCGTCGGACTCGCGGCCGGAGACGACGGTCTCCCAGGCGAGCTTCGGGGTGCCGTCCGCGGCCCACACCACCAGGCGCGGGGCGGTGTCGACGGCGGAGCCCGCCTCGACGGCCAGCGCGGCGGCCTGGGCCTTCGGCGCGGCCAGGGCCGGGGTGGTCTCGACGCCGGCGAGGTTGGCCTCGCTGGCCTTGGTCACGCTCTTGGTGGCACCGTTCGCGTCCTGGTGGACGATCAGGTCGCCGCCGAGGACGGGGAGTCCGGCGTAGGTGCGCTCGTAGCGCAGGTGGCGACTGCCGTTGGCGTCCTGGACGACGTCCTTGGTGACCAGCTTCTCCTGGCCGCTCAGGTTGAGGGCCTGGGCGAGCGGGGCGGTCTGCTGGTTCGCCGAGGCGATCAGCGCGGCCCGGGTGGCCTGCTGGGTGGCGACGGCGGTCGGCGCGTCCGGCGTGGCCGCCTGGGCGATAACCGGTATGCCGGTGACCAGCAGCGCGGTGGAGGCGGCCATGACGACCGCCGCCTTCCGGGCGTGAGCGTAACGGGACATGCGGACTCCTTTTCCGACCGGCGCTGGGTCGCGCACGGTGGAGAGAAACCTGGGCCGCAGGGTTGCGGCGCAGTGGGGGCCCCCGCCTGGGTACGACGGAGGTGCGGTTGCGGGTTGCGGTGCTCACAACCCGTTGCAGGGTCGGGACGCGCTGCACCTTGGCTGGAACAGCTGCACCGGGAGGTGGGGCCCCCTCGTCTGCAGCCGGAGGAATCGTGGCAGCAAACCGGCCGTTAATGACAGATGCATGCCACGGATTGGCCGATTCATTACCGAAACCGTATGCATGGCGGTCCGTCAGTTGTGTTACCCCTTTGCGAACTCGTGAACACGGTTTTCATGCCCGGAGCAAGGTTTGATCACTATCGGCGGTCACTGACCAGCAGTCGGATCCACGGTTCGTACCCGCCCGGTAGCGCCCAGCGCCGAACGGGCGCGGCACGTCACAGTTCCGGCCGTGCCGGCGTCGCGTTCCGGCCATTCTGTGGCCGGAACGGAACCGGGCCCCGCACCGCCTCGACGGCGGCACGGGGCCCGGCAATCAGTGGGACGGGTGGGTCAGTGCTGGACGAACACCGCCACAGTGCGGCCCGGCACGGTGAAGGTGCCGCTCGCGGCGTCGAAGCCGGACTGCTTCACCACCTGGTCCGCCCCGCCCGCCTGGACCGGGTGCAGCGCCTGGCTCGTCCCCTTCAGCACCGCGACGGTCTGCGTCTGCGCGGTGGGCGTGGCGTTGAAGACCACGGTGATGCCCCGCTCCGCCCCCGTCAGCCCGGTGCCGTCCAGGTGCAGGGTGATCACCCCGGGCGTCTCACCGGCGGTGCCGGAGAGCGGGTACGACAGCCGCTGCTGGACGGCCTCCGGCGTGGGCAGCGAGAACAGCGGCGAGGACTGCTTGATCCGCAGGAACTCCTGGTACTGCGCCGTCGTCGCCCGGATGTCGGCCGCGCCGACGGTCAGCTTCGGATCGGCCAGCAGGGCCTGGGCGGTGGGCCACATCGCCTTGTTGTCGGCCGCCGGCGGCAGGCCGCGTCCCCAGCCGTTGCCGTCCGCGGCGTCCCAGTGGATCGCGTTGAACCAGTCGCCCGAGTCGTAGGCGTTGGAGTCGAGCGACTTGGAGCGCAGCAGGTCGCTGCCCGCCTGGGCGAAGCCCGCGCCCTGGGTGAGCGCGGTGAGCGAGAGCCCGAGTGCCTGCATCCGGGCCCGGTCGGCGGGCGCGGTGCCGGTCGGCAGCTTGTACGCGAGCGCGTCGAAGAGGTCGGTGTTGTCGTGGGCGTCCACGTACTCCACCGCCTCGCCCGGCTTGGCCGCGTACCCGGTCGGGGCGCCGTTGTAGTCGACCTGGGCGCCGGTGACGGTCTTCCCGGAGCTGTCGGTGAAGGAGTACCCGGCCAGGTTGCCGGTCAGGCCTACCTTCAACTGGTCCATCTGGTGCAGCAGTCGGGCCTTCTGCTGGTCCGGGCTGCCGTTCGCGGGCGAGCCGTTCGGGTCGGTGAACAGGCCCGAGGCGAAGCCCTGCTGGGGCGCGGAGTCGAGCATGAAGTTGCCGCCGCGGGCGGCGTCGCGGATCCGGTCGTCGAAGGTGGCGATGCCGGTACCGGCCATGTTGAGCTGGGTGGCCTGCTCGAACCGGGCGTTGTTCGCGACGACGCCGAAGTTCCAGCCCTCGCCGTACAGGAGGACGTTCTTGCCGTCCACGCCGTCCGAGTCGGGCGTCATCTTCCGCAGCGCGGCCTGCACGTCCAGCATGGTGGACTTCGGGTCCAGACCCATCAGGTCGAAGCGGAAGCCGTCCACCTTGTACTCGCGGGCCCACAGGGTCACCGAGTCGACCACCAGCCGGTTCATCATGGCGTGCTCGGGCGCGGTGTCGGAGCAGCAACTGTCCGTCGTCACCTTGCCGTTGGCGTCCAGGCGCTGGTAGTAGCCGGGGACGACCCGGTCCAGCACCGAGTGCTCGGCCTGCCCGCTCGCGGCGGTGTGGTTGTAGACCACGTCGAGCACCACCCGCAGGCCGGCCGCGTGCATCGCCTGCACCATCTGCCGAAACTGCACGGTGCGGGCGACCCCGTTCGGGTCGGTGGCGTAGGAGCCCTCCGGCACGTTGTAGTGCAGCGGGTCGTAGCCCCAGTTGTAGGCGTCGTCGGCGGCGACGGCCGCCACGCACTCCTGCTGCTTCGGACCGTCCGCCGGAAGGGACTTGAGGTCGCAGGCGGGCAGCTTCTGGTCCGCCCGGTTCTCCCGGATGGTGGCGATGTCGAAGGTCGGCAGCAGGTGGATCGTGGTCACCCCGGCCTTGGCGAGGTCCCGCAGGTGCCGCATGCCGGCCGACTGCGACTCGGTGAACGCCAGGTAGGTGCCGCGCTCGGCGGCCGGGACGGTGGAGTCCTCCACCGAGAAGTCCCGGACGTGCAGTTCCTGGATCTGCTGCTGCGCGGGCGGGACGGCCTGCGGGCGGGCGTGGTCGTCCCAGCCCGCGGGCTTCAGCTCCTTGGCGTCGAGGTCGGCGACCAGGCTGCGCCGGGAGTCGGTCGACAGCGCCACCGAGTACGGGTCGGTGACGGTGTTGACCACCACCTGCTGCACCGAGGGCGCCCAGACCTTCACCTGGTACAGGTAGTACTTGCCGTCCAACTCGCCCTTGTCACGGACGACTTCCCAGACACCGGTCTCGTCGTCCCGCTTCAGCGGCAGCGTCTTCGGGGTGCCCCCGGTGGCGCTGTCGAAGACCTGGACGGAGACCTCCAGCGCGGTCGGCGCCCACAGGGACAGCGCCACCTTGCCGTCGTAGTAGGCCGGGCCGAAGTCGACCCTGCCGGTCCGCCCGGCGTACAGGTCGTCCAGCACGCCCGGGGTCTGCACCCCGGTGGCGGCGAGCACGGCGCCGCTGGGCAGGTGTTCGGTGAACAGCAGCTGCCCGCGCAGCGCCGCCGGGACGCGGGCGGTGTCCCGGGCGTCGACGGTGAAGGCCCGGTAGCCCGCCAGGTGCGGGTACTTCGCCTTCTGCGCGTCGGTCAGCCCGCCCTTGACCGGGGTGAGCCGCAGCCACTGGCCGGGCTTGGTCAGCACGCCCTTGTCGGCCCTGATGCCGCCGGCCGGGTCGTACACCAGCTGCGCGCTGGTCCCGCCGGCCAGGGCGGCGTCGCCCGCGCCGTAGTTCGCCGGGACGACGACGGTCCTGGCGTCGATCCACTGCGCCTTGGCGCTGCCGAGGTCGACCTGTGAGGAGGCGGCCGGGTTCTGCGGCAGCAGGTAGCCCTCGCGGCCGCCGAGGATCCAGACCTCCTTGCCGTTGACCGCGAAGTCCAGCGACTGGTCGGCGGGCAGGTCCTTGTCGTTGCCCCGGTGCAGGATGTAGCTGAGGCTGGTCGCGCCGGGGGCGAGCGGCACCTCGAAGACGGCGCCGAAGGCGTCGCGGCGGGCCGGCATCAGCGGCTTGCCCCAGTCGGTGGGGGTGGCGGCGCCGGTCCAGTCGTGCAGGCCCCAGCCGTCGTAGTCGCCGTCGGCCCGGTTGTAGTGGATGACGGCGGTGTTCGCGGGCTGCGTGTTCGCCGGGCCGGGGTCGGCGGTGCGCACCGCCGGGTCGCCCTGCTTCAGCCACACCTCGCTGGTGCTGCCGATGTCGATGTGCCGGTCGGCGTCCACGTCCTTGACGCCGTTCTTCTCCACGATGAACCCGAGGTCCGAGGCGCCCGGCTTGAGCCGCACGTAGGCGAAGGCGCCGTACGCGTCCCGCCCGGTGAAGGGGTGCCCGGCCGGCCACGGGGTGGCTTCGCCGTCGGCGAGGTCGCCCCAGGCGTAGAGGTTCCAGCCGTCGTAGTCGCCGTCCGGCCTGTTGTAGTGGACGACGGCGTACGGGCGGGCGCCGGCGGTGGGCACCGGCTTGGGTGCGGGGGTGCCGGTGGTGAAGCTCGCGGTGGCGGAGCGCAGATGCCCGCTGGAGTCCTGCACGACGGCTTTGTACCGCACGACCGTGCCGGGCGCGACCGCGCTCAGGTCCTGGGTGACGGCGTACTTCCCGGTGTCGGCGGTGCCCAGCGTCTGCCAGGGCCCGTTGCCGATCTGGGCGGCGAAGCTCACCCGGTCGAAGCCGCCACCGTCGACCTTGGCACCGACCGTGACCAGCCCGGTCGAGCCGTCCGCGGGCCGCTGCACCGCGATCTGCGGAGCCTCGTTCACCGCGGCGAGCCTGCCGCCCGCCTTGAACACGACGGAGGACAGCGCCGGCACGGTGACGGTCACCTTGCGGTCGGCACCGGACGTCAGCTTCTCCCCCGCCGCCGGGTGGATCCGGTCGAAGCCCATCCCCGCCGAGAAGGTGTCCAGCGTGACGGTCTTCGCCTCGGTGGCGTTGTTGACCGCCACCAGGTACTCGACCTGCTGCCCGGCGTCGATCCGGGAGAAGGCGTAGACGCCCGCGCCGTCGGCGGCGTAGCGCTCGATCTGGGCGCCGTCGGCCAGCGCCGGGTGGTCGCGGCGCAGCTTGGCGAGCCCCGCGATGCCCTGGTAGAGCTCGCCGCCCTGCCCGTACCGGTCCGCCGGGCCGGAGGCTCCGCCGAGCACCCGGTCGCCGTTGTAGGAGGGCGTCTTCGAGGCGAACAGGTCCTGCCGGGCGTCCTTGTCGCCGCCGGCGCCGGTGAAGCCCTGCTCGTCGCCGTAGTAGACGACGGGCTGGCCGCGGGTGAGGAACTGCAGCTCGTTGCCGAGCCGGTCCTTCCTGAGCAGGGTCGCCTCGTCGGCGCCCGGGTTGTCGGCGAGCAGGAAGGAGCCGAAGCGGCCCATGTCGTGGTTGCCGAGGAAGGTCGGCAGCTCGTACGCGTCGGTGTCGGCGCCGGTGTAGCGGTAGTCCTGGCCGTAGACGTCGGCGAGGGTCTTCGCCGAGCCGCCCTGGGAGACGTACGAGCGGGCGGCGCCCTGGAACGGGAAGTCCAGGGTGGCCTGCAGCCTGCCCTTGGTGACGTACGGCGAGGTGATCGCCGGGTCGCCGGAGTAGACCTCGCCGAACATGAAGAACTTCTTGTTGCCCTGCTTGGCCGCGAAGTCCTTGAGCGCGGGCGCCCACTGCTGCCAGAACGCCATGTTGACGTGCTTGACGGTGTCGATCCGGAAGCCGTCCACGCCGGCGTCCTTGACCCACTGCTGGTAGACCTTCTCGAAGCCCTTCACCACCCGGGGGTTCTGGGTGTCGAGGTCGTCCAGGCCGCTGAAGTCGCCCTCGGTGGCGGACTCGCCGACGAAGGTCGAGTCGCCCCGGTTGTGGTAGAGCGAGGGGTCGTTGAGCCAGGACGGGGTCTTGGCGGTGGCGTCGCCGGGGTTGCGGAACACCGGGGTGTAGGGGAAGGAGTCCTTGGTGGTCCGCGGCCAGGGCGCTCCCGCGTCGGCGACGGCGGTCTCGTCCACCGGGTTGCCGTCCGCGTCGAGCGTCGGGTAGGCGCCCGCCGAGCGGTAGCCGTGCTGCTGCTCGGCGGCGTCGATGACGTCGGCGGTGTGGTTGGTGATGACGTCGAAGAAGACCTTGATCCCGCGGGCGTGCGCCTTGGCTATCAGCTCCTTGAGCTGCTCGTTGGTGCCGAAGTGCGGGTCGACCTGGGTGAAGTCGGTGATCCAGTAGCCGTGGTAGCCGGCCGACGCGTCCGCTCCGCTGCCCTGCACGGGCTTGTTCTTGAAGATCGGCGCCATCCAGATCGCGGTGGTGCCGAGGTCCTGGATGTAGTCGAGCTTGCCGATCAGCCCGGCTAGGTCGCCGCCGTGGTAGAAGCCCTTGTCGGCGGGGTCGAAGCCGTTGTCCAGGCGCCCGCCGGTGATGCCGCCGCTGTCGTTGGCGGCGTCGCCGTTGGCGAAGCGGTCGGGCAGGACGAAGTAGAACTGCTCACGGGTGAGGTCGTGCCGGCCGGCGGTGGCCGCGAGCGCGGCGTCCGAGGGCGGCGCGGGCGGGGCGGCGGCGAAGACCGCGGGGGCGCTGCCGAGGGTGGCGGCGGTCAGTGCGGCGGCCAGCAGGACGGCCGTGCGGCCGGGTCTGCGGGGGGATCTGCTCCGTCGGGGGCGGGGCGGGGCATCGGCCACTGAGGGCTCCCTTAGGGGAAGGGGCGATCGAGTTTCCAGGAAGCTAGCGGGCTGCAATATGTTTCAGCAAGATGCAGAAACCGTTTCGTGCCGGGAAAATCCAGGTCGCGACCGTCTCCGGCCACCCCGATTACTCCCGTGGAGCGACGGGCGTGACAATGGGACGTATGTCCGTCCCACCGGTTTGCCCCAGAACCCCGAGCACCCCCCACCCCGGTGGGAGCCGGCCCCTAGCCCGCAAGGGGGACAGCCGGTGAAGAATCCACTTCCAGAGGATGAGCAGACGGCTACGAGCGATCTGGCAGACTTCTCGTCCATGGGGGAACCGACCGAGATCCAGCGAGGCGACGCCGGGCACGCCGACACGGCCAGCGGTGGCGGTTCCGGAACAGCGGCGGCCGTCCCCGGCAGTCTGCCCGACGGAGCCACCCGTGCCGCCCAGTCCCGTACCGCGGCCCTGCGCAGTCGTTTCCGCGACCAGCGCCGTTCGCCGGCCCGGCCGCGGATCTGGTTCGAGCTGGCCCTGATCGGGATCAGCTACTGGATCTACTCCATCGTCCGCAACGCGGTCCCGGAGCAGGAAGCGATAGCCCAGAAGCACGCGCGCTGGATCTGGGAGCTCGAACAGCACCTCGGCATCGCCGTCGAGCGCTCCGTCAACCACGCGGTGGACGGCGTCGGGTGGCTCATCACCGGGATGAACTACTACTACGCGACGCTGCACTTCGTGATCACGATCGGTGTGCTGGTCTGGCTCTACCGCCGCCACCCCGGCCGCTACGTCGCCGCCCGGACGGTGCTGTTCGTCACCACCGCGATCGCCCTGGTCGGCTTCTACTTCTTCCCGCTGGCCCCGCCCCGGCTGATGACCGACGGCGGCTTCATCGACACCGTGAAGACCCACAGCACCTGGGGCTCGATGGCCTCCGGCCCCGCCGCGCACGTCTCCAACCAGTACGCGGCGATGCCCTCGATGCACATCGGCTGGTCGATGTGGTGCGGCCTGGCGATCTTCTTCCTGGCCCGCCGGACCTGGGTCCGGGTGCTCGGCCTGCTGTACCCGGCCGCCACCCTGGTGGTCATCGTCTCGACCGCCAACCACTTCTGGATGGACGCCGTCGGCGGCGAGCTCTGCCTGGCGGTGGGCTTCCTCGCCGCCCGCTGGCTGTACCACGAGTGGGCCTACAGGCTTCCCAGGGTGCCCGCCCGGGAGACGGCGGCCGAGGAGCCGATCACCGTCCCGGAGCAGTGGAGCGAGCCCGCGGTCAGCACCGCCCGCCGCTAGCCGACAGCCGCAGACGAAAGGGGCCCCGACCAGGGGCCCCTTTCGCGTACCCGGGGGAAATCAGAGCCCGTAGAACAGCCGGTCCACCACCGCCCGCGCCCGCCGGGTGGTCCGCCGGTAGTCGTCCAGCAGCTCCCCGCTGTGCCCCGCGCCGTACCCGAGGTAGCGGGCCACCCCGGCCAGCTCCCTGGCCTCCCCCGGGAAGCTGTCCCCGGGCCGGCCGCGCACCAGCATCACCGCCGCCCGCACCCGGGAGGCCAGCACCCAGGCCGTGTCCAGCACCTCCGCGTCGTCCCGCCCCACCAGCCCGGCCTCCACCGCGGCCGCCAGCGCCGCCCTGGTCCGGGTGGTGCGCAGGGCCGGCAGCTCGTGCCCGTGCTGGAGCTGGAGCAGCTGCACCGTCCACTCCACGTCCGCCAGCCCGCCCCGGCCGATCTTGGTGTGGGTGGTCGGGTCGGCACCGCGCGGCAGCCGCTCGGCCTCGATCCGCGCCTTGATCCGGCGGATCTCCACCAGGTCCCGCTCCGGCACCCCGCTGCCCGGGTAGCGCATCGGGTCGATCAGCTGCCGGAACCGCGCGCCCAGCTCCTCGTCCCCGGCGACCGGCTCGGCCCGCAGCAGCGCCTGGGACTCCCAGGCGTGCGACCAGCGCCGGTAGTACGCCGTGTACGAGGCGAGGGTGCGCACCAGCGGTCCGCTGCGCCCCTCCGGCCGCAGGTCGGCGTCGACCAGCAGCGGCGGCTCGGTGGACGGCGCGCCCAGCAGGCTCCGCAGCTCGTGGCAGACCGCCTGGGCGGCCCGGGCGGCCTCCTCCTCCAGCGAGCCGAGCAGCGGCTCGTGGACGAAGAGCACGTCCGCGTCCGAGCCGTAGCCCAGCTCGTGGCCGCCGAAGCGGCCCATCGCGACCACCGAGATCCGGGTCGGCAGGTCCCCGTGCTCGGCCTCCCAGCCCGCGACGCAGGCGCGCAGCGCGCCCTGCAGGGTGGCGGCGTTGATCGCGGTGAGCGCCTCCCCCGCGGTGTCCAGCGCCTGCGCCGGGTCCTCCCCCAGCCGTCCGAGGACGTCCGCGGCAGCCGTACGGAACAGCTCCCGGCGGCGCACCGAGCGGGCGGCGGCCACGGCGGCCGTGGTGGACCCGGCCCGGCCCACGGCGGCCAGCACCTCCGACTGCAGCGCGGCCCGGCCGCGCGGCTCCAGGCCCTGCGGGTCGCCCAGCATGGCGACCGCCTCGGGGGCGCGCAGCAGCAGGTCGGGCGCGAGCCGGCCGGCCGACAGCACCCGGGCGAGCTGCTCGGCGGCGGCGCTCTCGTCCCGCAGCAGCCGCAGGTACCAGGGGGTGCGGCCGAGCGCGTCGGAGACCTGGCGGAAGTTGAGCAGCCCGGCGTCCGGGTCCGCCGAGTCGGCGAACCAGCCGAGCAGCACCGGCAGCAGGGTCCGCTGGATCGCCGCCTTGCGGCTCACCCCGGAGGCCAGCGCGCTGATGTGCCGCAGCGCGGCCGCCGGGTCCGCGTAGCCGAGCGCCTCCAGCCGGGCGCGCGCCGCGTCCGGGGACAGCCCGGTGGCGCCCGGCGGCAGCTCGGCGACGGCGTCGAGCAGCGGCCGGTAGAACAGCTTCTCGTGCAGCCGCCGGACCTCCACCGCGTGCCGCTTCCACTCGCGCTGCAGCGCGGCCACCGGGTCGGCGCGGGTGTCGTCGTTGATCAGCGTGGCCAGCGAGCGGGCCAGTCGGCGTTGGTCCTCCGCCCCGGTGGGCATCAGATGGGTGCGGCGCAGCCGGTAGAGCTGGATCCGGTGCTCCAGCGAGCGCAGGAACCGGTACGCGGTGTCCAGCGAGGCGGCGTCCGCCCGGCCGACGTACCCGCCCCGGGAGAGCGCGGCCAGTGCCTCCAGGGTGTTGCCGCTGCGCAGCGCCGGGTCGGTGCGCCCGTGCACCAGCTGCAGCAGCTGGACGGAGAACTCGACGTCGCGCAGCCCGCCCGGGCCGAGCTTGAGCTGGCGGTCCAGCTCGGTGGCGGGGATGGAGTCGATCACCCGGCGGCGCATCTGCTGCACGTCGGCGACGAAGTTCTCCCGGGCGGCGGCCTGCCAGACCAGCGGGGCGAGCGTCTCGACGTACGCGGCGCCGAGCTCGGCGTCCCCGGCGACCGGCCGGGCCTTGAGCAGGGCCTGGAACTCCCAGGTCTTGGCCCAGCGCTGGTAGTAGGCGAGGTGGCTGGCCAGGGTGCGCACCAGCGGGCCGTTGCGGCCCTCGGGCCGCAGGTTGGCGTCCACCGGCCAGATGGCGCCCTCGCCGGTGGTGTCCGCGCAGAGCCGGGTGAGGGCGGCGGCCAGCCGGGTGGCGGCCCTGAGCGCCTCCTGCTCGTCCACGCCCTCGCGGGGCTCGGCGACGAAGATGACGTCCACGTCCGAGACGTAGTTGAGTTCGCGGCCGCCGCACTTGCCCATGCCGATCACCGCGAGCCGGCAGGCCGCGGCGGCCTCCGGGTCCTGCTCGGCGGCGAGGTCCAGGGCGGTCTGCAGGGTGGCGCCGGCCAGGTCGGCGAGTTCGGCGGCAGTCCGGGCGAGGTCGGTGGTGCCGGTGAGGTCGCGGGCGGCGATGGCGAGCAGGCAGCGGCGGTAGGCGATCCGCAGCGCGTCGGCCGGGCTGCGGCCGCCGCCGTGCACGCCCTTGACGAGGGCGCGGCGGAAGTCCTCCGGGCCGGGGTGCATGTCGCGCAGCTCGAAGGTGACCAGCACGTGCCAGTCGTGCGGGTGCCGGGCCAGGTGGTCGCCGAGCGCGGTGGAGACGCCGAGCACGCCGAGCAGCCGGTCGCGCAGCGGCTTGGAGGTGGTGAGGGTGTCGCGCAGGGTGTGCCGGTCGGTCTCGTCGGCGGCCTCCATCAGCCGGGCCAGACCGAGCAGCGCGAGGTCGGGGTCGGCGGTGGCGCCGAGCGCGTCCAGCAGTACGGGGTCGTCGGCGAGCCCCTGCAGCCCGGGACCCTCCAACAGCCGCACCGCCCGCGCCGGGTCCCCGAACCCGCGCCGGACCAACCGGTTCTCCGGCCTGCTGACCCGGCTCCCGGCCCGCTGCTCGTCCACCGCCATCGGCCCCTCCATCCGTCCGCTCCAGCAGGTTACGCGCCTGCGCGGCCCGGCGCCGGGCGCGACCACGCACCGGACCCGCCCGGCTCGTGGCGTGGCGTGTCGGCTTGCCCGCCGACTCCCGGACACGGTGGAGTACCCGCATGGCCAGCCAGGACGCCCTCGACGAGGGTTCCCCCACCGCGTCCCCGCGCCGACGCCCCCTCCGGGTCGCGGCCGGTGTGCTCGGCGACCTGCTGTTCACCACCGGCGTGCTGATCGCCCTGCTGGTCGCGTACTCACTCTGGTGGACCGACCTCACGGCCGCCCGCCACGCGAGCGTCGCCACCGAGCAGTTGCGCCGGAGCTGGTCGGCGGCGGCCCCCGCGGCCCCTCCGGCCGACCCGGCGAGCCCCGCGGCCCCTCCCCCCGTCGACGCCGACGGCGGCATCGGCTTCCTGCACGTGCCCGCGATGGGCGCCGACTACCAGGTGATGATCAAGATCGGCACCGACGAGGACACCCTCGCGGAGGGCGTCGCCGGGGTCTACACGGCGCCGTACCCGGCGGCGATGCCCTGGGAGGCGCAGGGCAACTTCGCCCTCGCCGCCCACCGGGACGGCCACGGCGCGATGTTCCACGACCTGGACCTGCTCAAGCCGGGCGATCCCCTGGTCGTGGAGACCCGCGACCGCTGGTACGTCTACCGCGTCGACGCCACCCTGCCCGAGACCTCCAAGGACGACGTCGACGTCATCGCCCCGGTGCCCGCCGGCTCCCCGTACACCGCACCGGGCCGCTACATCACGCTGACGACCTGCACGCCCGTCTACACCTCGCTGTACCGCATGGCCGTGTGGGGCAGCCTGGTCCGGGAACAGCCGGTGGACCCGGGCCGTACGCCGCCCCCCGAACTGCGGAAGCCGGAACCCCCGGCGGGGTGACGCGGGCCGAGCCGATCGACGGACGGCCGCGCACAGCACGCCGCCCCGACCGTTGACCGGTCGGGGCGGCGCCCGCCTGTAGCCACTCAGGACGGCCCGTACGACACTGACCGCCGCAGCGGGGCGAGGGCTCCGCTCACGCGCGCCGGCGGCCGAACCTCATCGCTGCCGCACCCGCCGCGAGGAGCGCGGCCGAGAGCCCGAGCAGGATCGGCGTGCCCTGGGTACCCGTCTCGGCCAGCTCCCCGTGGTGGTGGTGCCCGGCCTGGTGCTCCCCGCCCGACCCGTGCTGCCCGGGCTTCGACTCGCCGTAGCCGCCGTGGTGGGACGCCTTGTGCGGCGGCCGCTCCTCCGCGACGAACTTGACCTTGTTCAGGTTGTGCGCGACGTTGCTCGAGTTGGCGGTGGAGCTGTTGTTCGCGCTGTTGTTGAGGTTGTTCTTCACGATGACGGTCACGTCGACGTGCTGGCTCTGCTGACCGTTCTGCTTCTGCTCGTTGCTCTGCCCCTGCTGCTGTCCGCCGTGGCCCTCGTGGCCCTCGTGGCCACCGTGCTCGCCGTGGCTCTCGTGACTGCCGTGACCCTCGTGGCTCTCGTGGCCCTCGTGCCCGCCATGGCCCTCGTGCCCGCCATGGCCATGGTGGCCGCCGTGGCCATGGTGGCCGCCGTGGGCGCAGGGCTTGTGGCTGCCGGCCCCCGCCCATTCGAGGTGTCCGAGCGCCGACAGCTCACCCGACGGCTGACCGCGCTCGGCGCTGTCCTCGCCCGTCTGAGCCGGCTCGCCCTGCTCGGTGGCGACGTCGGCCAGCTCCGCGGCGATGTCGGTCGTCGGCTCCGCGGCGATGTCGGTCTTCAGCTCCGCGACGATGTCGGTCGTCGGCTCCGCGGCGATGTCGGTCGTCGGCTCCGCGACGATGTCGGTCGCCGGCACCGCAGCGATGTCGGTCGCCGGCACCGCAGCGATGTCGGTCTTAGGCTCCGCGACGATGTCGGTCGCCGGCACCGCAGCGATGACGGTCTTAGGCTCCGCGACGATGTCGGTCGTCGGCACCGCGGCGTCCGACCGTACGACGCTGCGACCGGTGAAGGTCCAGGTGTTGTTGGTGGAGCCGGCGCCTTCCCCAGCCAGGCTCAGCAGGCTGTCGACCCATTCGCCCTGGGCCTCCGCCGACTCGGAGACCTTGCCGTGGTCGACGAAGGTCGAAGCGTAGGCCGTGTGACCGGCGCCCAGCACGAGGGTGGCCGAGGCCAGTCCGGACAGGACCAGGGTGGTGATTCGAGTACGCATGACACTCCAGGATGGATCCGCAAAACGGATCTTCTGAATACGTCCCAGCGCCACCCGGCCACGGTTCGCACCGCTGCAGAGTAATCACATTGGCTCAACGGATTAGCGTGCACGGGGGACGCTATCCGCACGAACGGGGCGGGCCCGCTCCGACCGGAGCGGGCCCGCCTGGTGGTCGACCGACCGTCAGAGCACCTGGAGGTTCTTCCGCAGCTCGAACGGGGTGACCTCGGAGCGGTACTCCTCCCACTCCTGGCGCTTGTTGCGCAGGAAGAAGTCGAACACGTGCTCGCCCAGGGTCTCGGCGACGAGCTCGCTGCGCTGCATCAGGTCGATCGCCTCGCCGAGGTTCTGCGGCATCGGCTGGATGCCGAGGGCGCGGCGCTCGGAGTCGGACAGCGCCCACACGTCGTCGTCGGCGCCCGGCGGGAGCTCGTAGCCCTCCTCGATGCCCTTCAGGCCGGCCGCGAGGGTGACGGCGTAGGCGAGGTAGGGGTTGCAGCCCGTGTCGAGGGAGCGGACCTCGACCCGGGTGGAGCCCTGCTTGCCCGGCTTGTACATCGGCACCCGGATCAGCGCCGAGCGGTTGTTGTGGCCCCAGCAGATGTAGGACGGGGCCTCGCCGCCGGCTCCGGCGGTGCGCTGGGAGCCGCCCCAGATCCGCTTGTAGGAGTTCACCCACTGGTTGGTGACGGCGGCGGTCTCGGCGGCGTGCTTCAGCAGCCCGGCGATGAAGGATCTGCCGACCTTGGAGAGCTGGTACTCGGCACCGGACTCGTGGAAGGCGTTGCGGTCGCCCTCGAACAGCGAGACGTGGGTGTGCATGCCGCTGCCGGGGTGCTCGGAGAAGGGCTTGGGCATGAAGCTCGCGTGCACGCCCTGCTCCAGCGCGACCTCCTTCATGACCAGACGGAAGGTCATGATGTTGTCGGCGGTGGACAGCGCGTCGGCGTAGCGCAGGTCGATCTCCTGCTGGCCGGGGGCGCCCTCGTGGTGCGAGAACTCGACCGAGATGCCCATCGACTCCAGCATGGTGATCGCCTGGCGGCGGAAGTCGTGGCCCACCCCGCGCGGGGTGTGGTCGAAGTAGCCGGACTGGTCGGCGGGGATCGGCGCGGTGCCGTCGCCGGGCAGGTTCTTCAGCAGGAAGAACTCGATCTCCGGGTGGGTGTAGAAGGTGAAGCCCAGGTCCGAGGCCTTCTCCAGGGTGCGCTTGAGCACGAACCGGGGGTCGGCGAAGGACGGCGAGCCGTCCGGCATCAGGATGTCGCAGAACATCCGGGCGGTGCCCGGGGTCTCCGAGCGCCACGGCAGGATCTGGAAGGTGGTCGGGTCCGGCTTGGCGATCATGTCGGACTCGTACACGCGGGCGAAGCCCTCGATCGCGGAGCCGTCGAAACCGATGCCCTCCTCGAAGGCCTGCTCCAGCTCGGCGGGAGCCACCGCGACCGACTTGAGGAATCCGAGCACGTCGGTGAACCACAGCCGGACGAACCGGATGTCACGCTCCTCGAGCGTTCGAAGCACGAACTGCTGCTGCTTGCCCATGGGGACAGTCTCACCTCTGCTCTTTACGCTCGTGTTACGCCCGGGAGGCCTCCGCAAGACCCCGGTGGCGAATGCCCCCATCATGGCCGATCAGCGCGGATCACGGCACTGCCGACCCCCTGGCAAGGGCCCGGACCGACCCCCTCGCGGGACATTGCGTCAGATAGACGATTACACTCGGGGACATGCCCAATCTCCGTCTCGCCCTGAGCCAGATCGACCCCTGGGTCGGTGACCTCGCCCGCAACAGCGATGAGGTGGTGCGCTGGACCAAGCAGGCCGTCGAGGCCGGCGCGCAGCTGGTCGCCTTCCCCGAGATGGCCCTCACCGGGTACCCGGTCGAGGACCTCGCCCTGCGCCGCTCCTTCGTCGAGGCCTCCCGTGGCGCGCTGGTCGAGCTGGCAGCCCGGCTGGCGGCCGAGGGACTGGGCGAGGTGCCGGTGGTGGTCGGCTACCTCGGGCGCTCCGAGCACGCCTCGCCGCGCTTCAACCGCCCGGCCGGCTCGCCGCAGAACTGCGCCGCCGTGCTGCACCGGGGCGGGGTGGTGACCCGCTTCGCCAAGCACCACCTGCCCAACTACGGCGTGTTCGACGAGTACCGCTGGTTCGTCCCGGGCGACCAGCTGCCGGTGGTCCGGGTGCACGGGGTGGACGTCGCGCTGGCGATCTGCGAGGACATCTGGCAGGACGGCGGCCGGGTCACCGCGGCCCGCGAGGCCGAGGCCGGGCTGCTGCTGGTGATCAACGGCTCGCCGTACGAGCGGAACAAGGACGACCAGCGGCTGGAGCTGGTCCGGCGGCGGGCGGCCGAGGCGGGCTGCACCCTGGCGTACGTCAACATGGTCGGCGGTCAGGACGAGCTGGTCTTCGACGGCGACTCGATCGTGGTCGGCGCGGACGGCGAGGTCATCGCCCGCTCCCCGCAGTTCGAGGAGCACCTGCTGGTGCTGGACCTCGACCTGCCGGCCGCCAGCAGCGACCACACCGACGGCCTGCTGCTGAGCGACGGGCTGCACCTGGTCCGCGCCGAGCTGGACGGCGAGCCGCGGCCCGCCCCCGCCGCTCCCCTGACCGCCGGAGTCGCGCCGCGGCTGTCCGACGAGGCCGAGATCTGGGCCGCGCTGGTCTCCGGCACCCGCGCGTACGTCGCCAAGAACGGTTTCAAGTCCGTCCTGATCGGCCTGTCCGGCGGCATCGACTCCGCCCTGGTGGCCTCGATCGCCGTGGACGCGATCGGCGCGGAGAACGTGTACTGCGTCTCGATGCCCAGCCGCTACTCCTCCGAGCACTCCAAGGACGACGCCGCCGAGCTGGCCCGCCGCACGGGACTGCACTTCCGGACCGTCTCCATCGCCCCGATGTTCGACGCCTACCTGGCCGCCACCGAGCTGACCGGACTGGCCGAGGAGAACCTGCAGTCCCGGCTGCGCGGCACCCTGCTGATGGCGATCTCCAACCAGGAGGGGCACATCGTGCTCGCGCCCGGCAACAAGAGCGAGCTGGCGGTCGGCTACTCGACCCTGTACGGCGACTCGGTGGGCGCGTTCGGGCCGATCAAGGACGTCTACAAGTCGCTGATCTTCCGGCTGGCCCGCTGGCGCAACGAGGAGGCCGGGCGGCGCGGCGAGGTGCCGCCGATCCCGGAGAACACCATCACCAAGCCGCCGTCCGCCGAGCTGCGGCCGGACCAGGTGGACAGCGACTCGCTGCCCGACTACGACCTGCTGGACAGCGTGCTGGACCGCTACATCGAGGGCGACGAGGGACGGGACGCGATCGTCGCGGCCGGCTTCGACCCGGCCGTGGTGGACCGGGTGGTGCGGCTGGTCGACACCGCCGAGTACAAGCGCCGCCAGTACCCGCCGGGCCCGAAGGTCTCGGTGAAGAACTTCGGCCGGGACCGCCGCCTGCCGATCACCAACCGCTGGCGCCGGGGCTGATCCTCAGGAGGAGAAGCGGTAGGTTGCGGCCACCGGGAGGTGGTCGCTGCCGTCCGCGGGCAGGGTGCGGGAGTCGACCGGTTCGAGCCCGCCCTTGCTCATGATCTGGTCGATCCGCGCCATCGGGAAGGACGCCGGCCAGCTGAAGCCGAAGCCGTTCCCGGCGGCGCCCTGGGCCGAGCGCATCTGCGAGGTGACCGGCGCCAGGCTGCGGTCGTTCATGGTGCCGTTGAGGTCGCCGAGCAGCAGCACCTTCTTGACCGGCTCGGCCTCGATCGCGTCGCCGAGCGCCTGCGCGCTGGCGTCCCGCTGGTTGACGGTGAAGCCGCCCTCGGCCTTCAGTCGCACCGAGGGCAGGTGCGCGACGTACACCGCGACCGGGCCCTGCGGGGTGGCGACCTGGGCCCGGAACGCCCTGGTCCAGCCCATCTTGAGGTCCACCGGCGCGACCCCGCTGATCGGGTACTTCGACCAGAGCCCGACCGTGCCCTGAACCGTGTGGTACGGGTAGGCCTCGGCGAGCCCGGTCTCGTACGAGCGCAGCGGCTTGCCGGCCAGCTCCTGCAGGGCGACGACCTGGGCGCCGGAGGCGATCAGCCCCCGGATGGTGCCCGGCACGTCGGTGTTGGCGGCGGCGACGTTGTGGCTGACCACCGTCCAGTCGCCCTTGCCGCCGCTCTTGTCGGTCAGCAGCCCGCCGAACAGGTTGGCCCAGAGCACGACGGGCAGCAGCAGGGCGATCAGCGCGGTGGCGGAGCGGCGCAGCAGCGCGGGCACCAGCAGCACCGGGACGGCCAGGCCCAGCCAGGGCAGGAAGGTCTCCAGCAGGCTGCCGAGGTTGCCCACGCTGTTGGGCACCTCGGCGTGGAAGGCGAGCAGCGCGGCGGTGAAGACGGCGAGGGCGGCGATCACCAGGCCGCGCCGCCAGGTGGTGGCGCCGCGGGCGTCCGGGCCCCAGTCCCGCAGGCCGAGGAAGCCGCCGGACCGCGCCGCGGGGGCCGAGTCCTCGGCACCTCCGGGGGCCGCGATCCGTTCGGTCCTGTCCGCCTGCGCCATTCCGTGGCTCCCGTTCGCTCGTGCAGCCCGCCGCTCCGGCGTCCGGTCCGTGGGGACGGACGCGGGACCGGACCGGTGCCGGTTCGATCGGATACCCGGCTCAGCCTATGCCGGGACAGACGTCACGTTTCCCGGAGCGGGTTCCGGCGCGGTCCGGTTTGGTGAGCCAGGCCACGTCCGGCGGGGCCGGGGACCGTCCGGCGGGGCCGGGGACCGTCCGGCGGGGTCAGGCCTGTCGTGGTGCGAGTCCTTCGAGCACGGAGTCGACCATCGCGCGGGCCAGGTCCGGGTCCTCCAGGTCGGAGTCGTCCCACAGGATGCTGCGGCAGAGGATCGGGCCCATCAGCAGGTCGCCAAGCAGGTCCGGGTCGAGGTCGGCGCGCACCACCCCCTCGTCCACGGCACGGCGGATCAGGGCCAGTCCGGCCTCGCGGCGCGGCTTGATCACCCGTTCGCGGTAGGCGTTGTGCAGTTCGGGCAGGCCGTGCATCTGGCCGAAGGCGGCCTTGAGCACCCAGCGGGAGCGCTTGGCGAGACCGCGCCGGCGCATGTTGTCGACCATCTCGATCAGGTCGGCCCGCGCGCCCTCGCCGCTCGGCTCCGGCATCGGGATCTCCAGTCGGCTGACCACGTCGACCAGCAGCGCCTCCTTGTTGGGCCAGCGCCGGTAGATGGTGGCCTTGCCGACACCGGCGGCGGTGGCGATGCCCTCGATGGTGAGCTCGGACATCGTGGTGCCACCCGCCATCAGGTCTTCGACCGCGGTGAAGATGGCCTGCTCGGCGGCCTCGCTGCGCGGTCGGCCGCGGCGTGCGGCGGCGCAGGCCTGCTCGGTGTCGGCGGTCGGCGTGTCCGTCTTCATCCCCGCTGTTCTCCTCGCTGTCCTCGGGCGCGCGGGCGCCGTCCGTGTCGTGGGCGGTCCGTACGGCGGGCGGGCCCGCCGGACCGAGGCCCTGCCGCTCCGGGCGCACCCGGGGCGGCAGGGCCATTGTCGCTCAGCCGTGATCCGTCATCCGGCCGGTCCGGCCGGCCCGGCGGCGGGTCAGGCGGCCGCGGTCTCCCGGGTCTCGTCCGGCTGCGCGGGGGCCGGGCCGGCCGGGCCGGCGGGGGCGGCCGAGCGGCGCGGCAGCAGGAACCAGGCGACCAGCGCGCCGAGCACCGAGATGCCCACCGAGAGCGAGGCGACCACGTGCATGGCGTGGATGAAGGAGTCGTTCGCCGGGCCGATCAGCGCCTTGCCGCCGGGGATCCGGTCGGCGATGGCGAGGGTGGCCTCCAGCGACTCGCCCGCCTTGTCGCGCAGGTTCTCGGGCAGCCGCTCCAGCGTGTCGGACATCCCGTCGCGGTAGACGGTGGAGAGCACCGCGCCGAGCACGGCGACCCCGAGCGAGCCGCCGACCTGGCGGAAGGTGTTGTTGACGGCCGAGCCGGCGCCCGCCTTCTCGCGGGGCAGCGAGCCCATGATCGCGACGGTGACCGGCGGCATGACGTGCGCCATGCCGGCGCCCATCACCAGGCCGAACACGATCAGCACCCAGATCGGGGTGGTGGCGGTCAGCACGGTGTAGCCGACGAAGCCGATCGCGACCAGCAGCATGCCGCCGGAGGCGGTGGCGGCGACGCCGAAGCGGTCGACCACCAGCCGGGCCCGCGGCGCGAACAGCAGCTGGGCGACGGCCAGCGGCAGCATCAGCAGACCGGCCTGCAGCGCGCTGTAGCCGCGCACGCTCTGGATGTAGAAGACGCCGAAGAACGAGACGCCCATCAGCGCGAAGAAGACCACGCCGACGACCACCACGGAGGCGCTGAACACCTTGTTGCGGAACCAGGTGACGTCCAGCGCGGGGAAGGCGGTGCGGCGCTCGAACCAGACGAAGGCGACCAGTGCGACCACGCCGACCAGGGTCGGCGCCCAGGCCTCGACGGCGGTGAAGTCCGCCAGCTCGCCGCCCTTGATGATGCCGTAGATCAGCGCGACCAGGCCGATGATCGACAGCAGCACGCCGACCGGGTCGAGCTTGCCCGGGTTGGGGTCCTTGGACTCGGGCACCAGGACCGCCATCGCGATCACCGCGACGACCACGATCGGGACGTTGATCAGGAAGACCGAGCCCCACCAGAAGTGCTCGATCAGCAGACCGCCGGTGATCGGGCCGATCGCGATGGCCAGGCCGACCGCGCCCGCCCAGATGCCGATCGCCTTGGGCTGCTCCTCGCGCTCGAAGACGTTCATGATGATCGCCAGCGTGGCGGGCATCGCGAGCGCGGCGCCGACGCCCATCAGGGCGCGGAAGCCGACGAGTTCACCGGGCGAGGCGGCCATCGCGGACAGCAGCGAGGCTATGCCGAAGACCACCATGCCGGCGATCAGCGCGAGCTTGCGGCCGAAGCGGTCGCCGAGCAGGCCCGAGGTGAAGAGCAGTCCGGCGAACACCAGGGTGTAGGAGTTGATCGACCACTCCAGGTCGCTCTGGGTGGCGCCGAGGCCGACCGGAGCGGGGGTCGCGATGGTCTTCATCGCGACGTTGAGGATCGAGTTGTCGAGCACGACGACGAGCAGGGCGAGCACCAGGGTGCAGAGGATCGCCCAGCGCCGACGGTGGATGGCTTCCGGCACACGGGGTGGCGCGGCTGCGGTGGTCATTGGTCTTCCCGTCCGTGTTGGCGTGGCACTGGCGGGCAATTCCGAGTCGGATGCGTCTCGTAACCCCCGCACCAGAGTAGCCGCGAATACGATACGAGACGACCTCGTTTCGTAAAAATGCGGCAAAGGAAGCCCGGTGTGTCACGGATCGCACCGGGACGAACGCACCCCTCTTTGCGCGCGCGCCGGGGCGTGCAAGCATGGAGGGGATCCGGGGACGCCGCACGGCGCCACGAGACGACAACCCTTCAGGAGTCCGTTCGATGAACGCTTCTTCGCCTTCGCCTGCCCAGAACCAGGCGTCGACCACCACCCTCTACGGCGGGGTCACCAACCGCCGCATCACCGTCCGCGACCTCGCCTCCGCCAAGCAGCGCGGCGAGAAGTGGTCGATGCTCACCGCCTACGACGCCCTGACCGCGGGCGTGTTCGACGAGGCCGGCATCCCGGTGCTGCTGGTCGGCGACTCGGCGGGCAACTGCCACCTCGGCTACGAGACCACCGTGCCGGTGACCATGGATCAGATGGTGATGCTCTCCGCCGCCGTCGTCCGCGGCACCAAGCGCGCGATGATCGTCGCCGACCTGCCGTTCGGCTCCTACCAGGAGTCCCCCGCGCAGGCCATGCACAACGCGGCCCGGCTGATGAAGGAGGCCGGGGTCGGCGCGGTCAAGCTGGAGGGCGGGGAGCGCAGCGCCCGCTCGATCGAGCTGCTGGTCGAGGCCGGCGTCCCGGTGATGGCGCACATCGGCCTCACCCCGCAGTCCGTGCACGCCTTCGGCGGCTACCCCGTCCAGGGCCGCGGCGACGAGGCGGCGCACCAGCTGCTGCGCGACGCCAAGGCGGTCCAGCAGGCGGGCGCGTTCTCGGTGGTGCTGGAGGCGGTGCCGGCCGAGCTGGCCGCCCAGGTCACCGAGCAGCTGGCGATCCCGACCGTCGGCATCGGCGGCGGCCCCGACACCGACGCCCAGGTGCTGGTCTGGACCGACATGGCCGGCATGACGGCGGGCCGGGTGCCGAAGTTCGTCAAGCAGTACGCCAACCTGCGGGCCGTCCTCGGCGACGCCGCCCGCGCCTTCGCGGAGGACGTCCGCGGCGGCGCCTTCCCGGCGGAGGAGCACAGCTTCCACTGACGGGCAGTGCCCGCACAGCCCCCGCTCTGCTTGCCGCTTGCCGGCGCGGGGGCTGTGTCATGCCCGCCGAAGCGCTGACAGCGGCGTGACAGCGTGCTGGCAGCGGGCCCGCGGCGCTGACAGGGGGCTGACAGCCGGGGCGGACAACCTGGTGGCATGACACGAATCGCCACCGCCCCGAACGACCGGGGAGCCGCCGTCGGCAACGCCGTCGAGGTCCGCGGCATCGTCAAGCACTACGGCGCCACCAAGGCCCTCGACGGGGTCGACCTCACCGTGAAGGAGGGCACCGTCCTCGGTGTGCTCGGCCCCAACGGCGCGGGCAAGACCACCCTGGTGCGGATCCTCTCCACCCTGATCAAGCCGGACGCCGGCACCGCGGTCGTCGGCGGCTACGACGTCCTGCGCCAGCCCAAGCAGCTGCGCCGCACGATCGGCCTCACCGGGCAGTACGCCTCCGTCGACGAGCTCCTCTCCGGGTACGAGAACCTCTACCTGATAGGCCGACTGCTCGACCTCTCCGGCCGCGAGGCCAAAGCCCGCGCCAACGAGCTGCTGGAGCGCTTCTCGCTCACCGAGGCCGCCAAGCGGCCCGCCAAGACCTACTCCGGCGGCATGCGCCGCCGCCTCGACCTGGCCGCCAGCATGATCGGCCGCCCCCGGGTGCTCTACCTGGACGAGCCCACCACCGGTCTGGACCCGCGCACCCGCAACGAGGTCTGGGACGAGGTGCAGCGGATGGTCGCCGAGGGCACCACCGTGCTGCTGACCACCCAGTACATGGAGGAGGCGGAGCAGCTCGCCGGCGAGCTGACCGTCATCGACCGCGGCAAGGTGATCGCCAACGGCCCGGTCGCCGAACTCAAGGCCAAGGTCGGCGGCCAGACCCTGCAGGTCCGCCCGGTCCACCCGGCCGAGCTGCCCGAGATGGCCCGCTGCCTGCGCGACGGCGGCATCAGCACCGCCACCTACTCCGCCGACACCGGCCTGCTCGCGGTGCCGATCACCGGCGACGAGCAGCTGACCGCGGTGATCGGGGTGCTCGGCGGCCGCGGCTTCGCGATCGCCGGCATCGACACCAAGGTGCCCAGCCTCGACGAGGTCTTCCTCGCCATCACCGGCAAGCCCGCCGCCGACGCGGAGCCCGTCCCCAGTCTCGCCAAGGAGCCCGTCGCATGACCACCGCCACGCTCGCCCCCGCCCGGGTCGAGGACTCCCGGATCGGCCTGTCCGGGACCCTGCGCCACGTCGGCGCGCTGACCCGGCGCAACCTGATGCGGATCAAGGCCGACCCGGAGTCGATGTTCGACGCCGTGCTGATGCCGGTGATCTTCACCGTGCTGTTCGTCTACGTCTTCGGCGGGGCGATGGCCGGCAGCCAGGACGACTACAAGCAGTACCTCGTCCCCGGTCTGCTCGGGCAGACCGGCCTCACCCTGGCGATGGCCGTCGGCACCGGCCTCAACACCGACTTCCAGACCGGTGTGATGGACCGCTTCCGGACCCTGCCGATCGGCCGGGCCTCCGTCCTGCTCTCCAAGATCGTCGCCGAGACCATCCGCGGGCTGATCTCCTTCACGATCCTCATCGGCTTCGCGATGTGCATCGGCTTCGAGGTGCGGACCGGCCTGCCGGAGGTGCTGGCCACGGTCGGCCTGGGGCTGCTGTTCGGCATGTCGATCGTCTGGATCTCGATGCTGCTGGGCATGGCGCTGCGCAGCGCCCAGGCCGTCCAGGGCGTGGCCATGCTGGTCCTGATGCCGATGCAGTTCGGCAGCTCGATCTTCGCCAGGACGGACACCATGCCGGGCTGGCTGCAGTCCTTCACCAAGGTCAACCCGCTGTCCGCGCTGGCCGACGCCTCCCGGGCGCTGCTCAACGGCCAGGGCCCGGTGGCCCACCCGGTGATGATCGTGCTGGTCTGGTCCGCCGGCATCACCGCGGTCTTCGCCCCGCTCGCGGTCGCCCGGTTCCGCAAGCGGACCTGACGCCCGGCAAGAGGACGACCGCCGGCCCGCTTCGAGGGGAGGGCCGGCGGGCGCGGCGACCGGACGCCCGGGACAGGCGCCGGCCGCCGTACGGGCCCGGTGGGTCGGTGACCAGGGGACGGCACCGGCCCGCCGGGCTCGCGGGCTTGCCGTGCGGGTCGTCGCCGTTACTGCTCGCCGATCAGCTCCTCCAGCAGGGCGTGGGTCTGCTGCTGGGTCATCCCGACGCCGCGGGCGCGGAACTCCTCGAACGCGGCGTCGCCAAGCAGCTCGCGCAGGGCGGCGGCGGAGCGCTCGCGCTCGATCCGGTCCAGGTAGCCGCCCTTGGGGCCGTTCAGGCCGCCGTGCGCGCCGATCAGCACGGCCGCGGTCTCGGCCCGGCGCAGGTCCCCGTCGCGCTGGGCGAAGGTGCACCACACCGCCGTCACCGCGGGCACCACCATGACCGTCATGTGCTCGGTGAAGCCGCTCGCGGCCGTGACGGCCTTCAGCAGCCGCCGGCCCTCGCGCAGCATGGCGAGGCCCCGGTCCGGGTCGCCGGCCCGGGCGATGATCCAGCCCCGGGAGCTCACCAGCAGCCCGTCCACGATGCCCGGCGCGAAGCCGCCCACCCGGACCGCGTCGAGCGCGTCCAGCTCGGCCAGGGCCGCCTCGTACTCGCCACGCTGGGCGTGGATGCCGCAGAGCGTCAGGTGGCCGAACATCAGGGCGCCGGTGGTGGACTGGTTGGCGCCCGGGGAGTCGATCGAGGCCAGCGCCTCCCGGATGATCCGCTCGCCGCGCTCCATGTCGTGCTCCAGCAGGGCGGTGCCCAGGTGCACCCGCAGGATCGGGATCTCCTGCGGTGCGCCCAGCTCCTCGGCCAGCTCGATCGCCCGCGCGTACGCGGCGGCGGCCGCCTCCGAATCGCCTCGGTTGGCCAGGCTCTCGCCGTGCGCGGACAGCGCCTGGGAGATCCCCCAGAGGTCTCCCGCGCGTTCGTACAGCTCCAGCGAGCGCTGGCCGTCCACCATGCTCTGCGCCTCGCCGTCCGGCCAGTCGTTCATCATCCGGGCCCGGATCTGCAGGATGAAGGCCAGGTCGCCGAGGTCGCCGTGCTGCTCGCAGCCGCGGACGGCGTCGTCCAGCAGGTCCCTCAACAGCTCCAGCCGGCCGGACAGGAAGGCACCGAACACCCGCATCAACGCCGGGAACCGGTAGGACTGCGGCAGCTCCGGGCCGTAGACCTCCAGCAGCCGCCCGGAGAGGGCGATCGCCTCCTCGTCGCCGAGCACGTCCAGGTTGCCCTCGAACAGCCCGATCAGCCGGTACATCGCGAGCAGCCGGCGGGCCTCCTCCGCCACGCCCTCGGGCATCGGCACGCCGTACGCGAGCACGCCGTCCGGCAGCGGCACCGGCGGCGGGGCGTCCGGGCCGAACGGGTCCGGGCCCAGGGCGGCGACCGCGGTGTACCAGCCGCGGGCCTCCATGCTGTAGCCGCGCAGCGACCAGTACCAGCTCATGCCGAGGGCGATGACCAGCGCCTGCTCCTCGTCCCCCAGGTCGATCGCCCGGCGCAGCACGGCCCGGATGTTGTCCTGCTCGCGCTCCAGCACCGTCAGCCAGTGCAGCTGCTGGGGACCGTGGACGTTCTGGTCGGCCTCGGCGACCAGTGCGCGGAAGTGCGCCAGGTGGCGGGCCTCGGTGGCGGTGCGCTCGGCGGCGGACTCGGCGAGGCGCTCGGTCGCGTACTCGTGGATGGTCTCCAGCATCCGGTAGCGCGGCAGGCTGGCCCCGTCCAGGTCGGCGACCAGCAGCGACTTGTCGACCAGCGACAGCAGGAGGTCGGCGACCTCGCCGGGGGCCACGTCGGTGCCGTCCGCGCAGACCGCCTCGGCGTCCTCCAGCTGCCAGCCGCCGGAGAACACCGAGAGCCGGCGCAGCACCGCGCGCTCCCGCTTGCCCAGCAGGTCCCAGCTCCAGTCGACCACCGCGCGCAGGGTCTGCTGGCGCGGCAGCAGGGTGCGGCTGCCCGCGGTGAGCAGCGCGAACCGGCCGTCCAGCCGGTCGGCTATCTGGCGGGCCGTCATCACCCGCAGCCGGGCGGCGGCCAGTTCGATGGCGAGCGGCAGCCCGTCCAGCCGGCGGCAGATCTCCGCGCAGGCCTCCGGGTCGCTCTGCGGGTCGAAGCCGGGACGGGCGGCGGCGGCGCGCTCGGCGAACAGCCGCAGCGCGACCGGGTCGGGCAGCGGCTCGACCGGCAGCACCGTCTCGCCGGGCACGCCGAGCGGTTCACGGCTGGTGGCGAGCACGGTCAGCCCGGGGCACTCGGCGAGCAGCACGTCGGCGAGGTCGGCGGCCGCCTGGATCAGGTGCTCGCAGTTGTCCAGGACGAGCAGCATCCGGCGGTGGCCGCAGTGCTCGACCAACCGGCGCAGCGGGTCCTCGGCGCGCTTCTCGATCACCTCGGCGACCATGTTGCCGTGCAGCACGATCTCGCGCAGTCCGAGCGCGGAGACCACGGCGGCGGGCACCGCCTCCGGGCTCTCCAGCGGGGCGAGTTCGGCCACCCAGACGCCGTCCGGCCAGGTCCCGGCGGACTGCTCGGCGCGGCCCGCCTCGACCGACAGGCTGGTCTTGCCGGAGCCGCCAGGCCCGGTCAGGGTCACCAGCCGACGCCCCGTCAGGACGCCGCGCAGGGAGGCGAGATCGGACTCACGACCGACGAAGCTGGTCAGCCGACCGCGCAGATTGCCACCGGGGCGCGGGAGTTGGGGTGCGGGAGCGGGAGGTGGAGCGGGAGCGGTGCGGGCCGGTTCCGGCTGCGACTGCTCCACGACTTCTGCCGGCGCCAGCAACGCGGCATGGAGGGACTGGAGTTGACGGCCGGGGTCGACACCGAGCTCATCGGCCAGGGCACGCCTGGTCCGCTCGTAGTGGCGCAGCGCCTCGGCCGTCCGTCCGCTCTCGTGCAGCGCCCGCAGCATCAGCAGCTGCAGCGGTTCGTCCAGCGGCTGCCGCTCGCACAGCTCGGCGAGCTCGGCGACCAGGTCGGCGGCCCGGCCGAGCCCGAGGTCGGCGGTGATCCGGTGCCGGCGGGCCTCCTCGCGCTGGGCCTCCAGCCGGGCGGCCGGGCCGCTGCGGTCCGGCAGGTCGGCGAGGGCGGGGCCGCGCCACAGCGCCAGGGCGGCACGCAGCCGCTCGGCGGCGACCGCGTGGTCCCCGGCGTCCAGGGCGCGGCGGCCCTCGGCGCTCAGCCGCTGGAAGTCGGCGAGGTCGGTGCCCGGCCCGGTCAGCCAGTACCCGGCCGGGCCCGAGCCGATCTCGTCCCGGCCGACGGTCCGGCGCAGCCGGCCCACCAGGGTCTGCAGCGCGGCGGAGGAGTCCTGCGGCGGATCGGCGTCCCACACCTCGTCCACCAGCAGGTCGGCGGGCACCGGGCGGCCCTGCCGCAGGGCCAGTGCGGTGAGCAGCGCCCGCAGCCGGGCGCCGCCGAGCGGCACCGGGGTTCCGTCGTCGTGGTGGGCCGTGGTCGTCCCGAGGATGCCGTAGTGCACCGGACCATTCTGGTCGATCGACGGAAGTGCGGCCGCACAATTGTGCTGGCGCCCCTGGCACCCTCCTACCCCCTGGGTGCCCCTCGGCCCCGTGGCGGAACGCGGCCGGGCGTCCGGACGTTCACCCTGGGCGGCTTGTCCGGTCACCGGCCCGCCCGGCATGATCGACCCCTGCCCGCATCCCGCCCCCCCTTCTGCCCACGGAGCATCCCGACCATGACCTTCGCCGCCCCGCGCTCCCGCAGCGAGGACCGCCGGATCAGCCCGGTGTTCTGGGTGCTCCTCGCCATACTCGGCACCTCCGGCTGGGCGGTGTACTCGGGCTACGGCAACGCCTCGTTCGGGGTGTTCCTGTTCGTGGTCGCGGGCTGGATGGTCTCGCTCTGCCTGCACGAGTACGCCCACGCCCGCACCGCGCTGCACGGCGGCGACATCACCGTCGGCGCCAAGGGCTACCTCACGCTCAACCCGCTGAAGTACGCCAATGTGCTGTTCAGCTTCGTGCTGCCGATCGTCTTCGTGATCCTCGGCAACATCGGCCTGCCCGGCGGCTCGGTGTGGATCGAGCGGCACCGGATCCAGGGGCGGCTCAAGCACAGCCTGATCTCCGCGGCCGGACCGCTGGTCAACCTGCTGTTGGCGGCGGCGCTGCTGGTCCCGATCGGCGCGGGGTGGCTGGACGACCCGACGGTGCACACGTTCTGGCACGGCTTCGAGGTGCCCGTCTCGCCGCTCTCCTGCGCGCTGGGGTTCCTCGGCTTCCTCCAGCTCAGCGCGGCGGTGCTGAACCTGCTACCGGTGCCCGGTCTGGACGGCTACGGCATCGTCGAGCCCTGGCTGTCCTACAAGACCCGGCGCGCGGTCGAGCCCTTCGCGCCGTACGGAATGCTCGCGGTGTTCGCGCTGCTCTGGCAGCCCCAGGTGAACTCGTTCTTCTTCGGGATCGTCCACGGCCTGATGAACCTCTTCGGCGTTGACCAGGACTACGCGACGCTCGGCCGGTACCTGTTCAGCTTCTGGAAGAACTAGCCCAGCCGGGCCCGCTAGCCCTGATCGGCCGCCGCCTCGGCGATCTTCGCCCGACGGCGGTTCATCCACAGCACGTTGCTGGCCACACCGGCCAGCGGCAGCCAGATCAGGCCGATCCAGAGGCCCTGGGTCACGGAGAAGACGGCGGCCGCCAGCGCGAGGACGACGACGATCAGGGCGAACAGGGACGTGCGGGGCATGGCGGGAGGCTCCTAGAACGGGTGCGGTCGGCCGGGTTGCGGCCGGGACCCATTGTCGCCGACCTCACCTCCGGAGCCCGTCCAGGGGTGAGGTCGACACGAGGACCGAGGGTCACACGTCGGTGATCCGCAGGCCCGCGTGGGCCTTGTAGCGGCGGTTGACCGAGATCAGGTTGGCCACCAGCGACTCGACCTGGTGGGCGTTGCGCAGCCGGCCCGCGAAGATGCCGCGCATGCCGGGGATCCGGGCGGCGAGGGCGCGCACGACATCGGTGGCGGGCCGGTCGTCGCCGAGCACCATGACGTCGGTGTCGATCGCCTCCACCGACTCGTCCTGCAGCAGTACCGCCGAAAGGTGGTGGAACGCGGCGGTGACCCGGGAGTCCGGCAGCAGCGCGGCGGCCTGCTGGGCGGCGCTGCCCTCCTCCGGCTTCAGGGCGTACGCGCCCTGCTTGTCGAAGCCGAGCGGGTTGACGCAGTCGACGACGATCTTGCCGGCGAGTTCCTCGCGCAGGGCGGTCAGGGTCGCGGCGTGGCCGTCCCACGGGACCGCGATGATCACCACGTCGCTCTCCCGGGCGACGGTGGCGTTGTCGGCGCCGCGCACGCCGAGGCCCAGCTCGGCGGCCAAGGCCTCGGCCCGGGCGGCGTCACGGGAGCCGATGATCACCTGCTGGCCGGCCTTGGCCAGCCGCAGGGCGAGGCCCCGCCCCTGGTCGCCGGTGCCGCCGAGGACACCGACCACCAGCTGCGAGACGTCCGGCAGGTCATGGGCCGGGTTTGTCGCTGAATCGAGGGAAGTCATGGGCCGATCCTGCCAAATCCCCGGCTCGGCGCGACATCCTGGCCCGCATGGACGCGGTGAGAGTTTCGGCACTCCGGGAACGCCTGGCGGGCACGGGCTGGTTGGAGGCGGTCGGCGGCTTCGCCGGGTCGCTGCGGCGCTCGGTGGAGCGGCGCGGCGCGGGCGGGCTGCTGCTGGTCGGCACCGAGGCGTACGAGCCCTGGCACCTGGCCGCCCACCTCGAGGACGAGGCCGCCTGGTCGGCCGTCCCCCGGCTGGTGCCCACCCTGCTGCGCCACCGCCCGCCCGCCGAGGCCCCCGCCCACCTGGCGCACGGGCTGCGCCGGCTGACCGAGGTCGGGCGCGGCAGCACCGTCCTGGTGGTGGCCCCGGAGGCGGCCGGCGCCCCGCTCCTGGAACGCGTGCACGACGCCCGGCGCCACGGCGCGACCGTGCTCGCACTGGACGGCGCCGACGCCGCCGCCCCGGGCGACCTCGCCGGCCTCGCCCATGAACGCCTCGCCGTCGGCACCGCCGCCGAGGAACCCTTCGACCTCGCCCAACACCTGGTCAGCACCGCCGCCGGACAGCCCCCCGCCCGCCGCTCCGCCCTCGACCGCCTCGCCGACCTCGCCACCCGCCTCGCCGCGGCCCCCACGATCGCCCGCTGGTAGGCCCGGTCGCACGCGGGCCGTTCGAAAACCCTTTGCGGAAGGGGCGGTCGCCGTCCCAGGATGATGGTTCGTGAACGCCGACGAACCCCCGCATACCCCCACGCCCGGACGGGTCCGGACGGCGCTGCGCTCGCTGACACCCGATCTGTCGCCCTGGCGCTCCTCGCGCGACTTCCGGTACCTCTGGACGTCCGGCTGCGTCACCAGCTTCGGCAGCTTCCTCACGCTCGTCGCCGTGCCGCTGCAGATCAAGGAGCTCACCGGCTCCTCCCTCGCGGTCGGGCTGGTCGGCGCCGTCGAACTCGTCCCGCTGATCGTCTTCGGCCTGTGGGGCGGCGCCCTCGCCGACGCCCTGGACCGCCGCAAGCTGGTGCTGCGCGCCGAGGCCGCGCTCGGCCTGCTGGCCGGGCTGCTGCTGCTCAACGCGCTGCTGCCGCACCCGCTGCTCTGGCCGATCTACCTGGTCGCCGCGCTGGTCGCGGCCGCCGACGGCCTGCAGCGCCCGGCCCTGGACTCGCTCACCCCGCGGATCGTCCCGCACCAGCACCTGACCGCCGCGTTCGCCCTCAAGTCCCTGTACCGCAACGCCGCTTCGGTGGCCGGGCCGGCGCTGGCCGGTGTCGTGGTGGCCTTCGCCGGGGTGCAGACCGCGTACGCGCTGGACGTGCTGAGCTTCGCCGCCTCGCTGCTGCTGCTCGTCCGGATCCAGGCGGTGCCGCCCGCCACCGGCGCCGAGCGGCCGTCGGTACGGGCGGTGCTCACCGGCGTCCGGTACGCGTGGAGCCGCAAGGACCTGCTCGGCACCTACGCGATCGACCTCTGCGCCATGCTGTTCGCCTACCCGGCGGCCGTCTTCCCCTTCCTGGCCTCGGACTTGGGCGCGGACTGGGCGCTCGGCCCGATGTACGCGGCCTCCGCCGTCGGCGCCCTGCTGGTCGGGGCGACCAGCGGCTGGACGTCCCGGGTCCACCGGCACGGGCGGCTGCTGGTGGTCGCCGCCGTCGGCTGGGGCGCGGCGATGGCGCTGGCCGGACTGTCCGGGAGCGTCTGGCCGGCGCTGCTCGGGCTGGCGCTGGCCGGCGGCGCCGACGAGATCAGCGGGCTGGCCCGCTCGACCATGTGGAACCAGTCCATCCCGGACGAGGTCCGCGGCCGGATGGCCGGTGTCGAGCTGCTCAGCTACTCCGTCGGCCCGCAGCTCGGCCAGGTCCGGGCGGGCACCATGGCCGGGCTCGTCGGTGTGCGGGCCTCCGTCTGGACCGGCGGTGTCGCCTGCGTCGTCGCCGTCCTCGCGGTCGCCGCCGCGCTGCCCAAGCTGCTCGCCTACGACGACCGCACCGACCCGCACGCGGCAGCCGTCCGCGCCGAGCACGAGCGGGCGGAGCGGGAGGCTGCGCGGGAGGCGGAACAGACCGCCGGCACGACGGCCGCGCTGTGACAGACTGCCGGGCATGAGTGCCGGGGGTTGGAAGCAAGGGGCGGCCGTGGTGGTCGTCTTGTGCGCCGTGGTCGGCTCGCTCGGCTGGGCGATCCGGAGCAGCGACGGCCCCCCGGTCCGGCAACCCGCGAAGACCCCCACCACCGCGGCCGGCACAGCCACCCCGGAGCCGCCGGACATCGCGGCGCTGGCCGCCTCGCCCGAGGTCGCCGCCGCCGACCAGGCCCTCACCACCGAGGTCGACCGGCGGCTGGCCACGCTGCTCCCGGCGCTCTCCGGCGCCCAGGTGATCGGCGAGGGCGTCCAGGACGGCTGCGGCGTGGAGCCCGGCCGGTCCGACGGCTCCGGCACGCACTGGCCGGCCCCGACGTGCCGCCGACAGGTGGTCAAGTACCTCGCGGTGAGCGGGGATCCGCAGCAGGCGCGGTCGCGCTGGGAGCAGGCGATGACCGCCCAGGGCGCCCTGTCGACCGACTCCGACGCCTCGCCCCGGCCGGGCGAGGCGCTCTGGTACGGCTTCCCGCGCGGCGACGGCGACCGCGACCTGCTCGGGGTGCGGCTGGCCTTCGACGAGCGGAAGGACCCGACCGCCTCCCCCACCCCCGGCGCGGGCTTCCCCTGGAGGCTCTCCGCACCGAACGCCACCGCGAAGGCCTGGGCCGACCGGGAGTCCAGGCCCGCGGCGCCCGTGGAGCAGGCCGCCGCCCAGGCACTCGCGGGCGGGCGGCGCCTCGTCGTGCTGAGCGTGGACGAGGAGTACTTCACCGGCCCCGAGCCGCGCTGAACGAGAGGGCCTACGCCGTGGGACCCTTCGGCTCGTCCTTCCACCGCGGGTCGTTCTGCCACTCCCGGTTGCGCTCGTCCGCGATCTCCAGCGCGTGGGCGGCCTCCTCGCGGCTGCCGTACGGCCCCAGCCGGTCCTTGGCCGGGCACTCCGGCCCCTCCTCGACCTTGCCGTGCTTGATGCAGTAGAACCACTCGCCGGGCTTCCCGGTCGGCTTGCGGTGGAATCCGAGGGGCATGGCACTCTCCCGTCCAGTCGAACAGATCAACACCGATCATTCCCCGCGCCGGGCCGCCCCGCACACCGCCCGTCCCCGCGGGGCCCGACGGACAGGGCCTAGACTCGCGAACATGGCTCTCGTACCCGGCACCCAGTCCCCCACCCGCAAGGTCCCGGCGCACATCGCGCGCCCCGAGTACGTCGGACGGCCCGCCCCGGCGCCGTACACCGGGCCCGAGGTGCAGACCGCCGAGACGATCGAGAAGATGCGGATCGCGAGCCGGATCGCCGCGCAGGCGATGGAGGAGGCGGCCAAGCTGATCGCCCCCGGCGTCACCACCGACGCGCTGGACGTCGTCGCCCACGAGTACATGTGCGACCACGGCGCCTACCCGTCCGACCTCGGCTACCGGGGCTTCCCCAAGTCGATCTGCACCTCGATCAACGAGGTGATCTGCCACGGCATCCCGGACTCGACCGTGCTGCAGGACGGCGACATCGTCAACATCGACGCCACCGCGTACATCCACGGGGTGCACGGCGACCTCAACGCCACCTACCTGGTCGGCGACGTGGACGAGGAGTCCCGGCTGCTGGTCGAGCGCACCCGGGAAGCCCTCAACCGGGCGATCAAGGCGGTCAAGCCGGGCCGTCAGATCAACGTCATCGGACGGGTCATCGAGTCCTACGCCAAGCGCTTCGACTACGGCGTGGTGCGGGACTTCACCGGACACGGCATCAACACGTCGTTCCACTCCGGCCTGATCGTCCCGCACTACGACAGCGAGCGGGCCACCGAGGTGATCAAGCCGGGCATGACCTTCACCATCGAGCCGATGCTGACCCTGGGCACCTACGACTACGAGATCTGGCCGGACGGCTGGACCGTCGTCACCAAGGACGGCAAGCGCACCGCCCAGTTCGAGCACACCCTGGTGGTCACGGCGGACGGCGCGGAGATCCTCACCCTGCCGTGAGCCACCGCCCCGGGCGCCGGTTCAGCCGATGAGCCACTGCTCCTCGGCGACGGCGCCCACCTCGGTGCAGGCGTCGGTCAGCACGTCCAGGACGCGCAGCGGGTCCGGCAGCGGCTGCTCGGGACCGCGCAGCCACCGCACCTGGGAGCCGCCCGGCAGGGCGGCCGGCGGCAGCAGGGTGTACGAGCCGCGGCAGTGCCAGCGCAGGCCGGGGTGCTCGGACATGGTGTCCGGGGTGGAGTCGAGCACGCTCGGCCACCACTCATCCTCGTCCTGCGGGGTGCCCCGGGTGGCGGTGAAGAACAGGTAGCGGTCCTCGCCGACGGCGGCGACCGGGCCCTCGATGCCCAGCGCGGTGAGCCGCTCCAGCGCCAGCCGTCCGGCCTCAGCCGGGACGTCCAGCACGTCGTGCACCCGGCCGGTGGCGGTGACGAAGTTGGCGCGCGGGTCGCGGGCGAGCCAGCGGGAGAGCTGCTCGGGGTCGGTGGTGGCCTGGGTCTGCCAGGCGAAGGAGACCGGGTGCTGGGCCGGGGCCGGACAGGCCACCCGGTCGCAGGAACAGCGGTAGCCGGTCGGGTGGGCGGCCGGCGCGAGCGGGAACCCGGCGCGCACCGCGCCGAGCAACTGGTCCAGCCCGGGAGCCGGGCTGTCCGGGCCCCCCGCCCTGGCCCGCTGACGATCACGCTTCTGCCACCAGGTCGTCCACCTGCTGCCGGCTTCCATCGGGCCCCTTCCGCGCAACTGCCGTGCCTGGTGCGACACAGCGTTCGACGTACCACTCCGACGCAACAACCAGCGCGCCCCGCTGCTTCCCGGGGTGCTCGGCCCTGCCGTCCGCGCCCCGCCGGCCGCGTTCCGGGGTCACCGGACGGCCGACGCCCGGGTCACGGTACGCAGTCGCGGCAGCACGCTGTCCGCGCCAAATCGGCCGGAGGGCACGCGGATCCGCGCCTCGCCCGGCCCGTACGGGGCCCGCTGACCCGGGTGAACCCCGAGGGCGTACAGGAAAGGATAGGGGTGCTCGGGCCCTCCGGATGACCGGGGGCGGTGCCTCTCCGGTCACACTCCCGCGCGCACCCCGGGCACACTCCCGGCACGCGGCCCTCACCAGGCCTCCCGCTCACCCTCCCACTCGGGCGTTCCGGTCACCCGGGAGGGTCACGGCGGGGAGGTGAGACCCTGGAGGGATGAAGAGCGCGGACACCGAATTCGTGGGCGGCCCCCTGGACGGGAGGATCCTCCCGATCCCGCTGGGGCCGATGCTCGGCGTGCCCAAGAAGTACAAGGTCCCGGTCCCCGCGCACGGTGAGGCCCCCGCGCGCACACTGGTGTACGTCCGGGCCAAGCAGGTACGGGGCCTGAGCTGGTTCTGGCGCTACGAGTACGACGAGGCGGCCACCACGAAGGCCTCCGGCTGACGCAGCCCCCCGGCCGGCGGGCCGCCCGCTTTCCCCCATCGCGTTCCCGGGAGGTCGGCATGGCCAGGACGGTTAGGCACCCGAGGAACGGCTCCCGGGCGGTCGCGCACCACAACCGGCAGGTCGCCTGGGTCACCGCGGCGCTGCTGCCGGTGGTGAGCCTCTACACGGTGACGATCGGGCCCAACGGCTGGCTCTGGTTCGGCTGGGCGGTGCTCCTGCTGGTCTGCGTGGCCCTGTTCGTGGTCCACCCGTGAGCAGCGGCAGCACCGCCCGCCGTGCTTCTCCCCCCGCGCCGGTCAGTCATCCTCGGCGAGGATGAGGTACAGCTTCTTGCGGGCCTCGGTCAGCACGGCCAGGCCCTTGGCGCGCTGCGCCTCGGTGCCGGTCGCCATGACCTGCCGGATCGCCTGGTCCACGGCGGCGAGCGCCTGGCCCACCTCCTGGACGGCCTCCCAGTCGACCTCCCGGCCGGCCTCCGCCCACGGCTCCGCCGGTCCGGCCTCGGCCTCGGCCCGGCCTGCCTCGGTGAGCGAGACCAGCCGCTTGCCGCCGACCTCCTGCGCGGTGATCAGGCCCTCCTCCTCCAGCAGCTGGAGGTTGGGGTAGATCGAGCCCGGGCTGGGCCGCCAGGCCCCGCCGGTCCGCTCGGTGATCTCGGCGATCATCTCGTAGCCGTGCATCGGCCGCTCCTTGAGCAGCGCCAGCAGCGAGGCGCGGACGTCGCCGCGCCGGGCCCGGCCGCCCCGCCGCCCGTGCGGGCCGCCGCGCCGACCGCCGTGCCCGCCGAAGCCGTGCCCGAACGGGCCGCCCATCGGCCGCCCCGGCCCGCCGCCGCCGAACGGCGGGCCGAACCCGCCGAACGCCTCCCGGCCCTCGAAGCCCTCCCCGGGCATCCCCCGGAACTCCGGCCCCGGTCCACGCCGCCGGCCACCGCCGGGGCCCTCTCCACGGAATCGCCTTCCTGAGCGCATGGCGCCCACCTCCTGGTCCTCCATCGGTTCTCCGAAACAGTCGAGTTACTGTCTCGATAGTTCGACGATATATCGGTGACTGTCGCTCGTCAACGATGTACCGATAGCTCGCCGACTGCGCTGCCGACTGCCGCGCGGGCCGCCTCCGACACGGCCGCCACGCCCGGGCGCGTCCACCGCCCAGCCGCTACGGTGGCGGGCATGGCCGGAGAACGAGATCTTGCGACGCTGCTGCGCGGGATGCGCCCGCTGCTCAACCCGGGGCGGTACGTCTACTGCACGCTCCCCGCGAAGGTGCCCGCCGGCATGCGGCCGGTGGTGACCGTCGCCGAGCCCGAGGGGGTCACGGTGGTGGTCGCCCAGGAGGAGGCGGACGCGCTCGGGCTGCGCTACGAGTACGTGGCGGCCTGGATCACCCTGCAGATCCACTCGGCGCTGGAGGCCGTCGGGCTGACCGCGGCCGTGGCGGCACGGCTCGCCGAGGACGGGATCAGCTGCAACGTGGTGGCCGGCTTCCACCACGACCACCTGTTCGTCGCCGCCGACGACGCCGAACGCGCCGTCCACGCCCTGGAGGACCTCTCCGCCCGCTCCTGAGGCCCGCTCCTGAACCCCCGGTTCCGCCTCGCGGTCCCGCCGGGTGGCCGCCGCCGACCGGGCCTTCGACACTGGGAAGAGCCGCCCCACCGGGGCGGCCCCACCGGAAGGAGACGGCCGCCATGGCCATCTGCGTCACCTGCGGCAACGACTACTGGCTGGCCTTCGAGATCAAGACGGTCAGCGGCGACACCTACACCTTCGACAGCTTCGAGTGCGCGATGGAGAAGCTCGCACCGCGCTGCGAGCAGTGCAACGTCCGGATCGTGGGCCACGGCGTCGAAGTGGCCGGGATGTTCTTCTGCTGCGCCAACTGTGCCCGGGTCAACGGCGGCCTCGGCGAGCAGATCCGCGACGCCGTCGGCGCCCACCCGGCGTGAACCACCGACGCCCACCCCGGGAAGGGGCGGGCGTCGCCGCGCGGGGAGTCCTGACGACCGTCACGGGACGAAGCCGCCGCATTCGAGGTCGAACTTGTGCTGGAGGTCGGACAGCCGCTTCTCGTCCTGCGACAGCTGCCGGCGGTCCGCGTCCAGTCCCCTCTCCGCCTCGGCGATCTTCTGCGGATCGGGATACGGCTGTGCGCGCAGCTGATCGAGCCCGGTCGAATCGTGCTCCACGACCTCGTGGTCGTGCGTCACCGACTGCTCGGCCGAGACGATCCAGGTCCGCATCCGGCTGCACGGATCGGGCTTCAGAGGGGCCATGGTCCCGCCCCCTTCCTCTCGGATTCGGGCGTTGCCCGCTGCCTCCATCGTGGCGCCGTCCCGCCGCGGCACGCATCCGGAACCGTCACCCGGACCGGGCGAAACACGACGAGACCCCTCCGACCTGGCGTTTCCGCAGGTCGGAGGGGTCTCGTGACGTCAGGGGCGGAAGAGTCGGCCTGTACGCCGGGTTCTGTCTCCCGGGTTGCTTGCGCGGCCCGGGGAGGCGGCCATCCATCTAGGGCTGCCGTTGCCGACAGCCTCGTGCGGTCCACCCGCGGACTCGGGCGAGCAGCCTTCAGTCGTCCGCGCACGGTGCCCGAGGGCACCGATCTTGACCTTGCTCCAGGTGGGGTTTACCTAGCCGGCCGGGTCACCCCGGTCGCTGGTGGTCTCTTACACCACCGTTTCACCCTTACCCACCACGAAAGCGGTGGGCGGTCTGTTTTCTGTGGCACTGTCCCGCGGGTCACCCCGGGTGGGCGTTACCCACCACCCTGCTCTGTGGAGCCCGGACGTTCCTCGGCGGGTCTGGTGACCCGTCGCGACCGCCCGGCCGGCTCTTCCGCCGTAGTGGTCATGGTAGCCGCTCGGGCGGTGCCTCCCGTACACCGGACCGGACGGCCGGCGGCTCGGCGCCGAGGCGGGCGGCCACCCGGGCGGCCGTCGCGGCGGCCCAGGCGGTGGTGGTGGCCAGGCCGAGCAGGAGGATCGCGCCGCCGAGGCCGACCAGGATCCACCAGCCGGCGTGGCTGGCCGGGGCGAAGCCGGTCGCGACCGGGCCCACTACCGCCGAGGTGACGACCGTGCCGATCACCGCGACGCCCAGCGACTGGCCGACCTGACGGCTGGTCGAGGCGACCGCCGCCGCCACGCCCGCCTGGGCGCGCGGCATGCCGGAGACGGCGGCATTGGTGATCGGCGCGTTCACCATGCCGAAGCCGAAGCCGAACAGCGCGTACGCGACCAGCAGCAGCGCCGGCGGGGAGTCGGCGGCGAGCCGGGTGAGCAGCAGTCCGCTCCCGGCGATGCCGAGCCCGGCCGCGACCAGCGGCAGGCGCGGGCCCCGGCCGCCGACGATCCGTCCGGACAGCGGCGCGCAGACCAGCATCATCCCGGCCATCGGCAGCGTCCACAGGCCGGCCTCGACCGGGCCGTAGTGCCGGACGTCCTGTAGGTAGAGGGTGTTGAGGAAGAGGAAGCCGCCGAGCGCGGCGAAGGCGCAGACCGCGGTGACGGTGGCGCCGGTGAACGGCGCACTGGCGAAGAACCGCGGGTCCACCAGCGGCTCGGCCACGCGCCGCTCCCAGAGCGGGAAGGCGACCAGCGCGGCCGCGGCGGCCGCGGCGAGGGCGAGGATCAACGGGGAGGTCCAGCCGTTGCCCGGGCCCTCGATGATCGCGGCGGTGCCGCAGCCGAGCAGCACGATCATCAGCAGCTGCCCCACCGGGTCCAGCCGGCGCGGCCGGGGCGAGCGGGACTCCGGGACGTAACGGGCCGTCAGCGCGATGGCGGCCAGCGCGACCGGGACGTTGATCAGGAAGATCGACGGCCAGCCCGCGCCGTCCACCAGGAAGCCTCCGAGCAGCGGGCCGAGCGCCATCGAGATGCCGACCACGCCGCCCCAGACGCCGATCGCCCGGGCGCGCTCCTTCGGGTCGGTGAAGGTGTTGGTGATGATCGACATCGCCACCGGGTTGAGCATCGAGCCGCCCACCGCCTGCAGCGCCCGGAACACCACCAGCCACCCCAGGCTCGGCGCCACGCTGCACAGCAGCGAGCCGAGCGCGAAGCACACCAGCCCGGTCTGGAACACCCGGCGGCGGCCGAACCGGTCGGCCACCGAGCCGAACAGCATCAGCAGCGAGGCCAGCACCAGGGTGTAGGCGTCGATGATCCACTGCAGCCCGGACGCCGGGGCGCGCAGGTCCCGCTGGATCGCGGGCAGGGCGATGTTCACCACGGTGTTGTCGAGGCCGACGATGAACAGGCTCAGGCAGCAGATCGCCAGGACGAGCAGGCGGCGGCGGCGATCGGGAGCGGGAGCTGACCCGGGCGCAACGGTGGGGGGCTTGGCATCGAGCACGCACCGATCCTCCCACCGCGGGCCGGGACGGGTCGGCGGAACGGACCGTACGGGTGGAAACGGCCCGTACGGCCCGGCTGTCACGGCCCGACCGTCACGGCACGGCTGTCACGGCACAGCAGTCACGGCCCAGCCGTCACGGCCCAGCCGTCATGGCGCGGCTGTCATGGCGGCGAAGCGGACGGTCCGGGTGGCCGGGTCCGCCTTCGTCAGCCGGACGTCGATCACCCGGCCGAGCGGCAACCGGGCGACGGCGCCGTCCGCACCCGTGCCGCCCGGGGCGTCGCAGTGGGCCCGGACGGCGGGGTCGCGCAGCTGGACGGTACCGGCGGCGGGCCGTTTCTCGTCCACGTCGATGACCACCGCCGAGAAGTCCTCGCCCTCCCGGCCCGCCAGCAGCTCCGCCTCCACCAGGTCCACGCAGGCGCGCTCGACCTCTCCCGCACGGCGGTCCCCGCCCGCCATCAGCGCCGGGATGTCCGGCAGCGCCTGGCGCGCCCAGTCCGGCACGTCCTCCCCCGCCGCCACCGCCGCGCACACCTCCAGCGCGAAGCGGTCGCCGAGCCGGCGCAGCGGCGCGGTGCAGTGCGCGTACGGGGCGGCGAGCGCGGCGTGGGCCGGCTCGGCGGGCACGGGCAGGCCGCGGGACTCGTCGAAGGCGCGGTAGCCGGCGCCGCGCAGCAGTCCGGTGCAGGCGGTCAGGAAGGCGGCGTTCAGCGGCACGTCCGGATCCAGCGAGCGGATCAGCTCCGGGTACGGGAGCGCCTGCGGCCACTCGACGTCCAGCGCGGCGGCGATCCGGCGCAGCCGCTCGTACGCGCCGACCGGCGCGGGGGGCAGCGTGCGCAGCAGGCCGACGCCCGCGTCCAGCATCAGCTCGGCCGCGGACATGCCGGTGAGCAGCGAGATCTGGGCGTTCCAGCCGTCGGCGGGGCCGGGCGCGCGGTAGCCGAGGACGTAGCCGTGCAGGGTCTCCTCGACCTCCTGCTCGGGCACCGGCAGGCTGATCCCGCCCCGGGCGCGCTCCTGCTCCTCGCGCAGCCGCCCGACGGTGGCGAGCAGGGCGAGCTGCTCGTCGGCGCCGCCGAGGTCCACCGCGCGCTCGACGGCGGCGTAGTCCAGGCGGCGGTGCGAGCGGACCAGGGCGCGGCGCAGGTCGGCGAGGACGACGGCGCCGTCGGCGTCCAGGTCCAGCTGCCAGAGCAGCGCGGGCCGGGGCTCGCCCGGCAGCAGGCTGGCGGCGTCCTCGGAGAGCCGGGCGGGGTGCAGGGGGATCCGGTGGTCCGGGAAGTACAGGGTCTCGACCCGGCGGTGGGCCTCGGCGTCGATCGCGCCGCCCGGGCGGACGAAGGCGGCGACGTCGGCGATCGCGTAGTACACCCGGTAGCCCCCACCGGCCCGGTGGGTGAGGTGCATGGCCTGGTCGAGGTCGCGGGAGCCGGGCGGGTCGACCGTGAACAGCGGCAGGTCGGTGGCGTCGTGCTCGGGCAGCCGGGGGCGCTCGGCCGCCTCCTCCGCCTCGGCGAGCACGGCCTCCGGCCACTCGGTGTGGATCTCCAGGCGGGTGCGGAGTTCGGTCAGCTCGCTGTTGATGCGGGCGGAGTCGGCGGCCTTGACGCGCAGTTTTCGGCGAGGCATGGAGGCAGCGTAGGGCGAATCGGGTGATTCCGGACGGAGGCTCGGCGTCCCCGCCGGGGATCAGCACCCCGGGAGCGACTTCAGGCGGGCGCAGCGGGGGGCGGTGTAAGGGCTCGTAGGGTGGGGGCAAGTGGGGCTGTGCGGAGGGGGTTTGGGCGATGGGTCGTGCGGTGGCAGTGACGGGGGCCGCGGTGGCGGGGGCGCTGGGGGCGACCGGGGTGCTGCACGCGGTGTGGGCGGTGACGCCGTGGCCGTTGCGGACGCCGGAGGAGTTCGCGGACGCCGTGGCGGGGGCGGGCGACGGGATGCCGCCGGCGGCGGCGTGCGTCGCGGTGGCGGGGCTGCTGGGGACGGCGGCGTACCTGGTGGGGGCGGAGGCCGGGGTGCTGCCGGCGGTCGGGCCGGAGCGGTTGCGGCGGGCCGGGGTGCGGACGGTGGCGGGGGTGATGCTGGCGCGCGGGGTCGGCGGGTTGGCGCTGTTCGGCGGCGTGGTCGAGCGTTCGGAGCGGTTCCGGCGGCTGGACCGCCGGTACTACTCGCCCCTCTGCGTGGCATTGGGAGTAGGAGCGGCCGCAGTAGGGTGGCGGGGTTCGTCCGCCACAAACTGTTGAGGAGTCCGCTGTGCTGGTGCTGTTGCCGCCCTCGGAGGGCAAGGCCGGGTCCGGGGACGGCGGGCCGGTGGCTCTGGACGGGCTGTCGCTGCCCGGGCTGACGGCGGCGCGTGGGGCGGTGCTGGACGCGCTGGTGGGCCTGTGCCGGGGTGACGAGGACAGGGCCGCCGAGGTGCTGGGCCTCTCCCCCGGGCTGCGCGGGGAGATCGCCAAGAACGCCGGCCTGCCGACCGCCGGTGCCCGTCCGGTGGGCGAGGTGTACACCGGGGTGCTGTTCGACAACCTCGGCCTGGCCACCCTGGACCCCGCCGCGTACGACCGGGCCGAGCGCTCGCTGCTGGTCTTCTCCGGTCTCTGGGGCGCGGTGCGGATCTCCGACCGGATCCCGTCCTACCGCTGCTCCATGGGCGTGAAACTCCCCGATCTGGGAGCGCTCGGGGCGTACTGGCGGGGCGCGATGGCCGACGTGCTCCCGGAGGTGGCGGACGGGCTGGTGCTGGACCTGCGCAGTTCCGCGTACGCGGCGGCCTGGAAGCCGGCCGGCGAGGTGGCCTCCCGCACGGCGACCGTGCGGGTGTTGCAGGAGCGCGACGGCAAGCGCAGCGTGGTCAGCCACTTCAACAAGGCGACCAAGGGCCGCCTCGTCCGGGACCTGCTGGTCGCCGGGGCCGAGCCGAAGACGCCCGGCGAGCTGATGGACGCGCTGCGGGAGCTGGGCCACCGGGTGGAGCCGGCGGCGGAGGGCACGGCCCGCAAGCCGTGGCAGCTGGACGTGGTGGTCACCGAGGTGCACTGAGCACACCCCGGTGACCGGTCAGCGCAGGTGCGAGGTGTCGTTGAGCAGCCGCAGCGAGGCGTTGCCGTCCGCGTAGTACTGGACGGCGCAGATCGAGGCGGCGCCCAGCTCCATCCGGTACATCGAGTCCGGCGGGGCGCCGAGCGCGAGGCGGACCAGCGTCTTGATCGGGCTGACGTGCGAGACCACCAGGACGGTCTTCCCGGCATACCGGGCGATGATCTTGTCCCGGGCGACGCCGGCCCGGTGGGTCAGGGTGGTGAAGCTCTCGGTGCTGCCGGTCGGCTTGGCCTTCGCGGAGCCGAGCCAGGCCGCCAGGTCCTCCGGGTGGCGCTCCTGCACCTCGGCGAAGGTCAGCCCCTCCCAGTCGCCGAAGTCGACCTCGCGCAGCCCGTCCTCGTACCGGACCTCCAGGCCGAGCCGGGCGGCGACGGTCTCGGCGGTCTGCCGGGTGCGGCGCATCGGGGAGGCGACCACGGCCTGGATGCTGCCGCGCGCGGCGAGCGCCTCGGCGGCCCGCTCGGCCTGCCAGCGGCCCCTGTCGGAGAGCTCCGGGTCGCTGCCGCCGCTGCCGGAGAATCGCTTCTCCGGGGTGAGCGCGGTCTCGCCGTGGCGCAGCAGGACGAAGGTGGTCGGGGTGCCGAGGTCGGCGGGGCCGGCCCAGCCGGCCTTGGGGGCGGCGGTCTCCAGCGGCGGCTCGTCGGCGACGACGGCCTTCGGCCTGGGCTCCCACTGACGCCCCGCCTTGCCCGCGTCCATCGCCTCGTTGGCCAGCCGGTCGGCGTCCTTGTTCCGCTCGCGCGGGATCCAGGTGTACGTGACCCGGCCGCGCGGGAAGATGGTGCGCGCCTCGGCGGCGAGCGGCTGCATGTCGGGATGCTTGATCTTCCAGCGCCCGGACATCTGCTCGACGACCAGCTTGGAGTCCATCCGGACGTCCACCGAGGCGTCCGGGTCGAGCCCGCGGGCCGCCCTGAGGCCGGCGATCAGGCCCTTGTACTCGGCCACGTTGTTGGTGGCATGGCCGATGAACTCGGCGGCCTCCGCGACGATCTGCCCGGTGTCCCCATCGCGGACCACCGCGCCGTAGCCGGCCGGCCCCGGGTTGCCCCGGGACCCGCCGTCCGCCTCGACGATGAAGCGCGCCGCCACCGGCTCAGACGCCCGAGTCGGCGGTGCGGACCAGGATCCGCGAGCAGTTCTCGCAGCGGACCACCTTGTCGGCCGGCTCGGCCTTGATGGCGTTCAGCTCGGTGATCGAGAACTCGGTGCGGCAGCCCTCGCAGCGGCGCTGGTAGAGGCGGGCCGCGCCGACGCCGCCCTGGGTCTCGCGCAGCTTGGTGTAGATCTTCAGCAGGTCGGCCGGGATGACGGCGGCGACGGTCTCGCGGTCGCGCCTGACCTTGTCGGCCTCGGCGTCGATCTCGGAGAGCAGGGCGTCGCGGCGGCCCTCGGCCTCGGTGAGGACGACGGTGGAGTGCTCCAGGCGGGCGGACAGCTCCTCGACCCGGCTCTTGGCGCTCTCCTGGCGCTCCATGATCTCCAGCACGACGTCCTCGAGGTCGCCCTGGCGCTTGGCGAGCGAGCCGATCTCGTGCTGGAGGTTCTCCAGGTCCTTCGGCGAGGTGATCGCGCCGGAGTCCAGGCGCTGCTGGTTGCGGGCGGCACGGGCGCGGACCTGCTCGACGTCCTGCTCGGCCTTGGTCAGCTCGCGGGCGGTGTCGCCCTTCTGGGCCTCGGCGGCGACGACGAGGTCCTTGAGCGCGGTGTGGTCGGCGGAGACCTTCTCGATCTCGGTGTGCTCGGGCAGCGTCCGGCGCCGGTGGGCCAGCTGGTCGAGCTTGGAGTCGATGGCCTGGAGGTCGAGCAGGCGGATCTGGTCGGCGGGCGCGGCGTTCAAGCGGAGAGCTCCTGTGAATCGGGTCAGGCGGTGAAGGACATGGGGGCGTGCGCGGTCCACGGGTCGGTGACCCGGTGGGAGACCTTGGTCTCCACGGTCCAGCCGCGCTTGTCGGCGACGGACTGCAGGGCGCGCTCGGCCAGGCCGAGCCAGGGCCACTCGGTGGCCCAGTGGGCGGCGTCGACCAGCGCGACGGGCGCCGCCTCGGCGGCCTCGGAGGCCGGGTGGTGGCGCAGGTCGGCGGTCACGTAGGCGTCCACGCCGGCCGCCCGTACGTCGGCGAAGAAGCTGTCGCCCGAGCCGCCGCACACCGCGACCCGGCTGATCAGCCGGTTCGGGTCGCCCGCGACGCGGACGCCGGCGGCGGTGGCGGGCAGGCCCTCGGCGACCTGCGCGGCGAACGCGGACAGCGGCAGCGGGGGCTCCAGCAGGCCGATCCGGCCGCTGCCCCGGCGACCCAGCGGGTCGGTCGGGTCCGGCACCAGCGGACCGGTCACCCGCAGGCCCACCGCTTCGGCGAGCGCGTCGGAGACGCCGGGGTCGGCGACATCGGCGTTGGTGTGGGCGACGTGCAGGGCGATGCCGTTGGTGATCAGCGTGTGCACCACCCGGCCCTTGAAGGTGGTGGCGGCGACGCTGGTGGTGCCGCGCAGGTAGAGGGGGTGGTGGGTGACCACGAGGTCGGCGCCCCACTCCACGGCCTCGTCGACGACCGCCTGGACGGGGTCGACGGCGAACAGCACGCGGTTGACCTCGGCCTGAGGGTCTCCGCAGACCAGGCCGACGGCGTCCCAGGACTCCGCCCACTGCGGCGGGTAGACCTCTTCGAGCGCGGTGATGACGTCGGACAGTTTCGGCACCTGTCGAGACTACCGTGCGCGCGGGGCCGATCGGGCCTCGGCCGTTCGGGTACCGGGGCGGGCGCGGGGTCCGGCGGGGGTTCGGCGGGGGCCCGACGGGGGTTCGGACAGGAGTTCGGCGGGAGTTCGGACGAGGGTGCCGACGGCGTACGGATGCGCGTCAACCTGCGGCGCGGGGCCGGCCGGGGGTCGACGCAGAGCGCGCGACCGGGCCCGCGCGGGCCGTACGCCCCCGCGCGCCGGGCGCACTCTGCTCACACCCCGGCACTCGCCCGGATGCGAAACCGCATACGGATCACCTTTACGAGTGAAGTGACCGGGTCTGCGTTGAGGCGCCGGTTTTCTCGAAACTAACTTCACTTCTGCGAACGGGAGTTGCCCCGTCAGTAGCCCCGGGAGGGCCCGGCGTCGAGCCGGCCCCGAGCAGGGGTCGCAACAGAAGCCGATCGGGCCGGGTGCCCGGGTGCCGGAGCAGTGGGCACCCGCGGGGCGGCGGACGAGACGAAGGGATGTGGTGGCGGCATGGCGGCGGGCACATCGCTGCGTACGGCCGGGGAACGGGGATCGGCGGGGCGCGGACCGGATGCGGCCGGTTCGTGGCCGGAGACGACGCGGGCGGCACTGGCCGGCGCCGGAGGCCGGGGAGGCCGCGGTGACTGGGACGTCACCGTCGGTGGCTTCTGGTGCACGGCCAGGCCGTCCGCGTCCCCACCCCTGCCCGAGCAGGGCTGGAAGCTCCACGTGAGCGCGGCCTCGGTGGCGGGCGAGGAGGTGCTCTCGACGGTCGTCCGGGTGCTCGCCGAGGACCCGTGCAGCTTCAGGTTCGCCGCCGCGCAGGAGCGGCTGCGGGAGCTCAACTCCCGTAACAGCGAACGGGGTTCGGCGGGCAAGTTCATCACCGTCTACCCGGCGGACGACGCGCAGTTCCAGCGGCTGGCGGCCGAGCTCGACCGGGCCACCGCCGGTCTGCCGGGGCCGGTGGTGCTCTCCGACCGGCCGTACCGGCCCGGGAGCCGGGTGCACTACCGGTACGGCGCGTTCGCGCTGCCCGCGGAGCTGGGCAACGACGGGGAGTACCGCTCGCTGCTGCGCGGACCGGGCGGGGAGCGGGCCGAGGACGTGCGCGGGGGCTCGTACCGGGCGCCGGGGTGGGCGCGGGACCCGCTGCGCTCCGAGACCTCGGGGGGCGGCAGCGGCGGAGGCAGGCGCAAGGGCGGGGTGCTGCTGGCCGGGCGGTACGCGGTGACCGCCGCCGTGCGGCACGGCGCCAAGGGCGGGGTGTTCCTCGGGCGGGAGGCGTCCAGCGGCGCCGAGGTCGTGGTCAAGCAGGCCCGGGCGCACATCGAGGTCGACCGCGCGGGCACCGACGCCCGCGACGCGCTGCGGCACGAGGCCGCGCTGCTCGACCGCCTGAGCGGGCAGGGCCTGGCGCCGCGCACCATCGAACTGATCGAGCAGGACGACTCCGTCTTCCTGGTGCAGGAACGAATCGCCGGACAGCCCTTGGGCAGCTGGGTCGCCGCCCGGCTGCGGCGCGACGGCAGCCCCGACGTCGACTGGTCCGAGGCCGGGCCGGTCGCGCACGCCCTGCTCGACCTGGTCGAGCGGGTGCACGCCGAGGGGCTGGTGCTGCGCGACCTCTCCCCCGGCAACGTCATGGTCCGCCCGGACGGCACGCTGCGGCTGGTCGACCTCGAACTCGCCGCCGAGGCCGGCCGGACCGCAGGATCCGCCGGCACCCCCGGCTACCGCGCCCCCGAGCACGGGCCCGGCCGGCTCGCCGCGGCGGGCAGCTGCGTCGCCGACCCGACGGTCGACCTGTACGCCCTCGGCGGGCTGCTCTTCCTGCTGGCCACCGGCCACGACCCGCTGCTGCCCGAGGACCTCCCGCACGCCCGCCCGGTCGCCGAGCGCGTGGGGCGCTGGCTCGCCCTCGCGGCGCGGACCGGGGCGACGGCACGACGACTGGCACCGGCGATCCTCGGGCTGCGGGCCGAGGAGCCGGAGCGGCGCTGGGGAGTCGCGCGGGCCCGGGAGACGCTGCGCGGGGAGCCGGGGCGGGGGGAGCCGGGCGGCGGGGTGAGCGGAGCATGAACGTGGCCACCCGGACCGTGACGCAGGCGCTGCGCCGACTGAGCTTCACCTTCGCCGCCGACGGCAGCCACGCCGCCTGCCTGGCCTCCTCCGCCGACAGCGGCTGGTACGTGGAGAGTTGGCGGCTGCCGCAGGACGGCGCACCGGCCGTGCCGGTCGCGCTGCCGCTGTCCGGCCACCGCTCGGAGAGCCTGCGCTCGCAGCTGGTCGCGCTGCCGGACGGCTCGGTGCTGGTCTGCCGGCACGACGGCGAGCGACACGACCTGGTCCGCCTGTCACACGGCACGCCCGGCACGCACGAGTCGTACGGTTCACCCGGCTCGTACGGTTCACCCGGCTCGTACGAGCCCTACGGTTCGCCAGGTTCGCCGGGATCGCCCGGTTCACCCGGCCCGCCCGGTGAACTCGCCCTTGTGGAGCAGCCGTTGGCCTCCCTCCGGATGGCCGGGCTGCGCCTGCTGCCGCTCCCGGTGCCGGCGGGCGCGGGCCCCCGGACGCCGGTGGCGGTCGCCCTCGGCACCGACACCCGGCCGGCGACCACCGCCTGGCTGGTGCGGACGGACGGCAGCGAGCCCGAACGGGTCGCCGAGATCCCGGGTTTGCACGGCGGCGGCGCCTGGCTGGACCACGCGGGCGCGCTGCTCGCACTGGACCGGGTGAACGCGGGCCTGGTCCGCAGCGTGGTGCTCGACCTGCGCAGCGGCACCACCACTCCGCTGCTGGAGATCGGCGAGCGCAGCAACGACCGCCTGGTGCTGTTCGACCCGGACAGCCGGTTCGCAATGGTGCGCAGCGACGCGCCCGGCACCGACCGGCTCGGCTGGGGCATTCTCGGTGGCGGCGAGCCGCTGCGGTTCCCGGAGTGCCTGCACGTCGCGGGGATGTTCCTGCGGCCCGTCGCGCTGCGGCAGGGGGTGGACGGGCCCCGGGTCGCGGTGCAGATCGACCACGGCGCCGGGTCGGCGCTCGCCCTGTGGCGTCCGTCCGTCGGGCGGCTGGACCCGCTGCCGGTGCCGCCCGGGCGGCTCGGCGCGGTCGGGCACTGGGACGCGGCGGGGCTGCGGCTGCCGTACTCCTCGCCCGACCACCCGGCGGCGCTGGCCACCCTGGACGTGGACGCGCTGCTGGCGCACGGGCCGGTGCCGGCCGCCACCGGCCCGATGCCGCTGCCGCTCCAACTCGCGCCGCTGTCCTCGGGATTGCCCGGCCCCTGGCGGGACACCGTCCTGCCCTGGCAGCCCGGCGGAGTGCGTCCGGTCCGGACCGCGCCGCCCGGCTGGCAGCTGGACGGCAGCACCCCGCCCGGCGAGGGCGGCCTCTGGCAGCCCGCGCAGAGTCTCGAACTGGCGGGACCGGCAGGCCCGTTGGAGGCCGTGGTGTACGGCGGGGACGCCTGGTTGAGCAGTCCGCACCTGGTGCTGGCGCTGCACGGCGGCCCGGCGGACGCCTGGCGGCTGGAGTTCGACCCGGCGCTGCAGCGGATGGCCGCCGAGGGCCTGGCGGTGGTCGCACCCAACCAGCGCGGTTCCACGGGCTACGGCGTGGCGCACGCGCTGGCCATCCGGGGCGCCTGGGGCGGGCCCGACCTGGACGACGTGCTCTACCTGCTGGACGGCATCGCGGGCCAGCGCGCCGCACTCGGGCTGGAACCGCCCGCGCTGTTCGGGGTCAGCTACGGCGCGTTCCTGGCGCTGCTGGCGGCCGCGCACGCCCCGGCCGGTCAGGTGTCCCGCTGCGCGGTGGTCGCCCCCTTCCTGTCCGGGGCCCGGTTGCTGGCCGAAGCGGCGCCTCCGGTACGGGCGTTGACCATCCGGCTCGGCGGCGGCGAGCAGATCGCCGACGCCCGCGGCCCGCGCGACGTCCTGCAGCTGGCGCACCGGCTGAGCGCGCCGCTGCTGCTGGTGCACGGCAACCGGGACGAGGTCGTGCCGGTCAGCCAGTCCCGTTCGCTGCGGCACGAGTTGCTGCGGATCGGCCGGGTCGAGGGCGAGGACTTCCGGTACGTCGAGGCGGCCGGGTCGGGGCACGAGGTGCTCGCCGAGGAGGGCGCCGCCGTGCTGCACGAGTTGCTGGCCGCGTTCCTGCGGACCGGCCGTCCGGGCTGAGCCGCCGCCCGCATCCCACAGACTCCCGGGCCCGCCGAGGCTCGGGGCACCAACCCCGGCGCGGTGGATGGAGGCCGCCCGGCTGCTGGGCTCGGCCGCCGACGCGGGCGGCCGGCTGCCCGCCGTCCTGGGCGCCGCCACCGCGCTGCTCACCTCGGTGGGCGCGATCGTCGGGCTCGGAGCTCTCGGCGGCCGGGCACGCGCTCTGGGCGGCCCAGCGGCGGACGGCCTGGCAGGCGACGCTGCTGGTCGCCCTGGTCGAGGTCGCGGTGCTCACCACCGCCGGCGCGCTGCTCGCCGACGGCGTCCTCGCCCCCGGCGCGCTCGCCGCGGCGGCCGGCTGGGCGGCACTCGGGGCGGGACTGTTCGAGCAGGTCGAGGCGCTGGTCGGGGTGGCACACGCACCCGCCGGACAGGCTGGCTCGCTCCGGGGCGCCACCGACGAGCGGCTGGCCGCGGCCGTGGCTGTGCTGGGCGCGGACGCCCTGGTGGCGCGCCTCGGCGGGCTGGGCGCCGCGCTACTCGATCCGAGTGAACTCTCCGCAGGTGAGCGCCAGTTGCCGGCGCTGGTGCGGACGTACCTGTCGCCCGCCCCGGTCGTCGTGCTGGACGAGGCGAGCTGCCATCTGGACTCGGCGGCGGAGGAGCGGGTGGAGCGGGCGTTCGCCGCGCGGCCGGGGACGCTGGTGGTCGTCGCGCACCGCATCAGTTCGGCGCTGCGGGCGGACCGGGTGCTGCTGCTGGACGGCGGGCGCGGGCTGCTCGCCCGGCACGGCGATCTTCAGGTGCTGTCCCCGCTCTACCGCGAGCTGGTCGGTCATTGGCTCGGTTCCGCGCCCCGGACCAGCGCGGGACGCGCGTCGTGATCTCGATAGGATCTCGTCCGTCCCGGCCGTTATGGTGGCCGGGGCACGGGCCGCGATCACCGGCTACGGGCGCGTACCGGGCGCCCGATCGGGGACCCGCCCGCGCGCCACCGGCGCCGGACGGGCGCCGATGACCTGCACCCTCCGCACGGAAAAGACGATTTCTCATGTCCGACACCCTCACCGACACCACCGGACCCGCGGTCACCGGGACCGACGCCGACGAGAAGACGGCCAAGGACACCGCGCACGGCCGCCACCGCGGCCGTTCCGCCGCCGACGACCGCCCGGAGTCCGACCCGCACGGCCGCCACCGCGCCGCCGCGGCGCAGGGCTGATCCCACCGCACCGCACAGCGCGTCACGCGCACAGGGCCCGCCGGGGAAACACTTCCCGGCGGGCCCTCGTCGCGTCCGTCGCGTCCGTAGCGACCGGCGCGTCCGCTGCGTCCCTCGCGCCTCTCAGTCCGTTCAGTCCGTTCAGTCCATTCAGTCCATCGTCACGACGGTCCGCAACGCCTCGCCGCTGCGCATCTGCGCGATCGCCTCGTTGACGTCCGCCAGGCCGACCCGGTGGGTGACCATGCCGTCGAGGTCGATCCGCCCGGCCCGCCAGAGGTCCACGACCAGGGCGATGGTGCGCCCGACCGTCGCGCCGCCGTACAGCGAGGGCAGCAGCCGCTTCTCGTTGAAGAACAGCTCGCCCATGGTGAACTGCGCGAGGTCGTCCTGCGCGCCCGCGCCGATGACGACGACCGCGCCGCCGCGGCGGGCCGCGTCGTAGCCGGCCCGGACGGTGGCCGAGCGGCCGACCGCCTCGAAGACGTAGTCGAAGCCGCCGCCGGGCAGCTTCTTGGCCGTCGCCTTGAGCTCCTCGGGGGCGATCGCCTCAGTGGCGCCGAAGGCGAGGGCGCGCTCGCGGCGGGAGGCCACCGGGTCGACGACGGTGATCCGGCCCGCGCCGCAGACCCGGGCGCCCTGCACGGTGGCGACGCCGACGCCACCCGCCCCGATGACGGCGACGGAGGCGCCGGGCTCGACCCGGGCGGTGTTCACCGCCGCGCCGATGCCGGTGGTCACCCCACAGCCGATCAGCGCGGCGGCCTCGTACGGGAGGTCGGCGGGCACCTTGATGAGCGCGTCGGCGGGGACCACGACCTCTTCGGCGAAGGCGCCGGTGCCGTAGAAGCCGGAGGCGGTCAGGCCGCCCTCCTCGATCCGGAAGCCCGGGGTGCCGAGCCGGCGCAGGCTGGCGATGCACAGGTGGCCGCGGTTCCGCACGCAGTGGTCGCAGCGCCCGCACGGCGCCATCCAGCAGAGCACCACGCGGTCGCCGGCCTCGAAGCCGGTCACGCCCTCGCCGACCTCCACGACGTCACCGGCACCCTCGTGCCCCGGCACGAACGGCGCGGGCTGCGGCAGGACACCGCTCATCGCGGACAGGTCGGAGTGGCACAGGCTCGCGGCACGCATCCGCACCCGGACGGCGCCGCTTCCGAACCCGACCGCGGTCACGTCCTCACGGACGTCCAGGGTGTCCTGGCCGGTCTTGTGCAGGACGGCTGCACGCATGGGCTGCTCCCGGTGGTCCTCGAATCGACGATCGCGAGGATTCTGACACGGACGGCACGACCGGACTAGAACGCGTTCCACAACAACCGAGTGGCCGGACTGCGGCCCGCGCCGGCCGTCCCCGCCGACGCCCTCGCCGCTACCGTCGAGTAGGGTCCCCAGCACGTCCGTCCGTGAGCCGAACCCGAGGAGCACCGCATGTCCGACCTGCTGCAGAGCGCCCGTCCGGCGCCCGAGGTGCTGGCGGCGTTCGAGGCGGCCACCGGGTTCATGCCGGTGGACGAGGGGCTCGCGCTGTACGCGGCGGCGGTGGCGGCGGCCCGCGGCACCGGTCTGCCGGTGCTGGAGATCGGCACCTACTGCGGCCGGTCGGCGATCCTGCTGGCGGCGGCGGCGCGGGAGGCCGGGACGGTCGCGCTGACCGTGGACCACCACCGCGGCTCGGAGGAGCAGCAGCCCGGCTGGGAGTACCACGACCCGAGCCTGGTCGACCCCGAGGTCGGGCTGATGGACACCCTGCCCCGGTTCCGCCGCACCCTGCACGCCGCCGGGCTGGAGGAGCACGTGGTGGCGCTGGTCGGGCGCTCGCCGCGGATCGCCGCGCTGTGGGGGCGCCCGGTGGGCCTGGTGTTCATCGACGGCGGGCACACCGACGAGCACGCGACCGGCGACTACGAGGGCTGGGTGCCGCACCTGGCGCCGGAGGGCCTGCTGGTGGTGCACGACGTCTTCCCGGACCCCGCGGACGGCGGCCAGGCCCCGTACCGGGTGTACCTGCGGGCGCTCGCCGAGGGCTTCGAGGAGATCTCGGTGACCGGATCGCTGCGCGTCCTGCGCCGCACCGCCCGCTGATCCCGAGCACCCCGAGCGCCGGAGCCGCCCGCAGATCCACCGAGCCGCCCCACGGCCCCGCACCGATGCTCTAACGTCGTGCCGGGGCTGTCGGGCGGGGATTCGAACGGTACGGTGGCCGCGCAGCACCAGGCAGAGCATCGGCGGACGGTGGGGGCCAGCAGCGAATGACGGACCAGCAGAACACCGCTCCCGCGGTCTGGGACCCGACGGCGCGCGGCGGCGCCGGCGGCTGGGTGCGCGGCCCGCAGCAGCCGTCCGCCGAACCCGCCTCCGAAGCCCCCGCAGCGGACGCCGCCCCGCAGGCCCCCGTCGACCCCCGCCTCGGCGTGGTCGCCCCGCCGCCCCCGCCCGGCGCCGTCGGCGACCAGGGCCCGCCGCTGGGCGCCCGCCCGTACCTGGCCGCCGCGCCCGGCTACGACCCGCCGACCGCCCCGATCCCCCGGACCCCCACCCCGCCCCCGGCGGCTCCTCCGGCGGCCTCGCCGTTCCCCGCCCACGCGACCGGCCAGCACCAGACCGGCCAGTACCAGACCGGCCAGCACCCGGCCCCGCCGCAGGGCTACGGCTACCCCCAGCCGCCCGCCGCCCCGCCGCAGTCCCCGTACGGCGCCCAGCCCGACTATCCGACCGGCTACCCGACCGATTACCCGACCGCCTACCAGGACGAGGACCGGAGCCCGGCCAACCGCAAGGCCCCGCTGCTGATCGGCTTCGCGCTGCTCCTGGTGCTGGCGATCGGCGGCGGCCTGCTGTTCGCCGGCCGGGACGGTGGCGACAAGGGCGGCCAGGCGGCGCCGGTCCCGAGCGCCGCCCCCGCGACCGGCGCCGGCAACCCGCCGCCCGCTCCCGCCCCGACCGGCACCGACGCCGCACCGAGCGGCGCCGCGAGCGCCCCGGCCTCGCCCTCCGCCGCGCCGTCCCCGACCGCGACCGGCCCCGGGCCCAACGCCCAGGCCCAGGCGCAGGCGCTGGACGGCCTGCTGAGCGAGGGCGAGAGCGCCAAGGCCCCGATCGGCAGCGCCGTCGCCAAGGTGAGCAGCTGCCCGTCGAAGGCCGACATCGAGAGCGCGGCCCAGGTGTTCGACACCGGTGCCAACCAGCGCGCCGCCCTGCTGACCAAGCTCGCCAAACTGAGCGTCACGGACGTGCCCGGCGGTGCGGACGCACTGAACTCACTGAAATCCGCCTGGCAGTTGTCCGCCGACATCGACAAGGCGTACGCGGCCTGGGCGCGCGCCGTCGCCGCCCAGGGCTGCTCCGGCCGGGCCCCGAGCACCCCGGACAAGAAGCACGCGGACGAGCTCAACCCGCAGGCCACCCAGGCGAAGACGGACTTCATGACCAAGTGGAACCCGATCGCGAACAGCTTCGGACTGACCCCGCGCACCCAGGACAGGATCTGACCCACCCGTGACCGGCACCGCCCAGCAACCGCCCCGCCGTTCCACCCTGCTGCGCGTCACCACGGTGGTGGCCGCGGTCGTACCGCTCTGCACGGCGGGCTGGTTCGGCTGGCAGGCCCTCGACGACTCCGGCCCGGCGGGCGCCACGTCCGCCGCCTCCGCCCCCGCCACGGCGCAGGCCGCCCCCGGCGCCACCGACCCCGCCACGACGCCGCTCACCCCTCCCGTCGCACCGCCGCCCTCCGCCGAGCCCCCGGCGACCGGAGCCCCCACCGCCGCACTGCCCCAGATCCAGGCCCCGACCCAGGCCCCGACCCCGACCGCCGCCCCCGCGAGCAGCCTGGCCGGTCGCACCGTCGTCCTCGACCCCGGCCACAACCCCGGCAACTTCGCGCACTCCGCCGAGATCAACCGTCAGGTGGACATCGGCAACGCCCGCAAGGAGTGCGACACCACCGGCACCGAGACCAACGCCGGCTACACCGAGGCCGAGTACACCCTGGACGTCTCCCGCCGGGCCCGCGCCATCCTGGCCGCCCGGGGCGCCACCGTGGTGCTGGTGCAGGACGGCGACCGCCCCTGGGGCCCGTGCATCGACGAGCGCGCCAGGGCCGGTGCCGACGCGCACGCCGACGCCGCGGTCTCGGTGCACGCGGACGGCGGCCCGGCGGGCGGCAGCGGGTTCCACGTGATCATGCCCGGCAGGGTGGTGGCCGGGAAGGCGGACAACTCGGCGATCGTCGAACCCTCGCACCGGCTCGGCCTCCAGCTGCGCGAGCACTTCCGCACCGCGACCGGCGAGCCGTACGCCGACTACATCGCGGACCAGGGCCTGGACACCCGCTCCGACCTGGGCGGCCTCAACCTGTCCACCGTCCCCAAGGTGTTCATCGAGTGCGGTAACATGCGCAACTCGACGGACGCGAAGCGGATGACGGACCCTCAGTGGCGCCAGCAGGCCGCCCAGGGGATCGCCGACGCCCTGACCGCGTTCCTGACGACCCAATAGAAGAATCGAAGCCCCAGTAAGGAAGTTGACCCGCGCTTCGCGACGGACGGCGCTCCGCCCGGCCCGCGTGGTTTGCAACGACTTCGCCCCATTCCCGGTCCCGCCGTGCACCGGAAGGACGGTTGGGCCTAGGCTTCTGGTCCGTTCGGGAGTTTCGGCCGGTCAGCCCGACCGCACGAACCACCGTCCACGACACGTCAACGAGGGGAACGTTAGTGAATCTGCGCGCTCTCACCAGGGGAGACGCCGCCGTCGCAGGCGCGGCCGTCCTGCTCTTCATCGCCTCCTTCCTGCCCTACTGGACCGTGAGCTGCGCCGGCCGGTACTGCGGACCCGACGCCTCGCAGAACGCGTGGAGCACGGAGCTGTTCCCCATCCTGCCCTCGATCTACCTGCTGGGCATTGCCGCCGCGGTGCTGATCCTGGTGCAGCGCTTCCAGGGCCAGGCCGCTGCCAACCGCCAGGTGCTCGGCCTGCGGCTGGACCAGTGGGGCATCGCCTTCGCCGTCGCGGCGCTGTGGACCTCGGTCTGGTCGCTGGGCGGCGGCCCGTCCGGCGGCAGCATCAGCCACGGCTTCGGCGCCTGGCTCGGCTTCATCTCGCTGATCGTGCTGGCCGGTGCGGCCGCCGCGAGCCCGCTGGTGCCGGCGCTGAAGGCCCCGCTGGTCTCCGACCGCCCGGCCGCCCCGTACCAGGGCGGCTTCCCGGGCCAGCCCGGCCACCCGGGTGCGCCCGGTCAGGGCCAGTACGGCTACCCGGCCCCGGCCCCGGCCCCGGGCCAGGACCCGGCGTTCGGCGCCCAGGCGGGCTACGGCTACCCGGCCGCCGGCCAGCCGACCCCGGCCCCGCAGCCGCAGGACGCCGCCGTCCCGGCCCCGCAGCCGACCCCGGCCGCGCAGCAGCCGGCCGCCCCGGCGGGGGACTTCCAGCCGTTCTGGTTCGCCGTCCCGGCGCCGCGTCAGCTGGCCCCGAAGGACAACCCGGCCGGCGCCCCGATCGGCGAGGTCGTGCCCGGCACCTGGTACCTGGCCGTCGAGCAGCGCGGCACCGCGCTGGTCGCGCAGCTGGCGGACGGCACGCAGGGCGTGCTGGCCGACACCGCGGGCATCCAGCGCGGCTGACGTCCTCGGACGCAGGCAGGCACGCGGAAGGGGCGGGACCGGTTCTCCGGTCCCGCCCCTTCCGCGTGCTCGCCGTACCCGCTCTCAGCAGCAGTCCTGGACCACCAGCCCGGCGGGCAGCTGGTCCCCGCCGAAGACCGCGACCGTCGCCGGGTCCCCGCCGAGCGCGGCCACCGCGAGCAGCAGCGCCCCGGCCGTCCAGGTGGTGCGCTCCTCCGGCCAGATCGCGTCGTCCTCGAAGACGTACCCGGTCCAGTACGAGCCGTCCTCGTGCCGCAGGTGCTTCTGGATCCAGCGCAGGATGTCCACCGCGCGGTCGGACTGCCCGATCGCCCAGAGCGCGAGGGCCAGTTCGGCGCTCTCGCCGCCGGTCACCCACGGGCGGTCGCTGACGCAGCGCACGCCGAGGCCGGGGACGACGAAGCGCTCCCAGTCCCGTTCGATCCGCTCCACCGCCGCGTCGCCGCGCAGGCCGGTGCCGAGCACCGGGTAGTACCAGTCCATCGAGTAGCGGTCCTTGTCCAGGAACCGCTCGGGGTGGTGGGCGATGGCGTGCCGCAGCCGCCCGGCCGCGAGCTCCCAGTCGGGCTGCGGCTCCTCCAGGTAGTCGGCGATGGCCAGGCCGCAGCGCAGCGCGTGCAGGATGCTGGACGAGCCGGTGAGCAGCGCCTCGCCGGTGGCGGCGCCGTCCTCGTCGACCCGCCAGGCGATCGGGCCGCCGGGCAGCCGCAGCGAGACGATGAAGTCCAGGGCCCGCCGGACGACCGGCCAGATCCACTCCAGGAAGGCGTCGTCGCCGGTGCTGAGGTGGTGGTGCCAGACCCCGACCGCCACGTAGGCGCAGAAGTTGCTCTCCTTGGCCCGGTCGGTGACCACGCCGTCGGTGTAGGCGGCGTACCAGGAGCCGTCCGCGTTCTGGGTGGCGGCGAGCCAGCGGTAGGCGGCCTCGGCGGCGGCGTGCTCGCCGGCCGTGTCGAGGGCCATCGCGGCCTCGGTGTGGTCCCAGGGGTCCAGGTGGTGGCCGGCGAACCACGGTATGGCGCCGTCGGGGCGCTGCTCGGCCAGGATGCTGCGGACGGTGTCGGCGGCCTGCGCGGCGTCGAGCACCCCGTCGAGGAGCAGCACCTCGGGGACGGCGGCGGTCATGCCTTCGCCCGCTGGGGCTTCGAGGCGTACGCGACGAAGCTCTTGCCGATGACCGGGTTGAGCGCCCGCTCGGCGGCCTTGGTGAGGGTGCTGATCACCGGGGTTCCGACGATGTCCCAGACCAGCAGCTGGTGGTAGGCCTTGACCGGCAGCGCCTTGTCGTTGTTCACGCCGACCGCGCACTTGATCCACCAGTACGGCGAGTGCAGCGCGTGCGCATGGTGGGTGCCGTACGGTTCCAGGCCGGCGTCCTTGAGCTTGCCGAGCAGTTCGTCGCCCCGGTAGATGCGGATGTGGCCGCCCTCGACCTCGTGGTACTCGTCGGACAGCGCCCAGCAGATCTTCTCGGGCAGCCAGCGCGGCACGGTGACGGCGAGCAGGCCGCCCGGCTTGAGGACCCGGAACATCTCGTTGAGCACGCCCTTGTCGTCGGGGATGTGCTCCATCACCTCGGAGATGATGATCTTGTCGAAGTACTCGTCCTCGAACGGCAGCGCCAGCGCGTTGCCCTCCATCGCGACCGCCGACGCGCCCTCGGGGGCCTCACCGGCCTGTTCCATCGCCGCGAACCACTTCTGGACCTCGGCGATCTCCTCGGCGTTCTGGTCGAGGGCGATCACGTTGGCGCCGCGGCGGTAGCACTCGAACGCGTGCCGGCCCCCGCCGCAGCCCAGGTCGAGCACCCGGTCGCCGGGGGCGAGCGGGAAGCGCGAGAAATCGACGGTCAGCACTGCAGGACTCCCATTCCTATTGCCAGCAAGCGTCCTTGACGCTTCGTCACGCTTCGTTCCGCGCCGGCGCGAGCCGACGCGCGGTGCCACACCCTGCCACGCGCCGCCGCCCCGGAGGGCGGCGGGTCCGTGTCGGCGCACCCGGGCCGGCGTACGGGGCCGGCCCCGGTTCAGGCCACGTACCGCCAGCCGGGCCCGGAGCGGGCCCGGGCGCCGGCGCCGGTGGCGATCGCCGCGCGGTAGGCCTCGGCGGTCAGTTCGGCGGCGCGCTCCCAGGTGAACCGGGCCAGCACCCGCTCCCGCCCGGCGGCGCCCAGCTCGGCGCGCAGCCGCGGGTCGTCCAGCAGCCGGCCGAGCGCGGCGGCCAGTGCGTCCGCCTCGCCGGGCGGCACCGTCAGGCAGGTCTCGCCGTCCGGTCCGGCCACCTCGGGGATCGCCCCGCCGGTGGTGGCGACCAGCGGGGTGCCGGTGGCCATCGCCTCGGCGGCGGGCAGCGAGAAGCCCTCGTACAGCGACGGGACGCAGGCCACCTCGGCCGAGCGGTAGAGGTCGACCAGCTCCTGGTCGGTCAGGCCGCTGCGGAACTCGATGTGCTCCGCCAGCCCGAAGCGGCGCACCGCCTCGGCCACCGGACCGTCCTCCTTCTGCGGCTTGCCGACCACCACCAGGTGGGCGTCCCGCTCGGTGCGGACCTTGGCGAGCGCCTCGACCAGGTACACCAGGCCCTTCAGCGGGACGTCCGCGCTGGAGGTGGTGACGATCCGGCCGGGCACCCGCCCGATCTCCGCCGAGGGCGACCAGAGCCGGGTGTCGGCGCCGATCGGGACCACCGAGATCGCGCCGGGCGCGGCGCCCAGGTGCTCGGCGATCTCGCGCTGCGAGGTGCCGGAGACGGTGATCACGTGGTCGAGCCGGGCGGCAACCCGGCGCTGCATCCGGGTGAAGGCGTACCAGCGGCGCAGCGAGAGCCGCTTGAGCCGGGTGGTGGCCGCGTCCAGCTCCAGCTGCCGGTCCACGGTGATCGGGTGGTGGATCGTGGTGACCAGCGGGAAGCCGTGCCGGGCCAGGCCCAGCAGGCCGTAGCCGAGGGTCTGGTTGTCGTGCACCACGTCGTAGCGGCCCTTGTGGGCAGCCAGGTAGCGGCGGGCGCGCAGCGAGAAGGTCAGCGGCTCGGGGAAGCCGCCGGTGCGCATGGTGGCGAACTCCAGCACGTCCACCGGGCCGCGGAACTCACCGCGGTCGGGGGTGCGGAACGGGTCGCCGGCGCGGTAGAGGTCCAGGCTGGGCAGCTCGACCAGGCGCACCGAGCCGGGGCCCTCGACCTCGTCCAGCACCGGGTAGGGCTGGGCCCCGATCACGTCCACGTGGTGGCCGAGCCTGGCCAGCTCACGGGAGAGGTGCCGTACGTACACGCCCTGACCGCCGCAGAAGGGGTCCCCGCGGTACGACAGCAGGGCAATCCGCAGCGGCTGCGCGGTCATCCTGGGCCCTCATCTCTAGCTGCTATCTGTGCTGCCGGTCGCTAAAGTAGATCAGGTTTCAGTGGCTGTGGAACTCGTCATCGACCACGTGAACAATGAGAGACCTCGAAGATACCGGCCCGTAGCTTTTCCTCAGGAGCCAGGGCTGGTGATTCCCGCCACGCCGACCCTTGCCGACCTGTGGAGCACACCGCCACTCTCGCCAGCCCGGGAGCACCCTTGCCGCCGTCCACCGAGCCCCTGACCCCGATGCCCGTCGCACCCCGGCCCGGTGAGCTGCCGCTGACCACCAGCCAGGCCGAGCGGCGCCGGCGGATCCTGCGGGCCGCCACCGCGCTGGCCGCCCGGGGCGGGTACGAGGCGGTGCAGATGCGGGAGGTCGCGGAGAGCGCGCAGGTGGCGCTGGGCACGCTGTACCGGTACTTCCCGTCCAAGGTGCACCTGCTGGTCGCGGTGATGCTGGAACAGCTCCAGGGCCTGCACGAACACATCCGGCGGCACCCGCCGGCCGACGCGGAACCGGCGCTGCGGGTCGCCGACACGCTCACCCGGGCCTTCCACGCGCTGCAGCGCGAGCCGCTGCTGGCGGAGGCGATGGTCCGGGCGCTGTCCTTCGCGGACCGCTCGGTCGGCGCCGAGGTGGACCAGGTCAGCGTGGCCACCGGGCAGCTCATCCTGGACGCGATCGGCCAGTCCGGGCCGCCCAGCGAGAGCCAGCGCGCGGCGGTGCGGGTGATCGAGCACACCTGGCACTCGGCGCTCGTCGCCTGGCTCTCCGGGCGCGCCTCGATCGCCGAGGTCCGGGCCGACCTGCACACGGCGGCGCGACTGCTCACGCTGCCGTGAGTGCCGGCTCGACCCCGCTGCCGCGATGGCCGCGGCGGCCGTCATGGCCACGCCTACTGGAACCTGTTCCTGCCGCGGCCGGCCGGTCGGTGCGGTCCGCCGGTTAGAGTCGTCGGGCGACACAACTCCATCCCGCTCCTCCCTCGGGGGAAGCCGGTGCGAATCCGGCGCTGACCCCGCAACCGTGAGCCCGGCGCCGCCCCCGGCCGTCCGGACGAGTCGGACCGCCCGGGGAGGGGCGAGCGGCCGGCCCGGACGCACTCGACGCACGCACCCCGTGCGGCGCACGCGCCCGGCACCGTCGAGGACTACGGACACGGCCCCACCCGGGCCACCACCGCTCACCGAAAGGCACACCCGGACCATGCACACCGCCGCCCGCCTGGGCGCCGCCGCCCTGTCCGCCGCCCTGCTGGCCGGCGTCGCCGCCGGACCGGCCCTCGCCGACAGCCCCGCGCCGACCCCCGTCACCGTCCCCGAGGGCCTGTACGGAAAGGGCGACCCGACGTTCGACGGCGTCTGGCGGCAGTCGCTGGCGCTCACCGCGCTCAAGGCGGTCAAGGTCGTCCCGGCCGACTCGGCGGTCGGCTGGCTCACCGGCCAGCAGTGCCAGGACGGCGGCTGGCCCTCCTACCGGGCGGCCGGCGCGGCCTGCGACCCCAAGACCGAGGACAGCAACGCCACCGCCCTCGCCATCCAGGCCCTGGTCGCCCTCGGCGGGCACCAGGACGCCGTCGACAAGGGCGTGAACTGGCTCAAGGCCAACCAGACCACCGACGGCGGCTGGAGCTACAACCCCGGCGGTCTCAGCGACGCCAACTCCACCGGGCTCGCCGTGAGCGCGCTGTTCGCCGCCGAGGCGGACCCGGCCGGCGTCGCCAAGGCCGGCACGAACGCCCTCGACGGCCTCCTGCCCTTCCAGCTCGGCTGCGCGGCCCGCCCCGAGGAGCGCGGCTCCTTCGCCTACCAGCTCTCCGGCAGCTCCATCGGGCCCAACGCCCTGGCCAGCGCCCAGGGCGCGCTCGCCGCCGCGGGCGGCCACCTGCCGGTCGCCGGCTCGGTGCACGCCGACGCCGCACCCAAGGCCCTCGACTGCACCAAGGGCAGCGCCGTCCCGCGCACGCTCGACGGCGAGGCGGCCGGCGCCTACCTCACCGCCCAGCTCGCGGCGAACGGCAACCACCTCATGGTCCCCACCCCGGGCGCCGACCCCAAGCCCGACTACACCGCCACCGCCTGGGCGGCCCTCTCCCTGATCCAGGGCGGCCACCCGCAGCAGGCCGCCGGCGCCGTCGAGTGGCTCACCAAGGAGGGCGTCTCCTGGACCAAGAACGGCACCGACCCCGCCGCCACCGCCACCCTGCTGCTGGTCACCCAGGCCGCCCAGCGCGACACCGCCGCCCTGACCGGCGAGCTCACCGCCCTCGGCCCCACCCCCAAGGGCACCGACTCCTCGGACGAGGCCACCCCGGCGGAGAAGAAGAACGACGGCTTCGGCCAGTACTGGCTGATCATCGTCGGCCTCCTGATCGGCATCGGCGGCGGCCTGCTCCTCAGCCTCCAGCGCAAGCGCAACCCCAACCTGTGACGCCTCCGATCCGCCGGCGCCGGCGTCTCTGCGCAGTGCTCCTGCCGCCGGTCGGGGCACTGCCGGCGGTCGGGGCGCTGCCGGCGGTCGGGGCGCTGCTGGCGGTCGGGGCGCTGCTGGTGACCGTGGCCGCTACGCCCGCGCAGGCGGCCGGGTACCGGTACTGGTCGTTCTGGCGCGGTGCCGAGGGCGGCGGCTGGGCGTACCAGCAGCAGGGTCCGGCGATCGCCGTCCCGCCGGACGGGGCCGTGGACGGGTGGCGGTTCGCGGTGAGCCCGGACGGCGGGCAGGAGGCCGCGAAGCCGCGCACCGGCGGGAGCTTCGCGGACGTCTGCGCGCAGACTCCCGCACAGGAAGGGCACAAGCGGGTGGCCGTCGTGCTGGACTTCGGCACCGCCGAGGACGCCGGGTCGGGCGGCGCGGCCGTACCCGAGCCGCGGACGGCGTGCGCCAGTGTCGCGCCGCGGGCCACCTCGGCGGAGGTGCTGGCCGCCGTCGCGCCGCCGCTGCGGTACGACACCAACGGGCTGCTGTGCGCCATCGCCGGGTACCCGAAGGCGGGCTGCGCCGACCAGGCCGGTGCGGCGGGCGCCGCCCAGCCTGCCGCCGGCGCCGCGTCCGCCGCCGGCCACGGCGGCGGACCGGACGTCGGGCTGATCGCCGGTGGCGCGCTGGTCGCCGCCCTCGCCGGCGGCGCCGTCTGGCAGGCGCGCCGGCGCCGCAGCAACCCGTGAACCCACTCAGGAAAGCATCCGTGAGCAGCACCGCCCGTAGCACCCGACCGCCCACCGGGCCCCGCCAACTGCACCCCGGGGCCTGGTGGTTGTGGGCACTCGGGCTGGGCGCGGCGGCGACCCGCACCACCAACCCGGCGGTCCTGCTGCTGCTCGCCGCCGTCGCCGGGTACGTGGTCGCGGCCCGGCGCGGCGACGCGCCCTGGTCGCGGTCGTACGGGGCGTTCCTGCGGCTGGGCCTGCTGGTGCTCGGCATCCGGCTGGTGTTCGCGGTCTTCCTCGGCTCGCCGGTCCCCGGCACCCACGTGCTGTTCACGCTGCCCGAACTGCCGCTGCCCGCCTGGGCGCAGGGCGTGCGGTTCGGCGGCCCGGTCAGCCTCGAAGGCCTGCTCGCCGCACTGTACGACGGGCTGCGCCTGGCCACTCTGCTGATCTGCGTCGGCGCCGCCAACTCCCTCGCCAGCCCGGCCCGGCTGCTGCGCACCCTGCCCGGCGCGCTCTACGAGGCGGGCGTGGCCGTGGTGGTGGCGATGACCTTCGCACCGAACCTGGTCGCCGACGTCCGCCGGCTGCGCGCCGCACGGCGCCTGCGCGGTCGGACGGACCGGGGCGTCGCCGCCGTGCTGAGCGTCGGACTGCCGGTGCTGGAGGGCGCGTTGGAGCGGTCCGTCGCGCTGGCCGCCGCGATGGACACCCGCGGCTTCGGCCGCACCGCCGACGTCCCGCGCCGACTCGCCCGGGCGACCGCCGCACTCACCCTGGCCGGGCTGCTCGGGGTCTGCCTGGCCGCGTACGGACTGCTGACCGCCGGCGGCACCGGCTGGGCGCTGCCGGTCCTGTCGCTCGGCCTGGCCGCCGCCTTCGCGGGGCTGCTGCTCGGTGGCCGACGGTCCGTCAGAACGCGCTACCGGCCCGATCCTTGGGCACTGCCCGAGTGGCTGACCGCGGGCTCCGGCGCCGCCGTGGCAGCCCTCACCACCTACCTGGCCGCGCAGGACCCCGCCGCCTTCGCCCCCACCGTCGTCCCGCCGACCGTCCCCACGCTGCCGCTGGCCGCCGTCCTGACCGTCCTGCTCGGCCTGGTACCGGCGTTCGCCGCCCCGACCCCGCCCCGGAGGGCATCGTGATCACCTTCGAGCAGGTCTCCGTCCGGTACGAGGACTCCGCCGCACCCGCCCTGGACGGGGTGGACCTCACCGTCCCCGAGGGCGAACTCTGCCTGCTGGTGGGCCCGTCGGGCTCCGGCAAGTCCACCCTGCTGGGGACCGTCAGCGGCCTGGTACCGCACTTCACCGGCGGCGTGCTGCACGGCCGCGTCACCGTCGGCGGCCGGGACACCCGCGAACACCGGCCGCGCGAACTCGCCGACCTGGTCGGCACGGTGGGGCAGGACCCGCTCGCGCACTTCGTCACCGACACCGTCGAGGACGAACTCGCCTACGGCATGGAGTCCTTGGGCCTGCCGGGCGACGTGATGCGCCGCCGGGTCGAGGAGACCCTCGACCTGCTCGGCCTCGCCGACCTGCGCGACCGCGCGCTGGGGTCGCTCTCCGGCGGACAGCAACAGCGCGTCGCGATCGGCTCCGTGCTCACCGTGCACCCGCGGGTGCTGGTCCTGGACGAGCCGACCTCGGCCCTCGACCCCGGCGCCGCCGAGGAGGTGCTGGCCGTCCTGCAGCGGCTGGTGCACGACCTCGGCACCACCGTACTGATGGCCGAGCACCGGCTGGAGCGCGTCGTCCAGTACGCCGACCAGGTGCTGCTGCTGACCCCGGGCGCGCCCCCGGTGCTGGGCGAGCCCGCCGAGGTCATGGCGCACTCCCCGGTGCACCCGCCCGTCGTCGGCCTCGGCCGGCTCGCCGGCTGGCGGCCGCTGCCGCTGTCGGTGCGCGACGCGCGGCGCAAGGCGGGGCCGCTGCGGGAGCGTCTCGACGGGCGGGTGCCCGGTGGCGCGTCCGGCGGTGCGCCCGGTGGTGCGCCTGGCGGTGCGCCCGGTGGCGCGCCCGGCGGTGCGCCTGGCGGTGCGCCCGCGACGGCCGTTGAGCAGACCGCCGCCGGTGGCCCCATCGCCGTCGCCGACCGCCTCGCCGTACGGCGCGGCCCGGTGCAGGCGCTGCGCGGGGTGGACCTCGCGCTGCGCCCCGGCGAGATCACCGCCCTGATGGGCCGCAACGGCGCCGGCAAGTCCACCCTGCTGGGCAGCCTGGTCGGCCTGCACGCCCCCGCCTCCGGCAGCGTCCGGGTCGGCGGGCGCGTCCCGCACCGCACCCGCCCCGCCGAGCTGATCCGCGAGGTCGGCCTCGTCCCGCAGGACCCGCGCGATCTGCTGTACGGCGAGTCCGTCGTCGCCGAGTGCGCGGCGGCGGACGCGGACGCGGGCGCCGTCGCGGGCACCTGCCGCGCCCTGGTCGAGCGCCTGCTGCCCGGCATCGCCGACACCGCCCACCCCCGCGACCTCTCCGAGGGCCAGCGGCTCACCCTCGCGCTCGCCGTCGTCCTCACCGCCCGACCCCCGCTGCTGCTGCTCGACGAGCCAACCCGAGGCCTGGACTACGCCGCCAAGGCCCGGCTCGTGGAGATCCTGCGCGGACTCGCCGCCGAGAGGCACGCCGTGCTGCTGGCGACGCACGACGTCGAACTGGCCGCCGAACTCGCCCACCGCACGGCGATCCTGGCCGAGGGCGAGATCGTCGCGGACGGGCCGACGGCGGAGGTCGTGGTCTCCTCCCCCGCCTTCGCCCCGCAGGTCGCCAAGGTGCTGGCGCCGGGGCCCTGGCTCACCGTCGGGCAGGTCGCGGAGGCTCTGGACGCATGAGCCGACCTGTCCCGCGCCGACCGATCCCTCTTGGCCGCCGGTCCGTTGCGGCGCTGTCGATGGTCTCGTCGGTCGGCGTCGCCGCCTTCGGCTGGCCGCTGCTCGCCTCGACCCGCTCGGCGCTGGTGGGCCACTCCACCGACGCGCCCTGGCTGTTCGCGCTCCTCCTCCCGCTCCTGCTCGCCGTCGTCATCGCGCAGATCTCCGAGGGGCGCGAGGCGGGCGGCGGCGCGCCCGGGCTGGACGCCAAGTCCGTCGCGCTGCTGGGCGTCCTGGCGGCGGCGGGCGCGGCACTGCGCCCGCTCGGCGCCGGGACGGCGGGCCTGGAGCCGATGTTCTTCCTGATGGTGCTGTCCGGGCGGGTGCTCGGACCCGGCTTCGGCTTCGTCCTGGGCTCGTTGTCGATGTTCGCGTCCGCGCTGCTCACGGGCGGGGTCGGGCCGTGGCTGCCGTTCCAGATGCTCGCGATGGGCTGGGTCTGCCTCGGCGCCGGGCTGCTGCCCGGCTCCTCCTCCCTGCGGGGACGCCGCGAACTGCTGCTGCTGGCGGGGTACGGCGCTCTCGCTTCCGTCCTCTACGGCACGATCATGAACCTGCAGGGCTGGCCGTACATCGGCGGGCTGGCGGGCTCCGTCTCCTTCGTCCCCGGCGACCCGGTGGGCGCCAACCTGGTCCGCTTCGCCGCTTACTGCCTGACCACGTCGCTGGGTTGGGACCTGCCCCGGGCCGCGCTGACCGTCGTCTTGTGCCTCACCCTCGGCACCCCCGTCCTGCGCGCCCTGCGCCGCGCCACCCGACGGGCCGCCTTCGACGCACCGGTGGGCTTCCGGCCGCCGGAAGGGTGAACTGCCGTAGCTGTGGCGTGCCGTACGCCGCCGACCGGCCGGTTCGTCCACGATCACCGCGACCGTGATCCGAACCCTCGCCCGTACGGGCACCGTGGCCGCGCTCTCCCTCACCCTCGCCGTCGCCCTCGCCTCCCCCGCCGCCGCCGTCACCTTCATCGGCCGCGACGTCCCCACCACCGTCACCATCGCGCCCGGCCGGACCGGCGCCGTCCCGTGGACGTACCAGAACACCGGCGGCGCCGGCCTGCTCCCGCCGTCCGGCATGACCGCCGTCTTCACCGCCCCGGGCGACACCACCTTCCCGGCCCAGTCCACCGTGCCGACCGAGTACAGCGGCGACGGATCCAGCTGGGGCTCCAACAACGTCGGACTGCGGGGCTGCGCCCTCAGCAACGGGAACCGGACACTCACCTGCGAGGGCTACGGCCGCAACGGCGGCAACAGCGGCTGGCCCGCCAACGGCTACTTCCGCTTCTCCCCGCAGGTCACCGTCGACCCGTACGCCCCGGCCGGCACCACCCTGCCCCGGGGCAACGGCAGCTTCCGCTACAACCGCCCCGACAGCGGCACGCTCTACACCATCGACAACGGCACCCTCAACGTCGCCACCCCACCCCGCACTTCGAACGCCAAGTGCCTGGACGTCGGCGGCACCCGCTTCAACGCCGACAACGTCCGGATCCGGGACTGCCTGGAGAGCACCAACCAGCGCTTCGTCCTGGAGGACGGGAGGGTGAAGGTCGCCGACACCGCCGGCACCGCGACGGAGATGTGCCTCGACGCCGACTTCACGGACACCGACGGCGACCTCGTCCGCATCTGGGCCTGCGAGTACACCCACGCGGCCCGCGCCAACCAGACCTGGCTGCTCAGGGGCGGCGCCTTCGTACTGCAGCGGACCGTCGGCAGTGGCGGCGAGAAGTGCATCGACGTCGGGTCGTACCGCACCAACGGCCACAACGTGTTCCTGTACGGCTGCGACGCCACCAACCCCAACCAGCTGTTCCGCGTCGAGGACGGCCACCTCAAGGTCCGCGACACCCTCTGAGGCCCTCCGTTTGCAGGGTGAACACCTGTACGTTGCAGCAGAACGGAGTTCCCCAGGTGTCCGACGCATCCGATGTGTTCGACCAGGACGACGAGGACGAGGCGTCCTGGATCGTCGCGGTCTGCCCCGTCACGCCCGAACTGGCAGAGCAGATCGCCGGAATGGCGGAACTCGACTGGGAGGACCCCGAGCCCACCGAGAAGGCGATGCTCGCCGCCGGCTGGCGCTCGACCGGCGGTTACCTGGCGATCTCAACGAGAAGGCCTACACGCCTGCCGGACACCTCGTGCACGGCGACGACCGCTTCGCCATGCCGTTCGCGTACGAGTACTGGATCCACCCCGACGGGGCGTGGACGGAGGACTTCTGGGGAGAGCAGGACGGCTGGCGGAGCCTCGTCGATCCGTCGGCCGGGACCTTCACCGCCCAACTGGACACCGCGGCCGACCAGTTCGCGGCGCTGATCGGCCCGCCCGACCACGACGTCACGCACGAGAGCCACCGCTGGCGCTACCGGATCTGGCGCCGGGGCGACAACATCCTCGTCGTCGCCCCGGGCCTGGACGGCTTCTCGTACCAGTTCGAGCACGCCTACGTCCAGATCCGATCCCTACCTGCGGACGCACCGCTCCCGCCCGTCACCGAGCTGCCGGACTTCCTCATGTGGTGAGCACCGCCGACACGGGGTGTTGGCGCACCGCCGGGGCTTTCTCTTGCCCGCGCACCGAGCGCCCCAACAGGAACGCCGGGCACCGCAATATTCACCGTAGCGCGCTAACTGATCGTCAAACTCGCACTCCCATCACCCATTCGGGCGGCGCAAGCGCACACACCCCCGCGCGCCCCGGCAGTGCGCGGGCTGAAGGCACTGCCGTCTCAGGCCGGACGGCAGAAGCTTCCGACTCAGGGGGCAATCAGCTTGCGAACCGCATCGCTGACCTCAGGCAATCCGTTCGGGAGCGCCCACTGGTGGGCGTCGTGCTCGGCGAGGACGATCGGCTCTGTCTTCTCCACGGTGACTGCGAAGTTGAACTGACGCGTGGTTCCGCCACGGCTGTTGACGTAGTCGAAGTGCCCGAGGTAGCCGGTGACCTGCTCGATGACCAGCCCGGTCTCCTCGGTGGTCTCGCGGTGAAGGGCGTCCAGGATGGCCTCGCCACCCTCGACCTTTCCGGAAGGGATCTCCCACATCCCGCCCATGAAGTCGTCCGGCTTTCGCCGCACGAACAGGATCCGACCGTCGTGCTTGATCACGGCGGCCGCAACGAAACCCGTAACGTCGGCCGCTTCGGCCGCGGCCACCAGGGCGGCCACGAACTCGGGAGAAATGACGGTCACAGCAGCTCCTCGTGATGGTCGCTGATCTTGAAAGCCGCGCGAACGTACTGCTCGGCCAGTTCGAGATCCTGCTCACGATGCCAGACCGGGAGCTCAGGCCTCTGCGTCCTCCTCGGCGCGCAGGAGTTCGCCGATGATCTCGATGCCGAGCGCATAGGCGGGCGTGCCGGAGGTGATGAGGGCGGTTTCGGCCACGCCGGCGAGGTCGGTGAGGTCGGCGCCCGCGTGGAGGGCTCCGCGGGCGTGGATCCGGGCGGGGCCCGGGCGGCCGAGGGCCAGCAGCTGGCCGAAGTGGACGAGTTGTTGGACGCGCGCGCCGAGCGGGTTGTCGGTCAGCACGATGTGCCGCAGGGTCATGAACGCCTCCTCCGTGTGGAGTCGGCCGAGGGTCCGGGCCACGTGCAGCCGGTCCTCCGCTCCGTGCGGGACGGCGCCCAGCGTCGAGCGGTAGCGAGCCCGCAGGGCCTCGGCGCGCTGGGCTTCGGAGCGCTGGGCTTCGGAGCGCTCCGCGAGGTCGTCGTCGTTCATACGGTCGTCGTCGCTCATGAGGCAACCCGGGCCATCGACGCGCGGACGGCCTCCAGGGCGCCGTCGGGGAAGTCCACGGCGCCGCCGAGGGCCCGTGCCGCGAGCTCCGCCTCGGCGCTCTCCTCGATCGCCACCACGAGGCGGGTGGCGGCCTGCGCGTCGGCGCCGAACACCAGCAGACCGTGGTTGGCCAGCAGGACCGCGGCCGTCGTCGGGCGGCGCTCCAGGACCTCGGCGACGCCCCGGACCGAGACGTCCGATCCGCGCGGCCCCCAGGGCACCACCGGCACGTCCTCGGCCTGCCCGAAGCGGAGCATCGGCTCGGTGCGGCACGGCAGCGGTCGGTGGGCGACCGCGAAGGCCGTCGCGGCCGGCGAGTGGGTGTGGATCACCGCGCCCACCTGCGGGCGGGCGCGGTAGACGATGCTGTGCATGGCGATGATCTCGGCCCCGGCGGCCTGCAGTTCGCCGTCCAGGACCTTTCCGTCGAGGTCGAGGGTCGCCAGCTGCTCGGCCCGCAGGTCCCGCACCCACCCCGGGGAGAGCAGGAAGCGCCCTCCGTCGAGCCGCACGCTCAGGTTGGCGTGACCGGAGTGCGACATCACTCCCGCGACGAAGAGCTGCCTGGCAGCCTCGACGAGCTGGTGAGCCGGGTCGTTCAGTTCGGGGGTGTCTTTCATCGCAAGCCTCTCCACGTCTCCTGGCCGGGGCCGCTGTCGCGCCGCCGGTCCGCGTAACCGAAGCCTCCGACTTGAACTAAGGTTCAAGTCAAGCGTCCGCGTGGGAGTCGGGGGAATGGCGTGCTTATGACGATCGGCCGGCTCGCCCAGCTCACCGGCGTGCCCGCCTCCGCCATCCGGTTCTGGGAGCGCCACGGCCTGCTGCCGGCACCCGAACGCCAGAGCGGGCAGCGCCGCTATCCGCCGGAGGCCGTCGAGCGGATCGTGCTGCTGCGCAAGTGCCAGCAGGCCGGGCTGACCCTCGCCCAGATCAGGGAGTTCCAGCAGGAGCAGCCGCGCAGAGCGGCCATGATCCGGACCAAGCTCACCGAGATCGAGCAGCTCATGGTCGACCTCGACCACGCCCGGCAGCTGCTCGCGCACGCCCTGCAGTGCAGCCAGCAGGACATCCTCGCCTGCGCCAAATTCCGCGAGCAGATGGCGACTTGGCGCCGACCTGCCCCGTAGCGCCGACAACCCGGCCGGCACGGGCCACCCCGGAGGTCCGCCGGCTGCGAGGCACCGGCCGCTCCTCCCGCGTCGGAACCCGCGAGCCTCACAACCGCGTCCACCTCAAGGAACGCAGACGAACCAGAGGGCTTCCCGCCGCCCGAGGAGGCGCAGTTGAGCGAGATCATCCTGATGTCCGACCCGCAGGTGGCCGCCGTCGCGGTCCGGGACTGCGGCGAGCGGCTCCTGGACGTACGGGGCGGGAGCGGCCTGCTGGTGGACGAGCGCAAGCAGGACGGCACCGGCGCGTTCGCGCATCTGCGGTCCGCTGTCCTCGACCGGCTGCTCGACGCCCAGTCACGGATGCCGGACGGCCTGCGGCTGCTGTTCGTGGAGGGCTACCGGCCGCCGGAGCTCCAGGGCCGCTACTTCGACGAGTACGCCGCCGAGTTGAGGGCCGCGAACCCCGACTGGCCGGACGACCGGCTCAGGTCGGCGACCAGCCGTTACGTGTCGCCGCCGGAGATCGCGCCGCACAGCGCCGGTGCCGCGGTCGACCTGACCCTCGTCGACGCGGACGGCCGCGAACTGGACCTCGGCACCAGGGTCAACGCCGGCCCGGAGGAGAGCGCCGGGGCCTGCTACACCGACGCCGACGGCATCGGCGCGCGGGCCCGCGCCAACCGGCGCCTGCTCGGCAGCGTCCTGACCGGCGCCGGGCTCGTCAACTACCCCACCGAGTGGTGGCATTGGTCGTACGGGGACCGCTACTGGGCGCTGGCCACCGGCGCGCCGGCCGCCCTGTACGGGCCCGAGCGACTGTAGGCCCGGCGCCGCCGGTCCTCCGCCCTGCGACGTAGGACCGGCTCGGCCGGGCTAGGGGTCCTGCGCCCGATGCCTGAATGATCGACAGATCACTACCTTGATCCACATGGAGATTCCCGAGCACTACAAGCACACCGTCATCCCGCACATCATGGTCGACGGGGCCGCCGAGGCCATCGCCTTCTACACCGCCGCCTTCGGTGCGACCGAGCACCTGCGGCTCGCGGGCGAGGACGGGCGGATCATGCACGCCGAGATCAAGGTGCACGGCGCCACCCTCATGCTCGGTGACGCCGACGCCCCGTTCGTTGCGCCCGGCGCCGGCGGACCGTCCGTCGCCCTGCACGTGTACGTCCCGGACGTGGACGGGCTGACGGCCCAGGCCGTGGCCGCGGGTGCCGAGCTCCTCTCGGCGCCGGCGGACATGTTCTACGGCGCCCGGCAGTCGATGCTGCGCGACCCGTTCGGGCACGTGTGGATCTTCCTGACGCCCCTCGCGTGATTCCCGGTCACGCACCCGCGCCCCCGGTGCGGCGCCCGTTCCGCGGTCACGCACCCGCGCCCCGGGCGCCCGATCCGCGGTCACGCACCCGCGCCCCGGTCAGGCACCCGTCCCCGTCCGGGCGCCGTACTTGCCGCCACGGGAGGCGAGCTCCTTGATCATGGCGCCGGTGCGCCCGCTGACGTGCGAGCGCCGCAGGGTGTCGTCGCGGTGGGTGAACTGGCCGACGGCGTTCCTGCGGCCGAGGGTGACGGCCCGGCCGACGTAGCGCGGGACGTACGGCGCGGGGGTGCGGCCGGCGATCAGGCGGGCCATGGTGTCGACCGCGTGGGCGGCCTGCGGGCCGGCGAGGGCGCAGGCGAAGCGGGCACCGGGGATGGCGGCGCAGTCGCCGACGGCGAAGATCCGCTCGTCGTCGACGCTGCGCAGCGACGCGTCGACGACCGCCCGTCCGTCCGCGTCGACGGTGAGACCGCTGCGCTCCGCGAGGTCGGGGACTCCGGACACGATCGCCCACAGGGTGAGGTCGGAGAGGAGGGACACGCCCGACCGCAGGTGAACGGCTCCGCCGCCCGCCCCCGTCACACCGTCGTCGACGATCTCCACCCGCAGCTGCTCCAGCCCGTCCCGCACCTTGCGGTACGCCCGGTCCGAGAAGGTCGAGGCGACCGCCGACCCGACGATCCGCACCGTCAGGTCCGGCCTCGCCTCCGCCACCTCGGACGCCGTCTCGATCCCCGTCGCGCCGCCGCCGACGACCGTCACGACGCTGCCCGCCGCGAGGCCGGCGAGCGCGGTACGGGCCTGCTCCGCGCCCTCCCAGGTGCCGACCGGGACGGTGCCCGGCAGCGGCCGCACCGTGCTGCCCACGGCGAGGAACGCCCAGTCGAAGGAGAGGCTGCTGCCGTCGCCGAGGACGACGCGGCCGTCGGCGATCCGCTCGACGGCGCCGACCCGCAGCGCGACCCCCTCCCGGAGCATCGACGCGATCGGCGTCGTGGCGACGGCGGTCCCGGCGATCTGCTGGTGCAGCCGCACGCGCTCCACGAAGTCGGGGCGCGGGTTGACCACCGTGACCTCGGCGGCCCTCACCCTCCTGGCGACCTTGTTCGCGGCGTACATGCCCGCGTACCCGGCGCCCACCACGACCACCTTCATCTCGGGAACTCTCGTCATCTCGGCCTCCCTGCCGGTGTGATGTTCGAACTGGTCGGCAAGGAGATGCCGACGGTCCGGACTCTGTGACACCCGTCGCGACGTGACGCAGGTCACTCGGCTCGGCATGTCACGGATCGGCGGGCTCCGGCGTCCTGTGGGAGGCACCGCCGACCCTGAAGGAGGCACCCATGAACAGCGAGGACGAGGACGGCCGCCGTCCCGACCCGGCCACCGAGGCGTTCGTCGCCCATCGCAACCTGCTGTTCACCGTCGCCTACGAGATGCTCGGGTCGGCGGTGGACGCCGAGGACGTCCTGCAGGAGACCTGGCTGCGCTGGGCGGGCGTCGACCTCACCACCGTGCGCGACCACCGCGCGTACCTGGTCCGGATCACCACCCGGCAGGCGCTCGGCCGGCTGCGCACCCTCGGCCGGCGCAAGGAGTCGTACGTCGGCCCGTGGCTGCCCGAACCGCTGCTCACCTCCCCCGACGTGGCCGACCAGGTCGAGCTGGCCGACAGCATCTCGATGGCGATGCTGCTCGTCCTGGAGACCCTCACCCCCACCGAGCGGGCGGTGTTCGTGCTGCGCGAGGTGTTCGACCTCGGGTACGACGAGATCGCCGAGGCCGTCGACAAGACGCCGGTCGCCGTCCGCCAGATCGCCCACCGGGCGCGCGCGCACGTCGCGGCACGCCGTCCGCGCGGCGCCGTCTCGGCGGAGGAGGCGCGGGCGGCAATCGCCGCCTTCCAGCGGGCGGTCGAGACGGGCGACCTGCGCGACCTGCTCGACCTCCTCGCGCCGGACGTCGTCGCCATGAGCGACGGCGGCGGCGTCAAGACGGCCATGCCGCGACCCACCGTCGGGTCCGAGCAGGTGGCCCGGCTGCTCGCCACCGGCGTGGCGCTGTGGGGCCCGGTGGCGACGACCGAGCCGACCCAGGTCAATGGGCACCCGGCGCTGATCCTGCGGATCGACGGGGAGATCGACCTGGTGGTGGCGATGCGGCTGGACGAGGGGCGGATCACCGGCATCTACTCGGTGCGCAACCCGGAGAAGCTGACGCACATGGAGCGCGAGACGGCGGTGAGCCTCTGACCGGTCGGCCTCCGATCGGTCCGCCTCCGACCAGTCCGCCTCATCGGTCCGCCTCCGATCGGTCCGCCTCCGACCAGTCCGCCTCATCGGTCGACCCCCGATCGGTCCGCCTCCGACCAGTCCGCCTCCGATCGATCGGCTCCCGATCGGTCCGCCTGCGAGCCTCCGGGCCTGGCCGCCGATTCCCTCGTGCACCGGTGCACCACCATCCGGGTTTCCCGACCGCATGCACATGGCGCCCCCGTACGCTGTCCCGCAACACGCAACACGCAAAGGTGTTCGGGGGCATCAATGGAACTACGTCAGCTGCGCGTCTTCGAGGCCGTCGTCGCCCACCGCACCGTCCCCGGCGCGGCCGTGGCGCTCGGGCTCGCCCCGTCCTCCGTCTCGGAGCAGCTCCGCACGCTGGAACGGAGCCTGGGCACCGAGCTGTTCGAACCGGCCCCGCGCGGCATGGCCCTCACCCCGGCCGGGGAGCGACTGCTGCCGTGGTCCCGGCGGCTGCTGGCCCAGGCCGAGCAGGCACGGCGCGAGGTGGCCGCCGTCCGCGTCCGGCTGCGGCTCGGCGCGCTGGACACCATCGCGGCCACCCATGTGCCCACCGTCCTGGCCCGCCTCGCCGAACGCCGCCCCGACCTGCAGATATCCCTGCACACCGACACCGCCCGGGACGGCCTGCTCGGCGGGGTCGCGGCCGGGGCGCTGGAGGCGGCGCTGATCCTGGACACCCCCGGCCCGCTCGGCGGACTCGGCTTCTACCTGCCGCCGGCCCCGCTCGACCACCTCGACCTGCAGACCGTCCCGCTCGCCCTGGTCGCCGCCCCCACCGACCCGCTCGCCGGCGCCACCGCCGTCACCCGCGAGCACCTGCGCGACCGGCGCCTCCTCGTCAACACCCCCGCCTGCTCCTTCCACCTCGCCGGCGAGCGCCTGTTCGGCCAGGACGTCGAGCGCGTCCGCACCGGCGGCATCGCCGTCACCCGTGCCTGCGCCGAGCAGGGCCTCGGCATCGCCCTCCTCCCCGAGTTCGCCGTCCACGACCAGCTCGCCTCCGGCACCCTGGTCCGCCTCCCCCTGCCCCTCCCCCCGCTGCACCTCCGCCTCGTCTGGCGCGCCGACCGCGAGACCGTACCGGGCCTGCGCGAGGTGCTGTACGCCACCCCGGCGTGAGCCTGCCTCAGCACCCGGACGGGAGGTCGGCGAGCCAGTTTCCGTGGAAGCCGAAGGGCACCCGGGCGGGCAGGTGGACGGTGGCGACCGGCGGGGCGGCGAGGTCGTCGGCGTCCAGGACGACCAGGTCACTGCGGTCGGTGGCGGCGTCGTGGACGTACGTCATGAGCCAGCCGGGCCCGCCGCCGGTCGCGTCGGCGGCCACATCACCCGGGTCCCGCGGGCCCGCCGGGGCGAACACGGCCTCGCCCGGGGTGCGGCCGGGACCGAACTCGTGCGCGGTCGAGGCACCGGTGCGCAGGTCGTAGCGGACCAGCGCGTCGCCGCAGGTGACGTGTCCGAAGTCGGCGCGGTGGCCGACCAGCCGGTCGTCGACCCGGGGGAACTCGCCGGGGCGGTCGTCGCACTGCTCCTCGGCGACGGTGCCGGTGCGCGGGTCGACCGTCCACTTCCACAGGACGGCCTGCCGGGCGCCGTCCACCGCGCCGTCGGCGGTCCGCCGCCACAGCTCGGGGTAGCGCATGGCGTGCACGACGACCGTCCCGTCGGGCGCGTCATGGGCGTTGAGGACGTGGAACACGTAGCAGGGGTCGATGCCGAACCAGCGCACCCGCCCGTACGGGTCGTCCCGGCGCAGCAGGCCGATCCGGGCGCCGTAGCCGTCGTCCCAGCGGTAGGGCATGGTGCGGCCGACCAGGCCGAGGTCGAAGACCACCGGCAGGTCCAGCAGGACGACGTGTCCGGCGGTGAGGGCGAAGTCGTGCATCATCGTCGGCCCGGGCACCTCGATCGGGCGGCTGATCACCAACTCGCCGTCGGCGTCGGCCCGGTGGTAGGTGAGGTAGGGCTCCCCGACCGCCGCGTAGCCGAAGAAGTGCAGCTCGCCGGTGTCGGGGCAGGCCTTGGGGTGCGCGGTCATCGCGGTGCGCAGCCGCCCGCCGAAGTCGTACGGGCCGACGGTGTCCAGATCGCCGGTCAGCTCGTACGGCAGGGCCGTCTCGACGAGGGCGAGGGTGCGGCCGGCGTGCCGGACGACGTGGGTGTTGGCCGGTCCGGCGGTGAGGTCGCGGCGGCCGAACTCGTCGTAGGGGCGGGCGCCGTCGGTGAGGCTGGTGGTGCGGACCCAGCGGTTGCGGTAGGAGACGGCCCGCCCGCCCTCCAGGCGGACGCCGTGGACCATGCCGTCGCCGAAGAACCAGTGCCCGGAGGCGGCGTCGGCCGGGTTGGGCCCGTTGCGCAGGTACCAGCCGGCCAGCTCGGGCGGGATGCTCCCGGTGACGTCCAGGTCGTACGCGGTCAACTCCTCGGCGACCGGGGCGTAGTTGCCCGCGAGGTGCCGCGGGGTGACCGGGGTGCTCGGAGCGCTCGGGGTGCTCGGGGTGCTCGTCACGACCGGGGTGCTCGTCACGACCGGGGTGTTGTCGGCGCTCACCGGGCACCGGCCTTGGCCTGCACCGCGGCGACGTAGCGGGTGGTGAACACCATCGGGAGGGCGAACCCGGCGACCTGGACGACCGTGGCGGCGGTCGAGTGGCCCTGGCCGGCGTGGGCCATGACCGCGAGCACGGCGGCGGTGGCGGCGAAGGCCGCGGTCCACACGGCGGTGATCACGGTGTTGACGCGGACGAAGGGCTTGAGGCCCCACACCTCGCGGGGCGTGCTCCGCTTGGCGATGCCGAGGGTGAACGGCTTGCGGATGAGCAGCGAGACACCGGCGATCAGCGCCAGGGTGCCCGAGGAGAGAGCGGCCGAGTAGCCGTGGACCGCGGAGTCGTGGTTCGCGAAGGCGACGGCCGCGAGGGCGGCGAAGTAGCCGGCCGAGCCGATTTCGATGATCAGCGCGTCGAAGCCCGCCCCGCCCTTGCGCTGCTCGGCGATGAGCCCCACCGCCACCGCCAGGGCGGCCAGCGCGGCCCACTGCCACTGCGCGGAAGGCAGCACGGCGAACACGATCCACGGCAGGAAGGAGCGTACGTACGACATTGCGGAGATCCCCCTCGATATTCCAGTTTCGACATGTCAAAACTAGAGGTTCTAGGTCTGACATGTCAATAGTGGAATGTAGGATGACCGGCATGAGCCTCCGACACGCCCTCCTCGGCCTGCTGTCCGAACGCCAAGCTAGTGGATACGACCTGCTCAAGACCTTCGAGACGTCCCTGGCGAACGTCTGGCCCGCCACCCAGAGCCAGATCTATACGGAGCTGTCCAAGCTCGCGGACGCCGGCCTCATCAGCGTCGCGGCCGAGGGCCCGCGCGGCCGGAAGGAGTACGCACTCACCCCCGACGGGCTCGCAGAACTGCGCCACTGGCTGACCGGGACCACCCCCCAGCGCAACACCCGCAGCGACATCCTGCTCAGGGTCTTCTTCCTCGGCGTCCTCCCCCCCGACCAGGCCCGCGGCTACCTCACCGGCCTGGCCGAGCTCTCCGCCCGCGAACACGCCGACCTCGCCGCCCTGGCCGAGTCCATCGACTGGGGCGACGACGACCTCTCCGTCCACGGCCGGATCGCCCTCGAATACGGCCTGCGCTTCAACGCGATGCGCCGCGACTGGGCCGAGTGGGCCGCCGCCCAGATCAAGTGACCCACCGGGCCCGTCGACGGGATCCCACCCCCGGGAGCCCCGACCCGGAGCCCGGGCACCACTTCGGGCCCCACCCCCCGTCGAGGGGTGGGGCCCGAAGTACGGGCCATGAACGGCGAGTACGGCGCCAGGCGCCCTCGGGCCCGGAGAGCTGCCACCCACACCCCGAGGCGCAGGGGCAGTTTGTGTGTGTCCAGTCAAGGCAATGCAAAGATCCATTCGGCCCCGCCCGACACAGCAGCCGTCTCCTTAAGCTCACTGGCACTCGCCGGACCGTCCGAGCGAGCCAAGGAGGATCACACGATGCGCCACAGGATCGCGGCCTTAACCGCAGCCACCGTTCTCCTTGCCGGCGGGGCACTCGCCGGCGCGACGTCGGCATCGGCGAGCATCGACCCGCCCGGCGGCAGCTGGGACCACACATGGACCACCGTGGACTCCGCACACGGCGGCACGGTCTACGTCGAGGAGCACGGCGACATCGTCTCCGTCTGCGACACGGCAGCCGACGGCATGGCCCCCAGGGTCGAAGTCTTCACCCAGAGCAGCTCCGGCCAGTACAACCACCGCTACACCATCGAGGCCACGGGCGGGCTCGGCTCCTGCAAGACTGTCAGCGCTTCGGACGGCGGCGTTTACGACCTTCCGGAGAACGACAACATCGCTGTCTCGATCTGGCTGGGCCCGAGCGTGGGGCATCTCGGAAGCGAGCACGTCTACTTCAACGACAACTGAGCCCAGGGCACTCCACACCGGGCCGGCAGCTGCACAGCAGTGGAGCCGCCGGCCCCACCCGGCCAAGCACGACGACCCGTCAAGGCTCAGCCGCCCTTCGGCAAGCTCTTCGGCAAGCCCTTCGGGCCCTGCCCCGGCAGGGGAAGGGCCCGAAGGAAGAAGAGAACGGCAAGTGGCAGTGACCTAGGCGTTCTTGGGACCGGCCGACTGGACGACGTCGAAGGACCAGAGCGTGGAGCCGGAGGCCGCGGGGCGCTTCGGCGCCTCGCCCTCACCGCCACCCTGGTGGGCCGCCTTCATCGGGCCCTCCATCCAGGCCTGGAAGGACTCCTCGTCACGCCAGCGCGTGTAGACGAGGTACTGGTCGGTGCCCTCGACCGGGCGGAGCAGCTCGAACCACTCGAAGCCGTCCGAGTTCTCGACCGCGCCGGCCCGGGAGGCGAAGCGCTTCTCCAGCACCTCGCGCTGCTCGGCGGGAACGGTCAGTACGTTGATCTTGACTACGCTCATGGGTCCATCCTGCCTCAACTGACAGGACGGGCAACGGACCGGCACCTCGGAGGCGCATCGACGAACCCGTCCACGCGCCCGCGCTCAGGCGATCCACGGCGGGAGGACGCGGTCGGCGTCGCGCGGGGCCAGGGCGCAGGCGCCGTCGGGGGTGCGGGCGTCGGGGTTGTAGGCGTGGGCCGGGGAGGGGGAGGTGACGACGGCGGTGAAGCCGTCGGCGGTGGTGATGCGGCGGGCGACGTCGGCGGGGAGGACGAGGGTGTCGCCGGCGGCGAGGGTGTGGGCCTCCCCGGCGATTTCGGCGGTGGCGGAGCCGGTGAGGAAGGTCCAGATCTGCTCGGTGTCCATGGCGTGCAGCGGACCCTGGGAGCCGGGCCGCATCTCGGCCTGCCACAGCGCCAGGGAAGTCGAGCCCTGGGTGGGCGAGGCGAAGGTGGTCATCTCGGCGTTCGGGGTCTCGGTGCGGCGGGCGTCGGATCGGCGGATCACGGGCATGGTGAAGGAACCCCCTAAGATGGTCAATGGCGTTGTCCATATGGTCAATGAGGTTGTCTATCGTGTCAAGTGAACCGGCCCCGCCGGGCTTCGAGCTGCCGCTGCGCCTGCTCCTCGCCTTCCGGACGATCATCGACGAGCTGCACGAGCGCATCGCCCGCGAGGGGCACCCGGACCTCCGGCCGATGCACGGCTTCGTCTTCCAGGCGATCGGGCCGGACGGCACCACCGCCGTCGAACTCGGCCGCCGCCTCGGCGTCTCCAAGCAGGCGGCGGGCAAGACCATCGAGGGCCTGGAGCAGCTCGGATACGTCGAGCGCGGCAGCGACCCGGCCGACGCCCGCCGCAAGGTGGTCCGGCTCACCGACCGGGGGGTGGACTGCCTGGTCCGCTCGGCCCGGATCTTCGACGAGCTGCGCACCGAGTGGTCCGCCACCCTCGGCGAGGAGCAGCTCCGTCAGGTGGAGGACGGCCTGCGGCGGCTCGCCCCCGGCGACCCGTTCCGCCTCGACACCCCCCGCTGGTTCGGCGCGCCGTGAGGACCCGGGCACGAACGCACTCGTGCCACCCGGCCCGGGTCGGGCGGGGTGGCACGAGTGCGCGCGGCTACCGGCCGGCGGTCGGCAGCTTCGCGGTGAGCACGGTCGGGACGGTGACCACGTCGTTCAGGTCGAACGTGCCCGGCCCGAAGTCACCGGCGGTCAACGCCTTCTTGCCGCCGCCCACGACCTGCCAGACGGTGGTGCTGTCGGGCGAGCGCCGCCGACCATCACGTACACCGTCGGGTCGGCGCCGGAGACGTTCTTGACGATCGTGCCGTTGGCGAGCGGGCGGGCCGTCAGCTTGCCCTCCCAGGTCTCCGTGCCCCGGCGACCGGGCGGCCGGCGCAGGGGCCGCTGAACTCGGGTCGGCGCCCGCCTGCCCCTTGATCAGGGTGCCGTCGGCGGGAGCGGCTGCAGCCGCGCGGCCCAGCCAGGCACCCGGCACGCCCACCGCCGGCTGGCTGCTGTAGCAATCGGCGGACCACTCGGACTCCACGATCAGTGCCGCCGCGCCGCCGGCCAGACCGCCGCCGGCCATCGCGTAGCGGTTCGGGGAGGTGCCGTTCTGGTCCATCACGACGGTGCCGTTCGGCAGCGACCTGGCCGCCGCGGCGCGCAGCCAGTCGCCGGGGACGCCCATCAACATCCGCCTGTCGTAGCCGTCGGCCGTCCTCGGCGCCGGAGATCGGCAGCGCGACGCCGTTGACCATCACGTAGCGGCTCGGGTCGGCCTCGGCGCAGCCGCTGGGCAAGGCCAACGCCAAGGACAGGAGCGGGCTGACCGCCCAGGAGGCGACGGTCGTCCGGCTGCTGGCCCAGGGACTCACCGACGACGCCATCGCCAAGCGGCTCGGTGCGCGCAGCCGGTTCGAGTTCGGCGTGCGGGCGGTCCAGACGGCTGGCTCCCCGCGAAGGCCTGACGGCCCGAAAGGACCGAAAGGACCGAAAGGACCGAAAGGACCGAAAGGACCGAAACACCTGAAATACCGGGAATGCCGGACGTCCTGAAAGCCTGAGAGGCCTCGGCCGGTACCGCGGGTCGCCGACGATGGCGGGCAGCGCGATGATCACTCCCAGCTCACCATGCCGTCAGGTTCGTCCCGATTTGTTCCGCCGGGTTGAGCCGAACGTGAGCACCGGGGACATCCGGGGCGTCAGGGACGTTCTCCGGGGAGCCAATCGGCACCAACCGGCACAACACCCCCGCGCGGGGCCGGACACCCCTGTCCACCCTCAGGGGCGTCCTGCATAATCAGGCGCGATCGTGCGCCCGGGCTCCGCCCCGGAGCCGCCGGGACCGTCCGCCGGACCCGCCCGTGCCACCGCCCGCACGACCACCCGCGAGACCCGCCAGACCCAGCCCGACCGTCCGCGAGAACGACGCGAAACCGAGGAGGACCGGCCGATGCCGGACCAGCACTGCCCGACGTGCGGCACCGCACGCTCAACCGGGTGCGGCTGCGTCCCGGACCCGAGCCTCACCGAGACCACCGTCCTCCCCCACGTCGAGGGCCCCCCGCTGGTCCGCCCGTACGTCCCGCAGGCGGCGGACCAGGTGGCCGAGGAGCCGCCGGCGAACGCCCCGGCCGTGGACCCGTTCGCGACCACCGTGCTGCCGCCCGTCGCCCCCGGGCAGCCGCCCGTCGCCATGGGACGGCCGCCGCTCGGACCGGACGCCGACGCCTACGCCACCACCGTGCTGCCGCCGATGCCGCCCGCCGGGCCGGGTGCCTACGCGGTCGCGCCGCAGCGGCCGCAGGCCCCGGACGGGTACGAGGCCGGGTACGGCGCCGGCGACGAGATCGGCCTCTTCCCCTTCGACAACGCCCCGGTGCTGCCCGGCCAGGAGCCCACCGGCGGCCGGGCCGCGCGCCGGGCCGCCGAGCAAGGGGCCGGGAACCCGCTCTCCGAGCGCAAGGGCCTGATCGCCGGGGTCGGGGCCGCGCTGGTGGCGCTCACCATCGGTGTCGCCTACGCGGTGACGCCCTCCTCCGAGCCGGACGCCAAGCAGGCGAAGCCGCTGCCGACCACCACCCTGGCGCCCGCGCCGGTGGACCCGGTGCCGTCGGCGGTGCCCACCGCGGCCACCTCGGCGCCGACCGGCGAGGCACCGAGCCCGTCGGCGACGCCCACCCGCAAGCCGACGCCGACGAAGACCGCCACCCCGACGCCGACCTCCACGCCCACCCCGACGGCGACGCAGGCCCCGGTCCAGACGCCCACGCCGACCCCCACCCCGACCCTGACGCCCACCCCCACGCCCACGCCGCCGTCCACGCCGCGCGTGCTGAAGATCGGGATGAGCGGGCCCGACGTCCAGGACATGCAGCAGCGCCTGTACGCCGCCGAATGCGGATTCGTCGACAAGTCGATCATCACCGGCACCTTCGACTACTGGACCCGGTCGGTGCTCAGCAGCTACCAGAAGGAGAACCGGATCAAGGGCGAGGACGGCGTCTACGGTCCCAAGACCCAGGCCTTCCTCACCGCCGACCCCGGCTGCTGACCCAGTCGGCCGACCCACTCCGCGACTCGGGCCACCGACCAGGTCCGCTGACCCAGTCCGCCGACCCAGTCCACCGACCCACCCCCGGACGCGCGAACGGGCGGCGCCCGCACCAGCGGACGCCGCCCGTCGACCAGTCCGTGGCCGTCAGCCGGTGATCGCCCCGAAGATGCTGACGCCCGCCAGCACCACCATGATCGCCGCCGCCACCCGGATGATCAGCTTCATCGGCACGTGCTTGAGCAGCTTCTGCCCGCCCACGATGGCGATCCCGCCGACCGCGCAGAGCGCCAGCCAGGAGCCGATGCCGACGGCCAGTGGATCGGCGTACTTGGCGGCCAGGTTGGCGGTCATGATCTGGGTCAGGTCGCCGAACTCGGCGATCGCGACGACCACGAAGCTCGCCCCGGCCACCTTCCAGAAGCTGTTCGAGGACGGCTCCTTGGCGGCGTGCTCGTCCTCGTCCCCGCCGCCGTGGAACAGCAGCATCGCCGCGCCGGCCAGGAACAGCACACCGGTGACGCCCTCCACCCAGCGGTGCGGCAGCATCGACAGCAGGTGCCCGGCGACCAGCGCGATGCCCACCTGGAGGGCGAAGGCGGCGGCGATGCCCGCGAAGACGTAGCTCGCCCGGTACTTGGTGCCGAGCACCAGACTGGCCAGCGCGGTCTTGTCCGGCAGTTCGGCCAGGAAGATGATGCCGAAGGTCAACGCGGCAACGGTCAGACTCATCAAAGGGATCCTCGGTCGGGCTGCCCGGCCTCCGCAGCTCCGTCAGGGGACGCTTCGGCCCGACAGCACTGGTCATGGTCACAGCACTGCGGCCGAAGGTCTCGCCGGCAACGCTCCGCGAGCGGTGCCCCGGGCGCCGGGCCCCTGAGGGCCAGTGTGTCGACGGTCCGGTGGAGGGCTACTCCCCTTCAACGCCCCCAAGGGTACCCGACACGGTTCGGTGCCCCGGCTCCGTCAACCGTCCGTCGTGACCCGCCCCCGGCCGACCAGTTCCAGCACCACCACGATCCCCACCGACTCCACCGCCAGCAACCCGACCAGCACGAACAGCTGCACCGCCCCCGCCTGGACCGGCGAGGCCCCGCCGAGCAGCATCCCGACGAAGGCCCCGGGCAGGGTGACCAGCCCGACCGTACGGGTCTGGTCCAGGGCGGGGACGAGTGAGGTCGCCGCCGCCGTCCGGCAGATCTCCAGCCGCGCCTCGCGCTCCTCAAAGCCCAGCGCCAGTGCCGCCTCCACCTCTCCGCGCCGCTGCCGCAGCTCGTCCAGGGCGCGCCGCCCGGCCAGCGAGGTCGCGGTGAGCGCGCCGCCGATCAGGATGCCCGCGACCGGGATGACCGACAGTCCCTCGGGCGGCAGCAGCCCGACGCCCAGTAGCAGCGCGAGCACCGGCAGCACCCCGGCCCCGATCGGGGCGGCCGCCCAGACCCAGCCCGGTCCGGGGGTCATCCGCCGCCCGGCGGTGCGCACCGCGACCGTGAACATCAGCAGCACGAACAGCGCCGACCACCAGAGCGAGCCGACCACCCAGGTGATCACCACGGCGACAGCCGCCAGCTGCACCACAGCCCGCAGCCCGGCCCGCAGCACCGCGTGCCCGTGGCCGAGCAGCCCCCGCCCGGCCACCGCGACGGCGGCCAGCAGCAGGACGGCGGTGACCACCCCGAGCACGGGGTCGACCGGCAGCAGTCGGCCGCCGGACGCCGCGAGGGCCGGCCGGACGAGCCCTGGGGACATCAGATCCAGCTGGTGAACCACATCCGGTCCTGCCAGGACGACATCGGGATCACTTCCGCCGTGTACAGCGGATAGAAGAAGGCGAAGCAGCCGACGATCGCCAGCACGATCGCCCCGGCCCCGATCGCGCCGATCCGGCGGCGCTCGCGGCTGCAGCCGGGCGGGCCGAGGATCGCGCCGAGCATCTGGGCGACGGCCAGGCACAGGAACGGCACCAGCACGACCATGTAGAAGGAGAAGATCGTCCGCTCCTGGTACCGGAACCAGGGCAGGTAGATCCCGGCCACCGCACACAGCACCGCGCCCGAGCGCCAGTCCCGCCGGAAGAACCAGCGCCACAGCAGGTAGACCAGCGCGAAGCAGGCCGCCCACCACAGGAACGGCGTGCCCAGACCCAGGATCTGCGCCGCGCAGCCGCCGGAGGAGGTGCAGCCGCGGGTGCCGTTCGGGACCTGCTCCCAGTACATGGAGACCGGGCGGGCGTCGACCAGCCAGGCGAAGGGATTGGACTGGTAGGTGTGCGGGGTGCTCAGACCGGTGTTGAAGTCGTACATCTGCGAGTGGTAGTGCCACAGGCTGCGCAGCGGCCCGGGCACCCAGCTCATCGGCACCTGCGGCAGCGGGATGCCGAGGAAGCTGTCCGGGGAGAGCCCGGCGCGGCCGTCGGCCCAGTGCCGGTCGTAGCCGCCGTCACCGTTGCCGCCACTGCCGCCACTGAGCAGCCAGCCGCTCCAGGCGCCGACATACACCACCAGGGCGGAGCCGACCATGGCCAGGAGGGCGGGTACGGCGTCCCGGCGCAGCATGGAGCGCCAGGGGCGGCGGGCACCGGCACCGCGACGGCCGGCCTGGTCCCACAGGACGGTCAGGACGCCGAAGGCGGCGAGGATCGGGGCGCCGTTCCACTTGACCGCGCAGGCGGCGCCGATGAACACCCCGGCGGCGATCCGCCAGGGGCGCCACCCGAGCCGCACCCGGTCGCCGTCGGTGGTCTGCGCGAGCCGGGCGCGGGCGTGGTCGCGGTCGATCAGCAGGGCGCCGAAGGAGGCGAGCACGAAGAACATCTGGATGCCGTCGAGCAGGCCGACCCGGCTCATCACCAGCTGCAGGCCGTCCACCGACATCAGCAGCGCGGCGGTGCAGCCGACCAGGGTGGAGCCGAAGAGCCGGCGGCCGATCCGGGCCAGCATCAGCACGGTGACGGTGCCGAGCAGGGCGGTCATGAACCGCCAGCCGAAGGGGTGCAGACCGAACAGCTGCTCGCCGATCGCCATCACCCATTTGCCGAGTGGCGGGTGCGCGATGAACTCCGGCGCGGAGCCGAGCGGGATCGACTGCGGGACGGCCAGGATGTCGGCGTTGGCGTGGTCGGGCCAGCTGCCCTCGTAGCCCTGCCGGAGCAGCGACCAGGCGTCCTTGGGGTAGTACGTCTCGTCGAAGACGAAGGCGTTGGGGTAGCCGAGGTTCCAGAACCGCAGCAGGCCCGCGAAGAGTGCGACGCCGATCGGCCCGAGCCAGCCTGAGCGGTCGGCCGCCCAGCGGACCGGGCCCCCGCGCGGGGCCGGTGCGGGGGCGGCGGGGGCCGGGACCGCCGGGGGGTGCGTGAGCGCCGCTTGCGTCATAGCCTCGCCGAATCGCCTGTCTGCTCTGCCCGGGGCCCGGCGTCGCGGCCGGATCCGGGCGGTCAACAGCCACTGACACTATGTGGCGGTGCTCGCGAAGCCAAGCGCGACGGGCGCCGACCAGGTGACCTGGTCGGCGCCCGTTTCGAACGCTCGTGCGCGCCGTGCCGTGGCTGACGACGGCGTGTCCGCTACGCGGCGGTCTGCAGCTCCCGGACCTGGACGGTGCGGACCACGGCCGGAGCGGCGTTGTCCTGCTCCGGGGTGAGGTGCGGGCGCAGCCGCAGCGCCAGGGTGACGATCAGCAGCGTCGAGCCCGCCATCGCCGCCAGGTAGAGCGGCCAGGTGCCGGAGCCGACCAGCAGCACACCGACGGCCGGGCCGACCGCGATCGCGATCTGCTTCACCAGGGCGTACCCGGCGTTGTAGGTGCCGAGCAGCCGGGCCGGGGCGAGGTCGGCCACGATCGGGCCCATGGTGGGCGCGAGCAGCGACTCGCCGACGCCGAAGAGGGCGTAGATCGAGACGATGGCGACCGTGGCGGCCATGGTCTCGGTCCGGATCAGACCGGCCACCAGGGCCATCGCCCAGGCGCCGAGCCAGACCAGGCCGGCCGCGGCCATCGCGGTGGTGCGGCGGCGGCGCGCCGTGATCCGCACCATGAACATCTGCAGCACCACGATGGTCAGCGCGTTGGCGCCGATCGCGAAGCCCAGGGTGGAGGGCGCGGTGCCGACGGTGTCGGTGGCGAAGGCCGCGACACCGGACTCGAACTGGCCGTAGCAGGTGAAGAAGATCAGCCCGGCGAGCAGGCAGAGCCGCAGCATCGCCTTGTCGGCGACCAGGGCGCGCAGGCCGGTCGGGCCCTCGCTCTTCCCGTGGACGACGCTGAGCTGCACCCGCGGCATCCGGGCGGTGCCGGTGACCAGGGCGAGGCCGAGGAAGGTCACCGCCTCGATGGTGAACAGCCGGGTGAGGCTGGCCGGGTCGGCGACGTCCACGATCTGCCCGCCGACCAGCGCGCCGATGCCCATGCCCAGGTTGACCAGGGTGAACTGCAGCGCGAAGGCGTGCGAGCGGGTGGCCGCCGTCGAGCAGCGGACGATCATCGTGGCGAGCGCCGGCTGGCAGGTGGTGACACCCGCGCCGAACAGGAAGGAGGAGACCAGCAGGCCCGGGGTGTCGGTGGCGTGACCGAAGGCGAACGCGCCGGTGGCGGCGAGCGCCGTCCCGGCCAGCAGCACCGGACGGGGACCGTACTTGTCGATGCCGCGCCCGGTGAACGGCAGGACGGCGAGGGCCGCCAGGGCGAAGACGGTGAACACCATCCCGGCCGCCAGCGATCCCAGCCCTCGCACCTGGTCCACGTACACGAACATGTACGGCATCGTGAACCCGCTGCCGAACGCACTGAGCGCGTTGCCGATCTGGACGCGGCGCAGCTGGCTGCCCGCCCCACGTCGCTGCTGCCTCTGCTGCTTCACCGTGCCGGTCACCGTGCACATCCCTTCCAAGGCTTCGACTGGATACTCTTAAGTCCAGAAGATTTCAGAGCTAAAGTCTGACGAGATAAAGTCTTAGCACCAGAAGGCTGCGGAGTCAAAGGCTTAAGGAGTGCACCCTCGTGCGACACTGGTCCGCATGACTACGGACAAGCCGGCGTCGGCTGCCGACAAGCCCGCCCCGGCCACCCCCCTGGAGCTCGGCATCGCCGAGCAGGTGGCGCTCTACCAGCGGGAGTTCCCCACCGTGGACCCCCAGGTGGAGACCATCGTGCAGACCCTCAACCGGGTCTCCCGGCGGATGGGCGTGGCGTACGACCGCCAGCTCACTGTGCTCGGAATCACCTCCGCCGAGTGGGAGGTGCTCAAGGCCCTGGTGGTCGCCGGCAGCCCGTACCGACTCGGGCCGAGCGAGCTGGCCAAGCGGCTCGGGCTCACCCCGGCGGCGATGACGCACCGGATCGACCGGATGGTGTCCGACGGCCTGGTGACCCGGGAGCGGGACGAGTCCAACCGGGTACGGGTGATCATCGAGCTGACCGAGACCGGCCGCGACAAGTGGCTGGAGTCCATGCGGATGGCCGCCGTGTTCGAGGAGGGGCTGCTCCAGGACATCACCGGCGCGGAGCGCACCGTCCTCTCCGGCCTGCTGGCCCGGATGCTCCGCCGGATCGAGGAGAGCCAGCCGGACGCGCTCGGCCGCACCACTGACCTGGGCTGAGTCCGGGCGGGAGGGCGGAGTGCCGAATTCCCGTCGGCGTTCAGCCTTTCGCATGCCAATCTGCGTGGCGCCGGAAGACTACTGACGCACCGTCACAGGATTGGCCTTCACCGTGCCGCTCAAGCGCACCTCCGCCCTGCTCACCACCGTGATCGTGGCCGCGATCGGGGTTACCGCCGGCAACGACGGGCGGCCCCGGACGAGATCCATGCTCGTCCGGGGCCGCCCGCGTTCGGTGCGAGGGTCCGTCAGGCCCCTCGGTCGCTCGGTGGTGCGTGGGTCAGCAGGGACCGTTGTCGGTCCAGACGCCCCACTGGCCGCTCAGGCTCGGGTCCTCGCCCTTGGTCCACCACTTGTTGGTGTAGTAGTGGCCCTTCCACGAGACCTTGGTGCCGCCGGCCGCGTAGGTGGTGTTCGGGTCCCAGCTCGGGGCGGCCGAGCAGGTGGCCGGCGAGGTCGGGGTGCCGGTCGGGGTGCCCGTCGGCGTACCGGTGGGGGTTCCGGTGGGGGTTCCGGTCGGCGTCTGGGTCGGGGTCTGGGTCGGCGTCGGGGTGCCGGTCGGCGGGGCCGGGCAGCCGGCCGCGGAGCCGTTGGTGGCGTTCACCATCGTGTCGAACAGGCCGGTCCTGGTGCCCAGGTCGTAGAGCGAGAAGGCGAAGGAGCCGCCGAGGCCGTTGCAGTGCGCGTAGTCGAGCTTGGCCTGGATCGACTTGGCGTCCTCACCGCTCCAGAAGGTGTTGCCGTCGTAGAAGTACGTGGCCTTGGCGTCGTCGTCCCAGAAGGTCTTGGAGGGGTTGTCGACGAAGCCCGCGAGCTCCTTGAACATCTGGATGCCGGGGACGTTGCCGGACATCGCCGCGCCGGCCGCGGGGCTGGCGGCGGGCTGGAAGAGGCCGTGCTTGCCGTTGTCCTTCACGCCGGTCCAGCCGCGGTAGTAGAACGGCACACCCATGTTGATCTTGTTGGCGGGGAAGCCGCCGGGGATGCCGTACTGCGCGTCGCCGACCGTCCACGCCTTGATGGCGTTGTCGACCGAGTACTTGCCGTTGCCCGGCTTGGCCGGGGTCGACGGGTCGTTCGGGCCGGAGTAGAGCGGCGCCTGGTGGTTGGTCGGACCCTGCGCGTCCCAGCCGCCGTGCATGTCGTAGGTCATGACGTCGAGGAAGGTCAGGTACTGGCCGACCTTGTCGGTCTCGACGTTCATGATCTTGTCCTGGCCGGCCCCGACCGCCGCCGACAGGGCGTAGGTCTTGTTGTCGGCCTTGCCCTGCGCGTCCAGCTGGGTGCGGAACTCCTTCAGCAGCGCCGTGAAGTTCTGCTTGTCGGCCGGGCTGGAGATGTTTCCGGTGTGGCCGCCGCCACCCGGGTACTCCCAGTCGATGTCGACGCCGTCGAAGATGCCGGCCGCCGAGCCCGGGCCCCCGTAGCCGGCGTCGGTCGGGAGGTTGCCCTTGAGGAACATGTCGAGGCAGGAGGACACCAGGTGCTTGCGCGAGGCGTCCGTGGCGGCGGCCGCCGAGAAGTACTTGGAGTAGGTCCAACCGCCCAGCGAGATCAGGATCTTGAGGTTCGGGTTCTTCGCCTTCAGCTTCTTCAGCTGGTTGAAGTTGCCCGCGATCGGCTGGCCCCAGACGTCGCCGACGCCGTCGACCGAGATGTCCGGGCCGAAGCTCTTCTGGTAGTCGGCGAACGCGTCGCCCGCGCCGTCACCCGCGTTCGGGTTGTTGTCGTCCCCGCTCGCCGCCTTGGTGGCCTCGAAACAGCCCAGGTCGGTCGGGTGGATGTTGGCGAAGGAGTAGATCAGGTAGTCCAGCTTCCCGGCGACGCCGGTGTCCTGGATGGTCTTGGGGTAGTACGCGTTCGCGTAGATCGACCACTGGTCGAAGTAGGCGACCTTGATGCCGCCGCTGGTGGCGGGCGCGCCGGTGGAGTTGGTGGTCGCGGCGTTGGCCGCGGAGCCGCCGGACAGCGCGAGGCCCGCGCCGAGCAGCAGGGAGGCGGTGGTGCCGGCCGCGACGGCGGCCAGGCTCTTCGGACGGCGTCGGCGGCCGCCCTGCGGAGCCGGGGTCCCGGCCCTTTCAATGCGTGAGCGCAGCATGGGTGCGTGACTCCTGGTTGTGGGGGTGTCCCGCCGGCCCGGGGGCGCGCGTCCGGGTGGGGCCGGACGACCGGGACATGACAGGAAAGGGTGGGGAATCGAGCGGGATCAGGCCATGACGGATGACGGATGACGGACACCGGGATGCGCCGAACCGGCGCCCCCGGCACGAGGCCGTTGACGCCGGTTCAGGGGCTCCCTGCACCTGGGGATTAAAAATGGACTAGACCAACTCGCCCGTCAAGGGGTCCTGTTGGGCCTTGAGTCCCGCTTAAGGTTCCACCCCCGCTCCGGGTCGGTGCCCGTCCGGCCGGATCCGCCGGACGGGCCCCTCGGCCTCAGTACCGGACGGCGTTGGCGACCTCGGCCTTGACCGTGCCGGAGAGCTCGAGGTTGCTGCGCGCGGTGGCCTGGACGCTCTGCCCGACGCCCAGGTCCTGGACGGTCACCACCGTGGCGTCGAGCACCTTGCCGGATTCGTCGGTGAAGTTCACCTGGATCACGTATCGGTACGACTGCTGGCCGTGGTTGGTGACGGTCAGCTGCGCCAGCGTCTTGTTGTCCGCGCCCGTGGTCACCGCCCCGACCGTCACGTCACCCTTGGCGTCCAGCCCGCCCTTGATCCCGGCGATGGCCGAGGAGGCCGCCGACACCGCCGACGAGGCCTGCGCCTCCACCGAGGAGAGCGCGGACGCCGCCCCGCCGGCCAGCGAGGCCAGCGCCGAAGCTGCGGAGGCGGCGGCGCTCGCGCCCTTCTCCAGCGCCGTGGACGCCTCGGAGGCCACACTGCTCGCGCTCTTGCCCGAGGAGCAGCCCGCCAGCACCGCCACGCCGAGCACGACAGGCGTCAACAGCCATGTCACCGCACGGTGTTGACGGCGCAGCGGCGGCGCGTCCACGTCCTGCGCGGTGACCCTCGGAGTCGGGGAAGCACCCCTCGGACTCGGCGAAGTGACCCTCGGGCTCGGAGAAGTGCCCCGGGTGGGCGGCTGGCGGTCCATGCGGTCCCTCGTTTCCGGTCGGCCGGTCGGCCGGTCCCGGGTCCGCCGGTTCCGGTCGGCGCCGGGCTTCCCGGCGCGCCTCCCCGCCCACCCTCCGAGGGCCCGGGGGCAGCCGCCAGCAGGGCTGCTGCCTCCGGGTGACTGCCGGCCCCGGCCACCGAACAGGGGCGGCGGTCGCGCACGGCCCCGGGGCCCAGGACTCCAGAGCCCCAGGACCCCAGGACCCCAGGACTCCAGGACCCCTGGGCTCCAGAGGCCCGGAGGCCGCGAGGCCCCCTCAGGACAGCCCCGAACCCTCCTGCTCGTCCGCCTCCACCGCGGCCCGCTCCTCGCGCAGGCGCACCACGTGCCGGCGCCGCGCCACCACGCCGTACGCCGCAGCCGCACTCGCCACGAAGGACAGCACGCCGACCCATTGCCGGTCGAAGACGTGCCCGGTCAGGTGGTCCAGCGAGTACCGGCCGGGGCCGGCCAGGCCGATCGCCAGCCCGGTCACGCCGAGGAAGGCCGGGTACTCGTAGCCCCCGGACATCGCGAAGAAGCCGGCCGGGGTATGCACCGCCACCGCGCCCGCCATCGTCCCGGCCACCACAGCGCCCGCCGCCGGGGTGGCCAGCCCGGCCACCAGCAGCGCGCCGCCGCCCGCCTCGCCCAGGCCGGCCGCGATCGCGCTCTCCCGGGCCGGGTGGAAGCCCATGTGGTCCATGGCCTGAGTGGTGCCCTCCAGGCCGCCGCCCCCGAACCAGCCGAACAGCTTCTGGGTGCCGTGCGCGATCAGCACCCCGCCGACGGCGCTGCGCAGGGCCAGCAGGCCCAGGTCCTTACGGTTCAGGCACATGTCGCATCCTCGATTCCGCGGCGGAGCGGTCCCTGCCTCGGTGGCAGTCCGGTCTCCATGGCAGTCCTGTCTCCATGGCAACCGAGACCGCCCACCCCTTCGAGCCGGGGCCGCCATCCGGGCGAATTCACCGCCGGCCGGGAATGAACCGCCGACCGGGAGATCCACGCCACGCCCGCCCCGGGGCGTGGCGGGCCGGCCGCAACGGGCGCCGCGGTCATGCTGGGCGCATGTTCGTCTTCAACCTGAGCAGCGCTTTCATCACCTTCTTCGCCGTGGTCGGGCCCCCGAAGGTCCTGCTGTCCTTCGCCCGGCTGGCCGCCACCCGCAGCACCCGCGAGCTGCGCCGACTGGCGGCGTGGAGCACGGTCATCTCGGCGGTGATCGGCCTGGTGCTCGGGTTCTCGGCGGACCAGGTGACGGCCCTGTTCCACATCAGCGACCAGTCGCTGCAGCTCGCCGGCGGTCTGATCTTCTTCGTCTACGCGGTCGCCCTGGTCTTCGGCGTCCACCTCGGGGCCGAGGACGAGCAGGCCGAGCACCTGCGGAACCCGCTGGTGGACGGCATCCGCGAGCTCCTGCTGCCGTACATCGCCAGCCCGCTCGCGGTGACCGCCGTGCTGGTCGCCTCGCTCAACCAGGACGGCGTGGGCTGGAAGGCCACCGTCGCCGGGGCGTACATGGCGGTGACGGTGATCAACTACGTCTGCGTGGCCCTGCTCGCACCGCTGATGCGGCGCACCCACCGCACCTCGCTCGAGGTGCTGTCCCGGCTGCTCGGGCTGCTGCTGGCGGCGGTCGGCGCGGAGCTGTTCCTGGAGGGCCTGGCCGGGCTCGGGGTGCCGCTGCCCGCGGCGCACTGAGCCCCGCGCGCCCTACGGCCGGGTCACGACCGGGCGGCGGTCAGGCGGCGGCCAGCTTGGCCAGCACCTCACCGATCCGCTCGCGGACCAGCGGGTCGGCGACCAGGCCGTCCGGGCCGACCGCCCCGCGTTCCAGCGGGATCCGGACGCAGGCCTCGTCCACCACGGCCGCGCCGGTGTAGCCGAGGACGGTGCGCAGGGTGGCCTCGGCGCCGCCGCCGCGGCCCGGGCCGGCGGCGTTGATCCAGGCGGTGGGCTTGTCCGAGATCTCCACCCCGCCGACCGTCCAGTCCAGCAGGTTCTTGAACGAGCCCGGCAGCGTCCCGGCGTACTCGGGCGTGCAGACCAGCAGCGCGTCGGCCGCCTCGATCGCGCCCCGCAGCGCTACCACCGGCTCCGGCAGCGGGTCGGTGTCGTGGTCCGGGTTGAAGTGCGGCAGTCCGGCCAGCCCGGTGTAGTACGTGGTCCGCAGACCGGGGGTGGCGGCGGCCACGGCGACCGCGGTGCGCAGCACGGTCTCGTTGGTGGAACCGGCCCGCAGGCTCCCCGGCAGCAGCAGGATGTGGCGCTCGTGGCACTCGTTCGACATGCCGTGGAACCTACTCCTTGACGCCCGCGTCAAGGCCAGCGGCCACAGCCGCGGCCGGCGTCCGGTCAGCGCGGCGCCAGCGGCCGCCACGGCACCGGGCTGGAGAGGATCATCGAGCTGGCCGGCTGGCCGTAACCGCCGAGCCGGTCGCACAGCGCCTCGAACTCGGCCATCGTCGGCACCGCGACCAGCAGCACGCAGCATGCCCCGCCGGTGACCCGGTGCAGCTGGAGCACCTCCGGCCAGCCCGCCACCTCCGGGTCGCGCAGCACGCAGCGCGGCCCATAGCACTGGATCTGCACCAGCGCGGTGATCGGCAGCCCGGCCCGGGTCGGGTCCACGTGGGCGTGGTAGCCGCTGATCACGCCCTCGGCTTCCAGTCTGCGGACCCGTTCGGCCACCGCGGGTGCGGACAGGCTCACCCGACGGGAGAGTTCGTTGTACGAGAGCCGGGCGTCGGCCTGCAGCTCGGCCAGCAGGCGGCGGTCGACGGCATCCATGGCCACTCCCCGGGCGGTCGGGATCAAGGGATTTTCATTCGTAAAGCGAAGCCGCCGAACGCATCGCGAACGACAGCTCGAACAGCGGTTGCGGTGTCCGTCGACCATTCAAGCGGGAGGCACCGCCGCCGCACAATGGGCACCCCGGTGGAACCAGACAGTCCGTCTGGTTCAACGGGAGCGGGCGACGAGGCCCGCACGGATCAGGAGGGATCGGGATGGGGCACGACACGGTGGAGACACCCAACCTGTCGTTCGGTCGGGATGGCGCGCCGGGTCGGAGCACGCCCTACGCCCGGTACGCACGGCTGGACGAGCTGCACAGCCTCCAGCACCCGCGCAGCAAGGAGCCCGCCGAGCTGTCGTTCATCGTCACCACCCAGGTCATGGAGCTGCTCTTCGACCTGGTGCGGCACGAGTGGACGATCGCCCGGCAGGCACTGCGCGAGGACGACCTGCCCACCGCGCTCGCGGCGCTGCGCCGGGGCACCCACGCGCAGGACGTGCTGGTGGACTCCTGGGACCTGCTGGCCACCATGACGCCGCAGGAGTTCAACTCCTTCCGCTCGCTGTTCGGCGAGGCCTCCGGCTTCCAGTCCGCGGCCTTCCTGCACCTGGAGTTCCTGCTCGGCAACAAGAACGCCGCGCTGCTGAAGATGTACGACGGCATGCCGCAGACCCAGGGCGAGCTGGCCGAGGCGCTGCGCTCCCCCGGGCTGTACGACGAGGCGCTGGCGCTGCTGGCGCGGCGCGGACTGGCGCTGCACCCGGAATCCTCCGAGCAGCGCTACCGCCCGTCCGAGGAGGTCGCCGCGGCCTGGCGGCGGGTGTACGACGAGCCGGAGTTCGCCGCGCTGCAGCCGCTCGGCGAGGCCCTGCTGGACGTCGCCGAGCGGGTCACCCGCTGGCGCCAGCGCCACCTCTCGGCGGTCAAGCGGACCATGGGCGGCAAGCCCGGCTCGGGCGGCTCCAGCGGACTGACCTGGCTGCGCAAGGCGGCCGAGCAGGACGTGTTCCCGGAGCTGTGGACGATCCGGGACGAGCTGTGACGGGACGGCCTGCGACGGGAGCGGCTTCGACGGGAGCGGCTTCGACGGGACCAGCGGTGAGCGGGCGAGCGGTGAGCAGGCGAGCGGTGAGCAGGAGCGACAAGGGAGAGATGGGCATGATCACGCGCGAGGAGTGCGAGGCGCTGGACGCCGTCGACCCGCTGGCGGCGTTCCGCAAGGAGTTCGCCCTGCCGGACGGGGTGATCTACCTGGACGGCAACTCGCTGGGCGCGCTGCCGGTGCGCACGCCGGAGCGGGTGCGCCAGGTGGTCGAGGAGGAGTGGGGCCGGGAGCTGATCCGCAGCTGGAACGACGCCGGCTGGTTCGAGCAGCCGTACCGGCTCGGGCAGCGGATCGCGCCGCTGATCGGCGCCGATCCGGCCGAGGTCGTCGTCTGCGACACCACCTCGGTGAACCTGTTCAAGGTGCTGTCCGCCGCGCTGCGGCTGCGCCCGGGCCGCGGCACGCTGCTCGGCGACGTCGAGGCCTTCCCGACCGACCTGTACATCGCCGAGGGCGTGGCCGGCCTGGTCGAGGGCGCACGCAGCGTACTGATCCGTCCGGAGGAGCTGGACCGACACCTGGACGGCGACGTCGCCGCGGTCGTCCTCTCGCACGTGGACTACCGCACCGGCGAGCTGCTGGACATGCCCGGGATCACCGCCCGGGTGCAGGCCGCGGGCGCGCTGATGATCTGGGACGTGTGCCACGCGGTGGGCGCCCTGCCGGTCGAACTCGGCGCCTCCGACGCGGACTTCGCGATCGGCTGCACCTACAAGTACCTGAACGGCGGACCCGGCTCGCCGGCCTTCCTGTACGTCGCCGAGCGGCACCTGGCGGCCGGTCCGCTGCAGCCGCTGAGCGGCTGGTTCGGGCACGCCCGCCCGTTCGCCTTCGAGCCCGGGTACGACCCCAAGCCGGGCATCGGCCGCTTCCTGACCAGCTCGCCCTCGCTGCTCGGCCAGGCCGCCCTCGGCGCCTCGCTGGACGTCTGGGAGCGGGCCGACCTCGCGGAGGTCCGGACGAAGAGCCTGGCGCTCACGGACCTGTTCATCTCGCTGACCGAGGGCCTGGACGGGATCGAGGTGGTGACCCCGCGCGAGCACGCCCGGCGCGGCAGCCAGGTCGCCCTGCGCCACGCCGACGGCTACCCGGTGGTGCAGGCGCTGATCGAGCGCGGCGTGATCGGCGACTTCCGCGCGCCGGACCTGATGCGCTTCGGCTTCACCCCGCTCTACCTCTCGTACACCGAGGTCTGGGACGCCGCCCGGCAGCTGGCCGAGGTGCTGGCGAGCGGCGAGTGGCGGGCGGAGCGCTTCTCCCGCCGGGGCGAGGTGACCTGACCGGAAGCCGCCCGCCGTCCGACGGGGGCCTGTCCGGCAAGATCCGCCGGACGGGTCCCGTGGACGGACCCTAGCGGGCCAGTTCGGCGACCAGCTTCCGGTAGGTCTCGAAGGCCGGTTTGCGCGAGTAGTCGTCGCGCAGCAGGCCGAAGTGGTGGAACAGCCCCGGGCCCGCGCTGTCGGCGTCGCGCAGGGCGAAGAACTCGTAACCGGTGACGGTGAGTTCGTCGGCCAGCCCGGCGACCGTCCGGACCAGCTCCTCCACCACCTCGGCCTGCCGCGCCTCGCTCCGCCCGGGGCCGGTGGGCCACCCGTTCTCGCAGATCCGCAGCGGGACGGCGGGCCCGATGCCGGCCCTGGGCAGCGAGTCCCGACGGAAGCCGGTGACCACCGCCCGTACGGCGTCGGCGAGTTGATCCGGCGGTACCGGCCGGAAGACGTCCGGAAAGAAGTCCAGGCCGACGTAGTCCAGGGCGCGGTGGAAGCGCTCGTCGGCGAGCTCTCCGAGCCCGGACCAGAAGGTGTCCGCGGGGTCGAAGGACGGCACCGCGTTGAAGCCGACGGCCAACTCGCCGTACCCGCAGGCCAGCGCCTCCTCCTTGGCCGCGACCACGCCCGCGACCAGCGCCCGGCGGACGTTCGGGATGCTGCCGTCCACGGGCGGCAGGTCGAGGTTGGGCTCCTCGCAGATCTGGAGCAGCGCGACCCGGTGGCCCTCGGTCCGGACCGCGTGCCGGACGAAGTCCAGCCAGCCCGCCAACTCCCCGCTGCGGTCGCGGTACTGGAGCACCAGGTCGAGCTTGCGCCCTTCGACGGCGTACTGCTCGGGCCGGGCGGGGGCGTGCCCGGGATCGGCGTACGAGCGGTAGGCGCGGACCAGGAACTCGGGTGCCTCGCCCTGGAGTTCGCGTAGAGCCTCGGTGATCAGCGCAGGATCGTCGGGGCGGACGGGAGCGAGGATGCCGGTTTCGTCGCCGAGCAGTCCGCCGGGGTAGATGCCGAAGGTGAAGGTCATGCCACCACCGTAGCCGATATTTTTGGAGTCACTTCAAGTTTGGTGCGACATCATGATTTCGGCATAGGATCCCGCCATGGGACTTCGCGAACTCAAGAAGCAGCAGACCCGGGACCTCCTGGCCGACACCGCCATGGGCCTGTTCGCCGAGCGCGGGTTCGACCAGGTCACCGTGGTCGAGGTGGCCCGGGCCGCCGGAGTCTCGCCGAACACGGTCTTCAACTACTTCCCGACCAAGGAGGACCTGTTCTTCGACCGGCAGGACGCCGTGGTCGCCCACCTGGCCGAGGTGGTCCGCCGCCGCCCGCCCGGCAGCTCCGCCGTGGACGCCGTCCGGGCCGACCTGCTGGCCGCGGTCGCGGACGGGGAGCCGACCGTCGGACTGGACCCGGGGATCGCGACCTTCTGGCGGATCGTCACCGACAGCCCGGCGCTGCGGGCCCGGCTGCTGGAACTCGGCGAACGGGCCGAGGCGGCGCTGGCCGCCGCCCTGGCGGAGGAGTCGGGAGCCGCCCCGGACGACCCGCTCCCCCGCGTGCTGGCCGGAGCCGTCGCGGGCGCCCACCGGGCAGTACTCGGCGAGATCCGGCGGGCCATGGTGGCCGGCGAACCGGCCGAGGAGGTGCGGCCCCGGATCGAGGCGACGGTGGAACGGGCCTTCGACCTGCTCGCCTCGGGGCTCGCGGACTACCCGGCAGGGCGGTAGGACGGCAGGACCGGGCCCGGGTACGACGCGGGCCGCCCGGTCCGATCGACTCGGGCGGCCTGGGCCGTCGGTCAGCCGTTCACCTGTTCAGGCGTTCGGCTCTTCAGGTGTTCGGCTCTTCAGGTGTTCGGCTCTTCAGGTGTTCGGCTCTTCAGGTGTTCGGCTCTTCAGGTGTTCGGCTCTTCGGGCGTTCGGCTCGTCAGGTGTTCAGCCGCTCAGCCGTGGCGGCCGCGACGGCGGGCGGCCATCACGGCGAGACCGCCGAGGCCGAGCAGGCCGACGCCCGCCAGGCCGAAGACCACCGGGGCATTGCCCGCGCCGGTCGAGGGCAGCTCACCGCCGCCGGGGTGGTGACCGGTCGACTGCTTGGTCGGGTGGTGGCTGGTCGGAGCCGGACCCGCGCTCGAGGTCGACGCACTGGCGGACGGCGAGTAGTGGTGGCTCGGGGACCACGCACTGGCGGACGGCGAGTAGTGGTGACTCGGGGACGACGCACTGGCGGACGGCGAGTGGTGGTGACTCGGGGACGGTGACGTCGGTTTCGAGGTCGGAGACGGCGAGGTGGGGGTGGGGGACGTCGGGGTCGGGGACGGCGACGTCGGTTTCTCGGTCGGAGACGGCGACGTCGGCGACGGCGACGGCGACGGCGAGGACGAGGTCGGCGACGGGCTCGGCGTCACCGTGCACTCCGGCAGGTCCCCGTCGAACGGGTAGCTGTGGATCTCGTAGCCGCCCGTTCCCGTGTGGATCAGGTTGCCCGCGAGGTACACCCGCCCGTTCAGGCCCGCCTGGGCGATGGTCGTGGTGCCGCCCGGGTTGCCCGCCATGACCGAGCCCTGGAACTGGGCGCTGCCAAGGAGCTGGGCCGAGGTCGCGGTCGGGAAGTTGTACAGCAGCTTCGAGCGCATCCCGGTGGTCTGGTCGCCCGCCAGCCCGGTGCCCGTGTAGGTGTTGATGATCGGGTTGTCGCCGAGCACGTTGACCACGACGGTGGCACCGGCCGGGATGTTGTTGAAGGCCAGGCCGATCTGCCCGCCGTTGGACGAGGCGAGGTTCCGGGTGACGTTGAAGACCTGCTTCATGCTGACCCCGTCGCCGGTGAAGGTCGCCGTGCCGAAGGAGATGTCGACGGTGCCGGTCGCGGTGGCCCGCCCCACGCAGTCGGAGACCTCCTCGATCCGGGTCAGCATCGTCCGGTAGGGCGCGGCGGCGTTGGAGTCCTGGATCGACTGCCCGGTGGGGTCGATGCTGACGGTGCCGGTGACGCTGCCCGCGTGGCGCAGGTTGCCGAAGGCCGGGCCGTGCGAGTCGCTGCCGCCGATCAGGATTCTGTTGCCGGACTTGACGTCGATGGTGCCGCCGGTGGTCACGAAGTCGCTGCCGTTGGGCGGCACGACGCGCGAGCCGACGCCGACGACGCCCATGTTGTAGACGCCGCCGCCGTTCTTGTCGACGGTCAGCTTCCCCAGCGTGACGATTTTGCCCTCGGCCTCGGCGGCGCGGCCGTTCACCGTGCAGTCGCCGCCGGTGAAGACGTTGATGCCGGCGTCCCTGCCGGCGAAGTCGCCGTTGTGCGGCGGCGTCGGCCTGGTGGCGGGGCAGTCGGGTCCGGTGCAGCCACCCAGCGGCGGGGCCAGCGGCGCTGCCGAACCGACCGTCAGCACGGCGGCCAGCGGCAGCGCGGCGACGGCGGTCGCCACCGCCATCCGGACGGCCCGGCGACCGCGGGTGGCCGGCGTCCTCACGGCGGTCGTTCTGTGATCCGGCGAACCGGTGGCCTGACCCATCGACAATTCCTCCGTGCATAAGAAAAGGCAGGCCTCGGACGACCTGCCGCGTTCCGTGATATCTGCTGTCGATCCCACAGATCCGGGATATCCAACCCCAAATCGGACTATTAACACCATATAGTTCATCAGATCGCGTCCGAAGTTCATCCCGCCGCCGCGCCGAGCCCCCGGAACATCCGGAACGTCCGGAATACCCGGAACGCCCGGTCGGCGAGAGAGGCGAGAGGCGAGGGAGGCGAAGCTCCCCTCCGACCGGGGCCGGGGTTGGAGCTAGGTTGGAGTCATGACCACCGAGGCCCCCGCGCCGACCGCCGACCAGAGCGCGCCGCTCGTCGCCGTCGCGTCCGCCGACGCCGTACTGCGGCACCCCGAAACGGGCGAGCACCTGCTGACCGCCCTCGAGCAGGAGCGCGCCGCGCGCTTCCGGCACGAGTCCGGGCGGGCCGACTTCACCGCCGGGCACCTGCTGGTCCGGCTCTGCGCCGCCCGGCTGCTCGGCGTTCCGGCAGCCGGCCTGGTGCTCGCCCAGCAGTGCCCGGACTGCGGGCTCGCCGATCACGGCAAGCCGTACCTACCGGACCACCCCGGGGTGCACGTGAGCCTGTCACACACCCGGGGCGTGGTCGCCGCGGGCGCCGGCCACCAGCCGATCGGCGTGGACGTCGAGCTCGCCGGCCGGGGCGGCTCGCTGAACTCGGTCGCCCGCCGGGTGCTCACCCCGGCCGAGCTCGCCGCGGTCGAGGCGGCCCCGGAGCCGGACCGGGCGTTCCTGCGGCAGTGGGTGCGCAAGGAGTCCCTGATCAAGATCGGGCGGGCCACCCTGGACACCCTCGGCGGGATCGACCTGTCCGCCCTGCCGCTGGACGTACCGCCCGGCGCCCCGCTGCGCAGCCGCTACGAGGATCTGCACCTGATCGACTGGACCGCCCCCGAGCACGGCGCCGCCGTCGCGGCGGTCAGCACCGCCCCGCCGCGGATCGTCGAGCCGTAGCCGTAGGGCCGTCGGGCCGTCGGGCTGTCGGGCTGTCGGGCTGTCGGGCTGTCGGGCCGTCGGGCCGTCGGGCTGTCGGGCTGTCGGGCCGTCGGGCCGTCGGGCTGTCGGGCTGTCGAGCCGTAGGACGGTCGGGCCACGGGGCTGGAGGCACCCGCGCGCGGGGCCGGTGGATAAGCGGTGTTAGCGTGCCTGGTCGTGGGCGCGCCGACCGCGCGCGCCCGCGGACCCCAACTGCCCACCGGATCCCAAAGGGTGCCCCGCCATGGCCAAGTTCCTGCTGAGCCTGCACGTCCTCGTGTCGGTCCTGTTCATAGGCCCGGTCGCGGTGGCCGTCAGCATGTTCCCGCGCCGGGCGAAGGCCGCGCTGGCCGGCGGACCGGACCAGGCCTCCGACGCGGGCGTGCTGCGCGTCCTGCACCGGATCACCCAGCTCTACGCGCTGCTGGGGGTCGCGGTGCCGGTGCTGGGCATCGGCCTGGCCCAGGTGATGGACGTGATGGGCCAGTCCTGGGTGATCGTCTCGATGGTGCTGACCGCGGTCGCCGCGCTCGCACTGCTGCTCTTCGTGCTCCCCGGCCAGCAGGCCGCCGTGGACGCGCTCGCCCTCGACCCGGCGGACGAGCAGCGCGCCAAGGCCGTCAACGGCCTGCGCCTGCTGCCGATGACGGCCGGGGTGTTCAACCTGCTGTGGGCCGTGGTCGTGGTGCTCATGGTCATCCGGCCGGGTTCCACCACCGGCGTCTGATCCCTCGGCTCCCCCGGATCCCCGCCCCTCCCGGAGTCCCTCACGACGCCCCGTTCCGCGGACCGGCCCGTTCGAGTACCGTCCCGGTCCATGACGATCATGGCAGGCATGGGCAGCCCGACGGGAACCGGAGTCGGCCCGCTGCTGCGCGGCTGGCGGGAACGACGGCAGCTCAGCCAGCTGCAACTGGCCCTGCGGGCGGACTCCTCCGCCCGCCACCTCAGCTTCGTCGAGAACGGCCGCTCCCGCCCTAGCCGGGAGCTGGTGCTGCGGCTGGCCGAGCAGCTGGACGTCCCGGTACGCGAGCGCAACACCCTGCTGCTCGCTGCCGGCTACGCCCCCGCCTACCCCGAGACGCCGCTGGACGACCCCTCGATGGACGCGCTGCGCGGCGGCATGGAACGGCTGCTGGCCGCCCACGACCCGTACCCGGCGGTGGTCGTGGACGGGAGCTTCCGGGTGCTGGCGGCCAATCGCTCGCTCGCGCTGCTCCTGGACGGGGTCGCCCCGCACCTGCTGCAGCCGCCGCTGAACGCGATCCGGGTCACCCTCCACCCGGACGGGCTGGCGCCGCGCATCGTCAACCTGCGGCAGTGGCGGCGGCACCTGCTGGAGCGGATGGAGCGACAGCTGGAGCTGGTCCGTGCCGAGCCGCTGCGGCAGCTGTACGAGGAGGTCCGCGGCTACCCCGAACCGGTCGACCATCCCGCGGACGACCCGGCCGAGGAGGGCTTCCCGTTCGCACTGCCGATGCGGATCCGCCATGACGGCCGGGTGCTCTCCTTCCTCTCCACCATCGCGACCTTCAACACGCCGCTGGACGTGACCGTCTCCGAGCTGGCCATGGAGACCTTCCTCCCGGCCGACGCGGAGACGGTGCGGTTCCTGCAGTCCGCGGTGGGTCCGGAGCGTCAGCTGTAGCGCCCGCCCGCTCCGGAGTCAGCCGTCACGGCCGCTGCGGCGCAGGGCGGTGAACTGCAGGACGGCGAACAGGCCCACCGTCGCGGCCTGCAGCGGGATCCAGACCAGCCCGGCCGTGGTCGGCTCCAGCCACACCTCCATCGCGACGAGGCTGAGCACCACCCAGACGAGGTTGAGGTCGATCACCGTCCGCACGCCCAGCCGCGGCGGCTGCCGACGGGCCGCCAGCACACCGACCGCGACGGCGTAGAGGGTGAGGAAGACCCCGATGTCGAGCAGGGTCGCGCGCCCGATGCCGAGCAGCTCGCCGAGCGGACCGGAGAAGGCCAGGTAGGCCAGGCCGTTGCCGAAGGTGGCCAGGGCGTCCAGGGTGAGGACGCCGCGCACCGTCCGCGGAGAGAAGGCGGAGTCCGACCTGGCGGGGGTGAGGATGTTCGCGTGGGCGGACATGGCGGATCGCCTCCTGTCTGGGTGGGATCCCGGGGCCGTGGCGGCTTCACCGGGTTGCCACCACCCTGCCCGGCCCGGCGGCAGGCGTCGATTACCCGATAGGTAAAGCCCGTGGTCAACGCGCCTGTGCCCGCCGCGGCGGCGGCTGCCGGAGCAGGACGCCCGCCCGCTTCACCGCGCGGGCCGTGATGGTGGTCTCGACGCGGGCGGCTCCAAGCGGGCCGAGGGTGTCGGTGAGGAAGCGGTACAGCTCGCCGTGGTCCGCGCAGAACAGCGTGGCCAGCAGGTTGGTCGGGCCGCTGGTGGCGAACACGCCGTGCACCTGCGGGTGGCGGGCCAGTGCGGTGCCGACCTCGGCGAGCCTTCCGGGCGGCACGTCCAGCCAGAGGTTGGCGTCCACCGCCATGCCGAGCAGCCGCGGGTCGACGGTGGCGTGGGTGCGCAGCTGCCCCAGCTCGTCCAGCCGGTGCAGCCGGCGGCGCACGGTCGACTCGGGCGCGCCGACGGCCGTGGCCAGGACGGCGTGGGACTGCCGGGCGTCCTCGCCCAGCCGCTCCAGCAGCGCGCGGTCCAGGGCGTCCAGCGGCGGGGGTACGGCGGGGCGGGGGACGACGGGCCGGGCGAGCGCGGCGGCCTCCGCTTCGGTGAGGTGGCCGGCCTGCCACTGCCCGGCGTCGGCGTAGGCGTGCAGCACGGCGTGGGTGGTGGTCTCGGTGACGGCGCTGGTCGCGGGCAGCTGCCCGTACAGCAGCCGGTCGCGCGCGCCGGCGTCGGTCAGCATGACCGCGCCGACCTCGTGGCCGCCGAGCATCACGTCGACGAAGGGGACGTCGGAGCGGTCCGCCAGTGCTTGCGCGATGGCGTCCACCCGACCGCTCAGCACCCGGACCCGCAGCAGCAGCGCGCCCACCGCGGCGTCCTCGACGTCGGCCATCCGGACCACCCGCAGCACGTCCGCCCGGCGCATCCGGGCCAGCCGGCGGGTGACCGTACGGGCGGAGACACCCAGCACCTCGGCGATCCGGCCGGGCTCGGCCCGTCCGTCCACCTGCAGGGCGCAGACCAGGCGACGGTCGAGGGCGTCCAGCGTGCTGTCCGGATCAGCAGTCGAGAGGTCCATAGTGTCCGATTCCCGTCGTTCTCTGCGGCTCGAGCGTCCTGTTCGGCAGCCCTGACGGTACTCCTTGTCCTGGGCGGGCCGGAACGACCGGCCCGGGAGCAGGGAGGAGTCACCGTGATCGACGAGCTGTGGGCGCTGGCGCAGGGTGTGGAGGACGCGGTCCGCGAGGTCGGCGCGAAGCTGGCGGCCCGCCGGTCCGGCGTGCCCGTCGCGGCACGGACGCTCGCGGAGGCCGGGGCAGCCTTCGCCGAGCTGGACGGCCCGGCCGCCGCCGAGCTGCGGGAGCGGCTGACCGCGCTGCGCCCGCAGGCCGGCTGGATGCCGGAGGAGCTGGACGGTTCGGTGCCCGCCGAGGGCGAGTGGTGGCTCTGCGACGCGACCGACGGCGCGGTGCAGTACCTGCTCGGCCACCCGCACTGGGCGGTCACCGCCACGCTGGTCCGGGACGGCGCCGCGCTGCTGGCCGTGGTGCACGCCCCGGAGCTGGACGGCGGGCGGACCTACCGGGCGGTGCTGGGCGGCGGGGCCGAGCTGGACAGGCGGCCGATCGCCCCGCTGGAGCGCGAGCCGGCGATCACCGTCGCCGCCACCAGCCAGCCGCCGGGGGTCGCCGGGGACGCCGTGGCGCTGCGCCGGGCGGGCGAGTCGCTGTCCGCGATGGCGGGCGCGGTGGCGGCGGTGCGCAACCTCGGCCCGACCGCACTCCAGGTGGCGCAGGTCGGCTCCGGGCACCTGGCGCTGTTCTGGGAGTACGGACGCGACGCGGGCAACCTGCTGCCCGGCGCGCTGATCGCGAGCGAGGCGGGCGCGGCGGTGACGGACGCCACCGGCGCCGCCTGGACGGCCGGCTCCGACAGCTTCCTCACCGCCGCGCCCGGGCTGCACGCCGAAGCCCTGGGGGTGCTGCGGGTGGTCAGCTGAGCTCGGGGCCGGCTCAACTTGGGATCAGCTGAGCTTGAGGTCAGCTCAGCTTGAACAGGGCGGCCGCGTTGTCGTGGCAGACCGCCCGCAGCCACTCCTCCCCCAACCCCAGGCCGGTCAGCGCCGCCAGCTGGTGGATGTACCGGTACGGGATGTTGGGGAAGTCGCTGCCGAGCAGGATCCGGTCCTGCAGCCCGCGCAGGCGCGGCACGTGCTCGCGTGGGAAGGGGGCGTCGACCTCGGCGAAGTCGGTGAACGCGATGGTGGTGTCCAGCCGGACGGCAGGGTGGCGCTCGGCCAGGTCGAGGAACTCGCGGTACTCGGGCATGCCGAGGTGGGCGACCACCACGACCAGCCCGGGGTGCCGCTCCAGCACCGCGCCGATCGGGCCGGGGCCGGTGAACCGGCCCGGCACCGGCCCGGAGCCGCAGTGGGTGACCACCGGGGTGCCGGTCTCGGTGAGCAGCCCCCAGACCGCGTCCAGCTGCCGGTCCGCCGGGTCGTAGCCGCCGACCTGCAGGTGCGCCTTGAACACCCGCGCGCCGTCCTCGATCGCGCGGGCCACGTACTCGGGTGCCCCGGGCTCGGGGAAGAAGGTCGCGGTGTGCAGGCAGTCCGGGGTGCGGGCGGCGAAGTCGGCGGCCCAGGCGTTCAGCCAGCCGGCCATGCCGGGCTTGTGCGGGTAGAGCATGGACGTGAACGCCCGCACCCCGAACTCCCGCAGCCGCCCCACCCGCTGCTCCTCGGCCTCCCGGTAGGTGATCGGCCAGGGGCGGTTCACCAGCGGGCCGGCCGCGTCGAAGTACGCCCACACCTTGTCGAGGACGTTCTTCGGCATGAAGTGGGTGTGCACGTCGATCAGCCCGGGCAGGCCCAGGGCCTGCCAGAACGCGCGGACCTCCTGGGACTCGCTCACGCCGGCACCGGCCGGGCGCGGTCGATGATCGCCCGGGTGTCGACCCCGGCCGGCAGGGTGCCGAAGGCCGTGCCGTGGTCGCCGCCCAGCCGGCTCGCGCAGAACGCGTCGGCCACCGCCGGGTCGCCGTACCGGACCAGCAGCGAGCCCTGGAAGGCCAGCGCCATCGACTCGACCAGCCGACGGGTGCGGTACTCCAGGTCGGTCAGGTCGGTGAGCTCCTTGCGCAGCGCGGCGACGGCCGCGTCCAGGCGGCGGTCCGCGCCCGCGGCGGCGTCGATCTCGCCGAGGAAGGCCTCGACGCTCTCCGGGCGCTTGGCCATGGCGCGCAGCGCGTCCAGGGCCGCGACGTTGCCGGAGCCCTCCCAGATCGACACCAGCGGTGCCTCGCGGTAGAGCCGGGGCATCCCGGACTCCTCCACGTAGCCGTTGCCGCCCAGGCACTCCAGCGCCTCGGCGGAGTGCGCCGGACCGCGCTTGCACACCCAGTACTTGGCCACCGCCAGGCCCAACCGCCGTACCAGCGCCTCGGTTTCGTCCCCGGCGAGGGCGAGGTCGGTGGACTGCGCGAGCCGCATCGCGACGGTCGTGGCCGCCTCGGACTCCACCACCAGGTCGGCGAGCACGTTGCGCATCAGCGGCTGGTCGACCAGCGCCTTGCCGAACGCCCTTCGGTGCAGGGCGTGGTGGACGGCCCGGGTCGCGCCGTAGCGCATGCCGGAGGCGGCGCCGACGGTGCAGTCCAGGCGGGTCATGTTGACCATCTCGATGATGGTCGGCACCCCGCGGCCCTCTTCGCCGACCAGCCAGCCGACCGCGCCGTCGTACTCCAACTCGGCGGAGGCGTTGGACTTGTTGCCGAGCTTGTCCTTGAGGCGCATCAGCTGCAGGCGGTTGCGGCTGCCGTCGGGGAGGATGCGCGGCAGCACGAAGCAGCTGAGCCCGCCCGGAGCCTGGGCGAGCGTCAGGAAGAGGTCGGACATCGGCGCCGAGGTGAACCACTTGTGGCCGGTGATCCGGTAGGTGCCGTCCGGCTGCGGGGCCGCGGTGGTGGTGTTGGTGCGGACGTCCGAGCCGCCCTGCTTCTCGGTCATCGACATGCCGGCGATCAGCCCGCGCTTGGTCCGCGGCTCGCGCAGCCCGAAGTCGTACTCCCTCGCGGCCAGCAGCGGCTCCAACTCCGCGGCCAGGGAAGGGTTCGCGCGCAGCGCCGGGACGGCGGCGTAGGTCATCGAGATCGGGCAGGTGTGGCCGGCCTCGACCTGGCCCCAGACGAAGAACTTGGCGGCGCGGGCGGCGTGGGCGCCGGGGCGCTCGTCCCGCCAGGGCGCGGCGTGCAGGCCGTACGAGACGGCGGTGCGCATCAGCTCGTGCCAGTACGGGTGGAACTCGACCTCGTCGATCCGGTGGCCGAAGCGGTCGTGGGTGCGCAGCACCGGCGGGTTCTCGTTGGCCAGCCGGCCCCACTCGGCGGCCTGCTCGGAGCCGGCCAGCCGGCCCAGCTCGCGCAGCTCGGGCTCGGCCCAGCCGGCGCCGGCCCGCTCCAGGGCGGCGAGCAGGGCGGGGTCGGCGGCGGTGTCGTGTCCGTACGGCAGGGGCACCTGGTTGGTGACCTCATGCGTCGCTGTCATCGCGTCCTCCCAGGGCACGCAGGGTGAAGGAGACCAAGGCGGGGACCACCTCGGCGGCGGACCCCCGGGGATCGGTGGCCCCGTGGGCGTCGGGCGTGACCCCGTGGGCGTCGGGCGTGACCCCGTGGGCGTGGGGCGTGGCCCGGTGGGCGTCGGGCGTGGCCTCGTAGTTGTCGGGCGTGGCCGCGAGCGGGCCGGCCAGTGCCTCGCCGACCGCGCCGACCAGGGCCGCGGCGGTCAGCACCGGGTCCTGCTCGGGCAGTTCGCCGCTCGCCACGGCGGCGGCGATCTCGGTGGCGATCACGTCCCGGAACGCCCGCCGGAACACCAGGCGCTCGCCGTCCACCACCGCGTCGGCCGGTTCGACCAGCAGCGCGTACGCCAGCCGGGGCGCGCGCAGGGCGCGGGCGGCGAAGGTCTCGACCACGGCCGCGATCCGCTCCTGCGGGGTGTCCCGCCGGGCGACGGCCGCGTTGACCGCGTCGATCTCGCGGGTGACCACCCGGCGGAACAACTGCACCGACAGCTCGGCCTTGTTGGCGAAGTGCTGGTACAGGCTTCCGGTGGCGATCCCGGCGCGGTCCGCCACCGCGGCCATCGTGCAGCCCCCGTAGCCGCGCTCGGCGAGCAGCCCGACCGCCGACTGCAGCACCGCCTCGCGCTGGGCGTCCAGGCGGGCTTGTACGGCGGGCGTGCGTCGGTAGGCCATGGAAGCATTGAAGCACTGATTCATCTCTTCGGGGAGGGGTCCCGCACGGCCCGGCAGGGCTCGGAGAAGGCCCGGGCAGGGCTCGGAGAAGGCCCGGGCAGGGCTCGGAGAAGGCCCGGGCAGGGCTCGGAGAAGGCCCGGGCAGGGCTCGGACAACGGGAGGAGGCCGCCCCGGGCAGCGGGGCGGCCTCCTGTCACGGGTGGCCTGACGGCGTTCAGGCGTTACAGCGGGCGGCGCTCCTGCTCCAGCCGCTGGCCCTCGACGTCCAGCGGGCCGAAGGCGGGGGCCGTCTGCGGCGACTTGGCGAGCGAACGGGCGGTGTCCTGGTCGCCCAGCCCGGCCCACTCCAGCACCTTGGCGGTGGCCTCCGCTGACTGCGCGGCGGGGAGCTTGCCGATGTTGGAGCCGTGGTTGCCGCCGGGCACGGTGTAGACGTAGCTGTCCTCACTGCCGCGGCCGAGCCGGAACGGCTTGGCGCCCCAAGGGTCGTTGCCGCCGTAGACGTACATGATCCGCTCGCCCTCGCGCTTCACCCAGCGGTCGATGTCCGGCATCGCGTACGGGTTGAAGGCGGTCGGGATCTCCTTCGGCACATAGCTGCGGGCCGAGTAGAGCTCCTTGTAGTCGTAGTGCAGCACGTCGCCGAGGTACGAGACGTCGAAGAACGGCGCGCCCAGCTCGGTGGCGGCCTGGTAGTAGTACGCGGTGTACTTCGCCAGCGACTGGTCGCTGTTGCCGGTGATGCCCGACTGGGCGTCGAACCAGGCGTACAGCTCGTCGTCGGTCGCGGTGGCGGCCACCGGGACCTTGGCGCAGTCCGACTCCAGGCTGTACTGCCAGAACGCCCAGACCACGTCCAGCACGCCCGCCTCGTACGCGCGGTCCGGGGTGCCGAGGGTGTTGAAGGTGGAGCCGGCCGCCTTGTTGTCGGCGACGTAGCGGGCCTCCAGGCGGTCACGCCGCACCAGCAGCTCGTGCTGGGCGGCGTTCAGCTTGGCCCGGCACTCCGGGGTGCCGACGGTGCGGAAGAACTCGGTGTAGGCCGCGTAGTCGTTGACGTCGGTGTTGTTCGGCGCGACGTAGGCGATGGTGCCGGCCACGTCGTCCGGGTAGAAGCGGCGGTAGAAGGTGGAGGACATGCCGCCCTTGCTGGCGCCGGTGGACAGCCACTCCTGGTGGTAGATCCGCTTGAGCGCGGTCACCAGCTTGTGCGAGTCGGCGGCCTGCTGGCGGATGCCGGCCTTGGACCAGTCCGCCGGCTCCGGGCGAGACGGGGTGAAGTAGCGGTACTCGATGGAGACCTGGTTGCCGTCCACCAGCCGGGTGGGCTCGGTGCGGGACGGGTTGGTGCCCAGGGTGTAGCCGTTGGTGTAGAAGACCGTCGGACGGTCGTAGCCCCGGTGCAGCACGCTGAAGCGCTGCTGGAAGGTGCCCAGCCAGGGGCGGAAGTGGTCGATCGGCTGGGTGTAGGTGGCGAGGAAGTAGCGGTGACCGGTGGTGGTCGGCTTCTCCTCGGTGATGGTCACCCCGGGGATCGCCGCGAGGCGGTCCTTGATGTCGGCGTTCGGGTCGTCGGCGGGGCTCCGGCCGTGGGCCGCCCCGGCCGCCTGGGCCCCCTGGGCATCGGCGGCCAGCGCCGGGGACGCCAGGCCGCCGAACGCGAGCAGCGGTATCAGCAGGGTGGAAACCAGCAGCCTTCTCAGCGCGGTGGTCATCAACTCTCCATCTGGTCAACGGACATGAATGCCGCCTCGTGGGCACAACTCTGCGGTGCGGGTGGTGCGACGGCCGCCCGGCGGACGGCCGAATGGGCCACCCGCCATCGCGGGTGGCCCATCGCGGTAAAGGTGCTGGTCACTGGGGTTGCACTGCCCTGCTGGTGGCTGGTGGCCGGTGGCCTGTGGCTGATGGCTGGCAGTCGGCGGGGTGCCCGGTTGCGGTGTCCGGCTGCGGTGTCCGGCTACGGCTACGGGCGGGGCAGCGTGCAGCCCGGGAGGGTGAGGTCGAACCGGTTGCCGGCGGCGAAGCAGGCCGGGATCCCGTACGTCTCCTGGGCGTAGCCGATGCCCGGGCGCACCGTCACGGTGCCGCTCTGGTCGACCTCGCAGGGGTTGTCCAGGGTGCAGCGCTCGCCGTTCTCGTTGATCGTGTTGTTGACCGCGACCACCTGGCCGGAGGAGGCGTCGACCACCGGCGAGCCGGAGGTGCCGCCGATCACGTCGCAGCCCGAGGTGTAGCGGACCGAGTCCTTGAAGGTCCAGTCGGCTTCCTTCAGCTGGTAGGCGAAGCCGTCGACCGAGCAGGAGTAGATCTTCTTCCAGTAACCGGAGACGACCTTGATCGAGGTGCCCTGGACGGGGTGGGTGGCGGCGACGGTCAGCGGGGCGATCCCGTACCGAGACTGGATCGAGGAGTAACTGGTGTTCAGCTGGTAGATCGACACGTCGGTGTCGGTCATCGCGCCGTAGACCACCTTGGTCGCGCGCAGGGTGGCGAGGCGCCCGCCGGTGGCGCTGAGCAGGGTGAAGGAACGGCTGGACGGCTGGTTGAGAACCACCTGGCCGGGGCCGGGCATGCCGCTCTCCAGGCAGTGGCCGTTGGAGAGCACCAGCGCCGGGTCGCTCGCGGCCGAGCCGGGCATCCGCACCAGCGAGCCGGAGCAGTTGCTGAGCGCGACCGTTCCGGCGAAGTTGACGGTGGCCGTGGGGGCGGCCTGGACCGGGGAGGCGCCGAGGAGGGTGGTGGCCCCGGCGGCCAGGAGCGTGGCGAGCATGCCTATGAGCGGCTTCTTCATGAGAGACCTCTCGGTGTGGGGGGTCCACGTGTGGGGGGTGCACCAAAGCTGTCGCGGACATGACCCACTGTCAAGAGTCAAAGCGAGACCCAGAAACCATCCCGATCGCAATGGCCGGTTACCGCCCCCGCCGGGGCCACCGAGCCGTCGGGGCGCGGAGGCCATCAAGCCGTCGGGGCGCGGAGGCTGCCGAGCCGTCGGGGCGCGGAGGCCGCGCGGGTGCACGGGGGCCGCGCCTGCGGCCGCGCAGGCGTGCGGGCGCCCCTACGCTCCCCGCTTCACCGGGTCAGCCCCCCCCTGCCAGTGCCGCCGGCCCAGGCTGATCAGGCGCAGCTGCAGGCGCGCGGTGGCCGCGATCCGCCGCTCCCGCTCCGGACCGGCCTCCTGCGCCTCCAGGAAGGCGGAGGCCGTCGACACCATGTGGTCCACGTACAGCTCGGCGAGCATCCGCAGGTCTTGCTCGCTCCACCCCCGCGACACCGGCTGCAACTCCAGCGCGGCCCCCACCTCGGCGGCGAAGCGGCCGAGTTCGGCGTCGATCGCCTCGCGCACCTGCCGGACCCCGCCGTGCCGCTCGCGCGCCAGGAAGCGGACGTGCGAGCGGTTCTCGCGGACGTGCCGCTCGATCACGTCCACGGCCCGGTCGATCAGCTCCTCGGCACCGCCGGCCTCGGCGAGCACCGAACGGATCATGACGTGCAGGCTGGCCAGCGACTCCTCGACCAGCGCGACCCCGAGCGCGGCGAGGTCCGGGAAGTGCCGGTAGAACGCGGCCGGGGAGAGGCCGGCCTCCCGGGTGACCTCACGGACGCCCAGGCTCGCCAGGTTCTGATCGGCCAGCAGGTGCAGCCCCGCGTCCAGCAACGCCCGCCGACTCTGCTGCTTCTGGGCCTGTCTGGCCCCTACGGTGTGACTCACGCCATTCAGTAAACAGTCGTTTGCCGAACTTGGCCAGCCGGGGTACAGTGATGCCGAAGTCAGTGAACACTTGTCAACCGAAACTGGGCTACCACAGCCGCAGCCGAAGGAGTCAGCCGTGATCCTGTTCTCCGCCCTGGTCGCCATGGCCGTCCTGATCGGTACCGCCGCGCACACCTCGCTCCCGGTCTTCCTCACCGCCTCCGCCGCCATCACCGCCTGGCTGCTCGCCTTCGGCGCCCGCGAGGGCATCGCCCGCCTGCGCCACCGCTGACCGGACGCTCCCCGGACCGTACCCGCGTCCACTCCCCAGAGAGGACCCGCACAGCCATGAGCACCATCACCACCCCCAGCACCCAGAACCCCGTCCGCCGGGACGCCGGCCTTCGGGACGTCAGTCTTCGGGACGTCAGCCCTCGGGAGACCGCCGAGGCCGACAACCTGGCCATCGCCTCCTTCCTCCTCGGCCTCCCGGGCCTGCTGCTCTTCAACATCGTCCTGGGCCCGATCGCCATCACCCTCGCCACCCTGGCCCTGGTCCGCGGTACCAGCCGCCGCGGACGTGCCGTCCTCGGCCTGGTGCTCGGCATCACCTCGCTGGCGATCCTCGCCGTCACCACCGCCACCTCCCACGGTGTGCTCATGGACTTCAGCTCCTGAGCCGACCTCAACTCCCCGGCGACGCCGGACGGGGCGGGCGACGGCGGTCGCGCAGGTGCCGCCCGTCGAGGCAGGCACGGCCGACGAGGGCAGACACCTCCGTCGAACATCTGATCCCGTCAACCCGCCCCGCTCCCCCGGCCCGCCACGTAGGGTGGCCACATCGGCCGGGCGACCTCAGGGGGCAGGAGTGACTACGGAGAACCGCAGCGACGCACAGCCGGCGCGGCCCGCCCCGACGGGCGGACGGCTGCTCGCGGTGAGCGATCTGCACATCTCCTACCAGGAGAACCGCGACCTGGTGGAGAAGCTGCAGCCCACCCATCCCGACGACTGGCTGCTCGTCGCCGGTGACGTCGCCGAGCTCACCACCAGCATCGAGTGGGCCCTCGGCCTCCTCGCCGAGCGCTTCGCCCGGGTGGTGTGGGTGCCCGGCAACCACGAGCTGTGGACCCACCCCGAGGACCCGGTGCAGCTGCGCGGCGTGGCCCGCTACGAGCACCTGGTGGAGCTCTGCCGCAGGCTCGGCGTGGTGACCCCCGAGGACCCCTACCCGGTCTGGCAGGGCGCGGACGGACCGGTCCGCATCGTCCCGCTGTTCCTCCTCTACGACTACTCCTTCCGTGCACCGGGCACGACCACCAAGGAGGAGTCCCTGGCGGTCGCCTACGAGAGCGGCATCGTCTGCGCGGACGAGCGGATGCTCCACCCGGACCCGTTCCCGGACCGCGACTCCTGGTGCCGCGAGCGCGTCCGGCTGACCGAGGAACGGCTGGCGGCCTGCGACCCGGACGTCCCGCTCGTCTTCGTCAACCACTACCCGCTGGTCCGCCACCCCACCGAGATCCTCTGGTACCCCGAGTTCGCCCAGTGGTGCGGCACCGAGCTGACCGCCGACTGGCACCGCCGCTTCAACACCGCGGCGATGATCTACGGCCACCTGCACATCCCCCGCAGGACCAGCTACGACGGCGTGCCCTTCGAGGAGGTCTCGCTGGGCTACCCGCGCGAGTGGCGCCGGCGCGGCCTGCCGGACCCGCTGCTGCGCGAGGTGTTCCCCCAGGCCTCGGGCTGACCCTGCGAACCACCGCCTCCCTGGGCCCACGCTCCTCCTACGCCATCCCTACTCCTCCGCCTGTGCTCCTCCGTCCCTCCTACTCCGTCGCGATCGCCCGCAGCACGTCCAGCCGCGCCGCCCGGCCCGCCGGGCGCAGGCCCGCCACCGCTCCCGCCAGCAGCCCGGCCGTCAGGACCACGGCCAGCTGCGCGGGCGGTATCGCGAACGACCCCGTCCCGGCGCTGTCCGAGGCTCGCACCAGGGCCCAGCCGAGGAAGGCCCCGAGCCCCAGCCCGCCGACCGTCCCGAACGCCGCCACCAGCACCGACTCCCAGCGCACCATGCCGCGCAACTGAGCCCTGGTCTGGCCGACCGCCCGCAGCAGCCCCAGCTCCCTGGTCCGCTCGTGCACCGCCAGCGTCAGCGTGTTGGCGATGCCCAGCAACGCGATCAGCACCGCCAGCGCCAGCAGCGCGTAGACCACCGAGAGCATCATGTCGACGCCGGAGGCCGCACTCTCGGCGTACCCCGCCCGGTCCTGCACCTGCGGACTACCGAAGGGGACCAGCGCCTTCTCGACCGCCGCCTTGCCGGCGCCTGGCGAGACGCCGTCGCGCAGCCCGACCGCGACCATGGTGTCGGCGTCCTGCCCCCGGTGCGGGGCCCAGGCCTGCCTGGTCATCAGGTAGTCCCCGGCCAGCCCGCCGCCCTCGTAGAGCGCGCGGATGGTGAACGGTCCGCTCGCGCCGTCGGTGAAGCCCACGGTGACGGCCTGTCCGAGCTGCCAGCCGTGCTGCTGCGCCTCGCTGCGGGAGACCGCCAGCCCGTCGGTGCCGAGAGCGTCCAGTGAGCCGTCGACCCGGCCGAGGTCGACGATCCCGGGCAGTCGGGCCGGGTCGGTGACGTCCAACGTCCGCCCGTGCCCTTCGATCCGGGCGACGCCCCGCCCGAGCCCGACGGTCTGCCGCACCTCGGGCAGACCGGCCAGGGCGTCCGCCACCTTGGGGCTGATCCCGCTGCCGCCCGCGCCGAACGAGGAGGTGGTGACGGCGAGATCGCCCGCGAAGGACTTGCTCACCGTGTCGTCCAGGGTGGCCTTGATCGAGGCGCCGAAGACGGTGAACAGCGTGACCACCGCGACCCCGATCATCAGCGCGCTCGCCGTGGCCGCCGTCCGGCGCGGGTTGCGGGCCGCGTTGCGCCGGGCCAGTACCCCGGAGACCCCGCGCAGCCTCGGCAGCGGCGCCCCCAGCGTCCGGACCGCGGAGGCTGCCGCGACCGGCCCGAGCACCACCGTGCCCGCCAGGACCGCCAGCGCCCCGACCGCGGTCACCAGCACGGACGGGCCGTCGGTCGCGCCGAGGACGGCCACCGGCACGCCCCCGGCGAGCAGCAGCCCGCCGAGCGCCACCCGGACGGTGCCGGACCGCCCCTGCGCGGCCCGGTCGACGCCGGTGTCCCGCAGGGCCGCCAGTGGAGCCGTCCGCCCGGCCCGGACCGCCGGGAGCAGCGCCGAGCCCACCGCGACCAGCGTCCCGACCAGCAGCGGCAGGAGGACGGCGGCCGCGCTGATCACCATGCCGCCGGTCGGCAGGGCGAAGCCGAGCGCCGAGAACAGCGCCTTGAGACCGGTCGCCACCCCGATCCCGCCCAGCAGTCCGCCGAGCGAGGCGAGCAGGCCCACCGCCAGCGCTTCCGCGAGCGTCGCCCCGAGCACCTGGCCGCGCACCGCGCCGAGCGCCCGCAGCAGCGCGTTCTCCCGGCTCCGCTGGGCGACCACGATGGCGAAGGTGTTGTGGATGGTGAACGTCGCCACCAGCAGCGCGATCCCGGCGAAGACCAGCAGCAGCGTGGTGAACATGGTCAGGAACCGCCCGGACACCAGCTGGGTGGACTCCTGGGTGGCCGCCGTACCGGTGATCGCCTGGACGCCGGAGGGCAGTTGCGGGGCGACCCGGTCGACCAGCTCCCGCTGGGAGACCCCGCCCGCCGCGCGGACCTGGATCGTGCTGGCCTGCCCGGCGCCCTTGGGCGTGAGGTAACGCTCGGCGTCCGCGAACGTCATCGCGGTGAAGGTGCTCGGCCCCATGCCGTCCGCACTCGCCCCGAAGGTGGCGATGCCGACGACGGTGACCGGCACCGGATCGGGGGTGCGCAGCACGGTGGTCGAGCCGAGGTGCAGGCCGCCCGTCTTCGCCGCGCCCCGGTTCACCACGACCTCGCCCGGGGCGGCCGGCGCCCGGCCCTCGGCCAGCCGGTACGGGTTGAGCCGGCCGTCGGCGAGCCAGTTGCCCGCCAGGGTGGGCGGGCCCTGACCGCCGATCGGTTTGCCGTCGCTGCCGATGAGTTGGCCGGCGCCCTGGACGGACGGTTCGGCGGCCGCCACCCCCGGGATCGCGTGCAGCCGGTCGGCGAGCGCCGCCTCCACCGGCGCCCGCACCCCGCCCGCCGTGCCCGGGGAGTCCAGGACGTCGGCGCTGCGGACCACGACGTCGGTGCCGGCGTTGGCATCGGCGAAGAGGGTGTCGAAGTTGGCGCGCAGGGTGTCGCCCAGCACCATCGTGCCGGTCAGGAAGCTCACCCCGAGCAGGATGGACAGCAGGGTGCCGGCCAGTCGCCGCTTGTGGGCGCGCAGCGAGCGCAGGCTGAGCCGGAGCGTGACAGCGTTCATGACCGCCCCCGTTCGAAGGCCTTCATCCGGTCCAGCACCAGCCCGGCGCTGGGCCGCTCCATCCGGTCGACGAGCCGCCCGTCGGCGAGGAAGAGCGCCTCGTCGGCCCAGCCGGCGGCCGTCGGGTCGTGGGTGACCATGACCACCGCCTGCCCCATCTCGTCCACCGCCCGGCGCAGCAGGCCGAGCACCTCGCCGCCGCTGCGGGAGTCGAGGTTGCCGGTGGGCTCGTCGGCGAAGACCACCTGCGGCCGCCCGGCCAGCGCCCTGGCCACCGCGACCCGCTGCTGCTGGCCGCCGGAGAGCTCGCTCGGGCGGTGCTGCAGCCGGTCGCCGAGGCCGATGACGTCGATCAGTGCCTCCAGCCAGGCCTGGTCGGGGGCGGCCCCGGCCAGGTCGAGCGGGAGGGTGATGTTCTCCCGGACGGTGAGCGTGGGCACCAGGTTGAAGGCCTGGAACACGAAGCCGATCCGCTCCCGGCGCAGCAGCGTGAGCCGCCGGTCGCTGAGCGAGCCGAGCTCGGTGTCGCCGATCCAGGCGCTGCCGGCGGTGAGCGTGTCCAGCCCCGCCGCGCAGTGCATCAGGGTGGACTTGCCCGAGCCGGAGGGCCCCATGATCGCGGTGAAGCGCCCGGCCGAGAACTCCACCGTGACGTGGTCCAGCGCCCGGACCTCGGTGCCGCCGACGCCGTGGATCTTCACGGCGTCGACGACCCGCGCGGCGGTGCCGCGTACGACGTCGAGGGTGGTCACGCGGCGCCACCTCCCCGGGCGTCGTCCCGGTGCGGCTCGCTGAGCACGGCCCGCTTGGCGCGGTACTCCTCGGCGTCGATGTCGCCCTCCGCGTAGCGGCGGCCCAGGACGGCCAGCGGGTGCTCCGCGGCGGGTCCGGCGCCGTACCCGAAGCCGCAGCCGCGCCGCCGCCAGACCGTGCGGCGCAGCACCACGATCACCAGGAACACCACGGCGATCCAGACCAGGGGGACCAGCAGGATCCACGGCCCGGGGCCGTGCCAGTCGGCCAGCTGCGTGTACATGGTCGTTCATCTCCTCGGCGGTGGGCCTCCAGGACCTCGGGTGGTTCCCGAGGTGCCTAGAGCGTCCCGCCGAGGGGTCTCATCACGCGTCCTACCAGCAGCGGCAGTTGGGATACTCCCGGGAGAGTACGGACCGCCCGTGACACGCCGGGCAGGGAGTAGGCCCCGGCTCGGAGCACCCCGGCCCGGATGTCCCGCCCCGGATGCCCCGCCGGATGCCCCGCGCTCAGCCCAGCCAGCCCGGCCGCACCAGCCCCGACTCGTAGGCCAGCACCACCAGTTGCGCCCGGTCCCGCGCGCCGAGCTTCACCATCGCCCGGCTGACGTGCGTCTTCGCCGTCAGCGGGCTGACCACCAGCCGCCGGGCGATCTCCTCGTTGGACAGCCCCATCCCGACCAGCGCCAGCACCTCGCGCTCCCGCTCGGTCAGCATCGAGATGTCCGAGAGCCCCTCCGGCGCGGCCTCGGGCGCTTTCGACCGGGCGGCGAACTCGCCGATCAGCCGCCTGGTCACTCCCGGCGACAGCAGCGCGTCCCCGGCGACCGCGACCCGGATCGCCCGCAGCAGGTCGGCCGGTTCGGTGTCCTTGACCAGGAAGCCCGCCGCCCCCGAGCGCAGCGCCTCGAAGACGTACTCGTCCAGCTCGAAGGTGGTCAGCACGACCACCCGTACGGAGGACAGCGCCGGTTCCTCGGCGATCCTCCTGGTCGCCTCCAGCCCGTCCATCCGCGGCATCCGGATGTCCATCAGCACGACGTCCGGCACGAGTTCGCGGGCGAGCTGCAGCGCCGCCTCCCCGTCGTCCGCCTCGCCGACCACCGTGAGGTCGTCCTGCAGGTCCAGCAGGGCCCGGAAGCCCGCCCTGACCAGCAGTTGGTCATCCGCCAGCAGTACCCGAATCACTCGCTCTCCGCCTTCGGTGTCGGCAGCTCCGCCCGGACCCGGAAGCCGCCGCCGGGCAGCGGCCCCGCCGTGATGGTGCCACCGAACGCGGCGGCGCGTTCCCGCATCCCCACCAGCCCGCTGCCGGAGCCGCCGGCGTCGGCGAGCACGGCCGGCCCCGGGTCCTCGATCCGGACCACCAGGAGGGACGGGTCCCGCCAGTCCAGCACCACGACCGCCTGCCGGGCCGCCGAGTGCCGGATGACGTTGGTGAGCGCCTCCTGGACGATCCGGAAGGCGGTGAGGTCGACGGTCGCGGACAGCGCACGGCGCTCGCCGCGCTCCTGCACCTCGGCCTCCAGGCCCACCCGGTCGGCCTGCTCGGTGAGTTCGTCCAGCCGGTCCAGCCCCGGGGCCGGACCGCGCGGCGCCGCCCCGGGCCCGCGCAGCGTCGCGAGCACCTGCCGGACCTCGCCGAGCGCCTCCTTGCTGGTCGACTTGATGGTGACCAGCGCGGTGCGGGCCTCCTCCGGCCGCCGGTCGAGCAGCGCGAGCGCGACCCCGGCCTGGATGTTGATCAGCGACAGGCTGTGCGCCAGGATGTCGTGCAACTCCCGGGCCATCCTGAGCCGTTCCTCGTTGGCCCGGCGCTCCTCCAGCTGCTGCCGGTAGGCCTGGTGGGCGGCCATCCGCTCGCGTCGGAAGCGGACGATCTCGGCGATCGCCATCACCAGTAGCAGCCAGGCCAGCAGGCCGAGTTCCTCCTGCCAGGCGACGCCGTGCGAGGGTGCGCGCTGCCAGTTCTCCGGCAGGACGAAGGTCACCAGCACGTGCACCAGGTACACCCCGGCCAGGCCGGCCCAGGCGGCCCGGCGGTGCCCGGCGCCGATCGCCACGCTGCAGGCGACCAGCCAGCTCAGGAACACCGGCCCGTACGGGTACCCGGCGGCCAGGTACGCCGCGGTGGCCACCGAGGTGCCGGCCACCACCGCGACCGGACGCCGCCTGCGCAGCACCAGCAGGGCCGGCCCGAGCAGCAGCAGGACGTAAGCGAACGCGTCCAGCGGGGCCCGCCCGGGCTGGTTGTGCGCGGCGACGGTCGAGCCGGCCACCTGGACCACCGCGGCGCCGGCCGCCAGCCCCACCGGCAGGCGCGCGTGCACCCACGGCGGGCGCCACGGCTCGGGCGGCTCGGGCGGTTCCGGCTGCTCGGGCCGGGGCGCCGGTGACGGGGACATGGGCGGCATCATGCCCAGAACGCTAAACCCGCGGTCCGCCCCGGCGCGTCCTCCACCAGTGGCGTTCGGGCGTACTCCCGCTGGAGTACGCCCGAACCCGGTCCTGCTTCCCTCAGCGCTCCACGGCGGCAACGGTCCGCAACGGTCCGCGACGGCAGCGGTCCGCGACGGCAGCGCTCCACGGCGGCAACGGTCCGCAACGGTCCGCGACGGCAGCGGTCCGCGACGGCAGCGGTCCACGGCGGCAACGGTCCGCGACGGCAGCGGCCTCAGCGCTCCCCGGCCTCAGCCCTCCGCGGCAGCCGCAGCGTCGGCAGCCTTCTCCTCCGCCTCCTCGAAGGTCGCCGACCCGCCCGGCCGTGCCGACGTCACCACCAGCTCGCCGTCGCTCACGTCCGCGATCAGCGTGTCCCCCTCTCGCGCGGACCCGTCCAGCAGCAGGTTGGAGATCCGGTTGTCCAGCTCCCGCTGGATCGTCCGGCGCAGCGGTCGGGCCCCGAACTCCGGCTGGTACCCGCGGTTGACCAGGTACTCCTTGGCGGCCTCGGTGACCTCCAGGCCGACGTCCTGGGCCCGCAGCCGACGCCGGGTGCGCTCCAGCAGCAGGTCCACCACCGACAGCAGGTCCTTCCGGGTCAGCGCGTGGAAGACGATCACCTCGTCGATCCGGTTGAGGAACTCCGGCCGGAAGTGCTGCCGCAGGTCGCGCATCAGGTCGTCCCGGATCTCCTCCACGTTCCCGGAGTGGGCCAGGATCCGCTGCGAGCCGATGTTGCTGGTCATGATCACCACGGTGTTGCGGAAATCGACCGTACGCCCCTGGGAGTCGGTCAGCCGCCCGTCGTCCAACACCTGGAGCAGCAGGTTGAAGACGTCCGGGTGCGCCTTCTCCACCTCGTCGAAGAGCAGCACGCTGTACGGCTTGCGGCGCACCGCCTCGGTCAGCTGCCCGGCCTCGTCGTAGCCGACGTACCCGGGCGGGGAGCCGACCAGCCGGGAGACGGTGTGCTTCTCCTGGAACTCGCTCATGTCGAAGCGGATCATCCGGTCCGGGTCGCCGAACAGCAGCGCCGCCAGCGCCTTCGCCAGCTCCGTCTTGCCGACGCCGGTCGGGCCGAGGAACAGGAAGGAGCCGGTCGGCCGCTCCGGATCGCCCATCCCGGCCCGGCCGCGGCGCACCGCCTGGGCGACCGCGGTGACCGCCTCCTCCTGCCCGATCACCTTCTCGTGCAGGTGCTCCTCCAGCTTGAGCAGCCGCTCCTTCTCGGTCGCGTTCAGCTCCGCGACCGGGATGCCGGTCCGGGAGGACAGCACCTGCGCGATGTCGTCGGCCGTCACGTCGACGACCTCCTCGCGGGACTCGGCGAGCGCCGCCAGCTCCTCCTCGGTCTGCCGCAGCTCGGTCTTCAGGTTGGCGGCCCGGACGAACTCCTCGTCCGCGACGGCCTCCTCCAACTCCCGCTTCAGCTTGGTGATCCGGTCCTGCACCCCGGTCGCCTCGGTGGACCCGCTCAGGCTGCGCAGCCGCACCCGCGCCCCGGCCTGGTCCAGCAGGTCGATCGCCTTGTCGGGCAGGAAGCGGTCGCTGACGTACCGGTCGGAGAGCGTCGCCGCCGCGACCAGCGCCCCGTCGGTGAACCGCACCTGGTGGTGCGCCTCGTAGGCGTCGCGCAGCCCCCGCAGGATCTCGATCGTCTCCGCGACGCTCGGCTCGGGCACCAGCACCGGCTGGAAGCGGCGCTCCAGCGCGGCGTCCTTCTCCACGTGCTTGCGGTACTCGTCCAGCGTGGTCGCGCCGACCACGCTCAACTCACCGCGTGCGAGCGCCGGTTTGAGGATGTTGCCGGCGTCCATCGAGCCCTCGCCGCCACCGCCCGCGCCGACCACGGTGTGCAGCTCGTCCAGGAAGAGGATCACGCTCTTCTCGGCCGCCGTGACCTCGTCGATCACGCTCTTCAGCCGCTCCTCGAACTCGCCCCGATACTTGGAGCCGGCCACCAGCGCGGTCAGGTCGAGGGTGACGACCCGCTTCTCCCGGAGGCTCCGCGGCACGTCCCCGGAGACGATCCGCTGGGCCAGCCCCTCGACGATCGCAGTCTTGCCGACGCCCGGCTCACCGATCAGCACCGGGTTGTTCTTCGTCCGCCGGGAGAGGATCTCGACGGTCTGCTCGATCTCCTCGGCCCGCCCGACCACCGGGTCCAGCCGGCCCGAGCGCGCCTCCTCGGTGAGGTCGCGCCCGTACTCGTCCAGCGTCGGCGTCTCGCTCGGGTACGCGCCCGTGCTGCTGCGCTCACCGCCGGTGCCGCGCTCCTCCAGCACCGACTTCAGCGCCTCCTGCGAGGGCGCCGCATTGCGCAGCGCCACGCCAGCCCCCGACCGCTCCTGGTCCAGCAGCGCGCCGAGGATGTGCTCCGGGCCGATGTACGAGGCGCCGACCGCCTGCGAACGGGCGTGCGCCGCGAGCAGGGCGCGCTTGGCCGAGGGGGTGAGCGTCGGCTGCCCGTCCACCGCGTCGGTGCCGCCGGACGGCAGGGCGTGCTCCAGGTCGCCGGACAGCCGGTCCGGATCGATGCCCGCCCTCTCCAGCATCCGCCGCGAAGGCTCCACCCGGGTGGCCGCCCAGGCCAGGTGCGCGGTGTCCAGGTCGCTGGAACCGTCCTCGGACGCGCGCCGCGCCGCGAGCGCCAGCAGCTCCTGGGAGGACTCGCTGAGCAGCCGCCCGATCGGCACCCGCTGCACGGCGGGCGGAGAGGCCATCGGGCTCATCCCGAAGAACCGGCTGAGCAGGTCGGAGAACGGATCGTTCGACCCGAACGGGGGCATGGTCACGGCGTTTCACCTCTCCCAAGCGGTTTGCAGCCACACAAACACAGGCCGCACGACCCCGCCTGTCGAGCCGGGCGGAGCCGGCCGGAGCCGTGGCGCCCCCGCCACCGGCCCGCCACCGTGCTTCGATCGAGGCCCCGATGCTGGTACTCCGAGGCCGGGCCCGCGGCGTTGACGTGCGGGGGGTCGCCGGCCATCAGATCTGGTGGCGTACGGGAAGCGGGGGTCCTCGTCCTGGACGAACAGGCCGGGCCGGTCGTCGTGCCGGTAGGCGGGCAGGAGCTCCCGGTCCGTGCCGCCGCGGTGGAGGCTCAGCACCATGTCCGGGGTGCCGAGGTGCTGGACCAGGAAGTAGTGGGGCTCCGACAGCTCCTTGCGCCGGGACTCGGATGTGCCTGGAAACTCCCATGACTTCGTCCATTTCGGAGGTCGACGGTCTCGACGAGGGACTTCGACCGCTGCGCCGCGAGCGCACTTTTCGGCTCTTCTGGCTTTCTCGCGTCCTGTCCGGGGCCGGGTCGGCCGTCGCGTACGTCGCCATGCCGGTCCTGGTGTACGAGAAGACGGGCTCACCCCTGCTGGTGTCCTTCGTGGCGGCCGACGAGGCCATGCCGTACGTCTTCTTCGGGTTGCTGGCCGGAGCGCTCGCCGACCGGCTGGACCGGCGCCGCATCATGGTGGCCGCCGACCTCGCGAACAGCGTCTGCCTGGCGAGCGTCCCGCTGGCGGCAGCCACCCATTCGCTGACCGCGGCCCACATCGTGGCCATGGCCTTCCTGTCGTCGACGCTCTACGTCTTCTTCAACGCGGCCGGGTACGGCGTGGTGGCCGCCGTGGTGGGGCGGCACCGCCTGGCCCAGGCCAACAGCCTGATCTGGGGCGCGGAAACCACGGTACGGATCGTCGGAACGGCCATGGCGGGCCTGCTCATCGGCGCACGCAGCCTGTGACGGTCAGCCAGTTTGCCTGGCGGGCCAGGACGGGCTGACATCAGCCGTTGCTGTCAGTTGTTGCAGTCAAAAGGCCCGCAGCGTGATCGCTGCGGGCCTTTTGCGCTGGTGGGCGCGGACGGTTTCGAACCGCCGACATCTGCTTTGTAAGTTTTCCCCGGGCAAGCCTCTGACCTGCGGAAACGCCGATTAATTGGCCTCTGACCTGCGAGAATGCCTCTCTCGGGCTCTCGCGATTTCTCCGCGTTTCTCGGCCTCATGTGTGCCGATTCCGTGCTGTGAGGTGGTCCACCGGTCTTCCGCCGCCGCCGACTACCTCGCTGCTCGGCCGCTCAACGGCCCTCCAAGTATCGCAGGCCCACCGCCCCCTCGCGGGCACCGAACAGGGCTGGAGATCGCTGCGAACCTACGGGTGGCAGCGCCCCCTCACCCACCCCAACCATCACGGAACGTGACCAAGGAGCTGACCTTGCACATCGACACCATCACCCCTCAGCGGTTCGACGAACTGATCTCGGACTCGACCATTCCTGTCGCTCACCGCGCCTTGTGGGTGCTGCTCTCAGAGGTCGAGTTCAACCTCACGGACTTCCTTTCTCTCGACGTCCGGGACGCGATCGGCAGCACGTTGTCCGCCGCTGGCGCTTCGAAGACTGGGCTGACGGAGATGCTCATCCCGGAGAGTGCCTCGGTCCTACTCCGGGAGACCATCGGCGACCGCATGGAGGGCGCCATCTTCACAGAAGGAGGGAAGGCCATGTCCCGAGAGGCAGCGGTCCGGGCAGCACGCCAGTACGCCGGGTGCTCGATACACGCCTTCCGGAATTCTTGGCTTCCCTCGAAGCGGCCAGCTCTCGGGGCTGATACTGGGAAGCTTCCGCCTTCGTCCCAGATCTGAGAACTCGCGGCCTTGGCGAAGCCGAGTCGGCCGGGAAGCGCAGCGCACTTGACTCTGGCCTGTCGGCGGCAGTCTGTACCATTCGCCGGTGATTATTCAGAACAGCGTTCTCCCTGCTCAGAGCCGCAAAAGCGGCCCCACACTCCGCCCGGACTCCGTGCGGCCCATCCGCTATCGCGACGCGGACCTGAGGGAGAGGATTGGCGCCTTGGTCGGTCACGCCAGCGACGACACGCTGTTGGCAGGGTTTCTGTGGATCTCCGAGGGCCAGGCCGGCCGGGAGGCGCTTGAGAGCATGGATCTGTGGACGGAGTGGCTCGATTCGGCGATTCAGACCTGCCTGGATTGGCTCACCGAGGAACGTCAGCTCTCGGCGGTCGCCGAGTGTGCCGTTCAGGAGATCGACCATCTTCGAAGAGCGGACATGCGCGTGTACTCCGACGCCCTGACGACGGTGCGCTCCGCGAAGGCCGCAGCCCAGCACGCCTTCGCGGAGTTGCGCGACCAGTTCGGCGCCGACCCCATCACGGAGTTCAGGGCAGGTACCGGCCGTGAATCGCTGGCAGATCTCATATTCGCCGAGTGGGAGCGCGCCTTCCGAGCCGGCCGGGAGGCCGAAGCCCGTTGGCGAGTCAGCGAGCAGAAGTTCCGCCGGTTGAAGACTCTCGCCCGGCGCCGTCATGAATTCGCCTCCGGCCCCGACAGCTACCCTGCCGACGCCCTCGCTCGACTCAACGGGACCACGATCGAGCAGTTGACAGCACAGTTGCTGAATCGCGATGGACTGACGGTCGTCCGTGAGGCTGGCGGAGCAGGTGACCAAGGTGCCGATGTGATCGCCGAGACATCGGACGGACGCCGTCTCGTCTTCCAGTGCAAGTATCGTCAGCGCGGGGCTGTCGGCCCGAAGATCATCTATGAGACCAACGGCACCGCCCGCCAGATCCACGGGGCCGACGTGGCAGTCGTAATCACCAATGCCGTGTTCACGGCGCAGGCTGCCGCCGATGCCCGCAGTCAGGGCATCTACCTGATCGACGGACATGGGCTACGCTGCTGGGCCACATGGGGTGACAGCATCTACGACGTACTGACCATCCCCACCCCGGAAGCGCCGATCCTAAGCTGACCACGGAGCCCTGACAGAGCAGAGCACAGGCGGCCGTTGTCCGTCCCCTCGGGAACTGACACCTCAGAGCTCGCCCTCATCACCCTGGTCGACGTCGTTCAGCGTCTCGCCGAACCGCTCCAGTGCCTCCTGCGGCCCGCAGCCGAGGGCGCGGCCGATGTACTCCCAGGTCATCAGATTGCTGCGGGCCTTGCGGCCGGCCAGCAGCGCGGTCGAACCGGGCGGCCGCACGGACGGCGGCGTACGGGCGGCTCTCCGTCAGGTCGCAGATCCGGTTCACCAGCGCCGCGACCAGTTCCTCAACCTCGCGCGGCACCACATCTTCGCTCAGGTCTACGTGCCCACCTGGGCCGGCAACGACACCAACCACTGTCCCCACGGCAACGTCATCGACGCCAGCGGGCGATAGATCACCGAATCACCGAGAACCACCGCGGCGGGTCGTGAGCTGACCGTGGTGAGGTGTCCGGACGGCGGTTCCCTTCACCATTGACCAGCCTCCACCCGCCGCCCGGCCGGGCGGACAGGTTACCGTCCGGCCCGCGGCAGCACTCCTCAGCCGTGGACCGAAATCCCGCCACCGTTCTGGTGGACCACCGGGTACCAATCGAGCACCGGGCAGTTCATGGTCAGGAGCGTCTCCAAGCCGTCCAGCCCATGCGCGCGCAGACGGTCGTCGATGTCCTCCTGCAGGTAGAAGTCGCCCTGGAGCGCATCGCAGTGGATACAGCCGTTGGACAGGTAGCGGCCCATGACGCTGCTGTACCGGATCTTGACCGTCCCGGCGAGGTCCGCCCTGCCGCCTCGATGCAAGAGCTTCTGAATCAGCGCCAGCGTGATCTCGTCTCCCGTGTGCAGAGTGTCGAAACCACGGGCTGGCTCTTGCGGGTAGAGCCCGACCAGACACGTCGTATCCCCGTGGCACTTCCAGCACTCACGGGTCAGCCCGAGCACCCGCAAGGTCAGGAACGTCGCGGTCAGCGGCGGCCTCACCTTCGGCAGGTGCCGTTCGAGGTCGGCCGGGTCAAAGTCCTCCGACTCCCACAGCTGGGCGAAGCCATGGCAGACCAGGCACTGCACTGCCCAGGCGCCTTCGGCCTTGCGAAGGCGCCCACCGCGTTCGAAGACCCACACCGAGCACGTCACGCAGCGGTCTGCGTATCGGTTTTGCATGCTCCCCGCCTCGTCGTCCCGCCGCCAACCCACAATTGACCCGTCCGTGTCCAGCCGACACGGTACCCGGCGCCTCCCCAGCAGCCGAGTGGGCCCAGGACAAATCCGAACCTGGTGGGCGCTCCGGGTCGCGCGTCCAGCACGCCGCAACGACGGGTTCCGCCTGACTGGGACCAAGTACAACATTCCGCGAGTGGACGCCTCGGAATCGTTCATCGCTGGCAGTGCCGGGGGCGCGGAGAACGTCGCGGTCGTGGCGGGGACCGGTCAGACCGTCCTCGTCGGCGTCGGCAAGATGGCGAAGTCGGCGGAGACCGCCGCCGCGGTGGACGGTCTCGCCCAGCAGCTGAGGGATCAGGACGGCTGAGCCCTGCCACCGCTTCCCGCTCATTCGCCGCCGGCGGTATCCGGCACACGCAACGGCCGCATCCCCTCGGGCGGCCCAGGCAGCTGGAAGGAGCAGCGGCCGAGCATGTTGAAGTGGTGCCGGACGAACGGTGAGAGCCGGGCCACGTCCTGCTCACCGGACCGCGAAGCCGCCGGCGCGCAGTCGGTTGAGGACCAGGCCGAGCACGCCGATCTGGTCCTCAACGCCCTCGTGGTAGTTCTGGTAGAGCGGAAGTAGGTCAGCAGCGAGGGGTCGAACGCGGTGTCGTGCAGCCCAAGCCCACACGCCGCCTTCCACCGCAGGTCGCACTGCAGCTCCCGCACGGTCTCGAAGTCGGACAGCCCGTACAGGCTCTGCAGCACTACCGTCGCGGCCAGCACCTGCGGCGGCATCGAGGGCCGCCCGTTGGTCGAGGGATACATGTCCACGAACATCGACTTCGGGAACAGCACCTCGCGGTGCTCGGCCAGGAACGCGATCACACTCCCAGCCGGGATCAGCTCCCGGCAGGTCTCCCACACATCCTCGCCGACGCTCTCCCCGCCCCGATCCCCCCCCTGCGTAACACAATACTGGCCCCACTTCACCCCCAGAGCGGGGCCAGAACCCGTGATTTTCAGGAGCGTTCTAGTCGGAGTCGTCCGTCTGCTCCGTCTCTGGGGCCGGAGTGTCGGATGGCGCGGGTACAACAGTGAAACCCTCCCAGTCGGTAATTAGGGGAAGGCATTCCCTCAGATCCCGCAGGACAACGGCGACTGCCAGAGCGGTGGCGAGGACTCTCCCGGTCGTGCCGAACAAATCTGCCATCGCCGAGCAGAGGGCGAGCACGAAGACCGCATATCCGACTGCCCCTGCGATCTCCCGTCCCATCAGCGTGACCTGCCTTCCTACCGCCCGAAACAGCAGTGGGCCGACAAGCAGGGAAAGCGAAGCGGCGAACAAGAGGTTTCGAGTAATGGGCGAGAGCTCAGTGACCGGGAACGTCGCTGCCGTTGAGAACACCACAGTCCACGCCGCGAGAGCGATCGCGCCGCTGATCATCAGTGCATCCTGCGCGTGCTGGGCTGCGGTGACGAACCGCTCATGCCGCTTAGGTAGCTGGGCAGGGGCGCCGGGCCACACCTGGGCGCTGAGGGCCTGAGTCGCCCGCTTGAGCGCACCGGAAGGCCCTTCCTTAGTCGCTCGCTTGAACGCGGGTAGTCCTGCCTTTTTGCTATTGGCAAGGAACACGACGTAGTACGCGGCGAACCAGATGATGCGCGGCACCACGACGAGTCCGACCGCACAGTAGAGAATGACGTCGACCCACCCAGGACCGGGGTGACACCCGGAGACAACGATTCCTACGGGTTCGTGCACGGGGGCAGCGCCTGACAATCGGGAGGGATGCATGAGAACCGGTTGTGACGGCAGTAACCACCTGCGAACCCTTGGAGACGGATGAATCCGGCTACTTCTTGAAGTTGCCCCAGAGATACTCTGCCGGCCTCTAGATCGCCGAGCCCCAACTGTGCCGACAGGAGCCCCGACAGTGCGCGGACGTGTTCAACCTGCCAGGGGATCTCTGGACTTGTCTCACTGGCCTGCTCGTCCTGCCACGCGGCCTCCGCACCAGCTACCTCGCGCGCCTGAGGCATTGACGAAAATGCCTCATTGATCAGCTGTATTGCCCCTTTGCTCTGCGCAAGCGCCTGCTCGTACGAACCCTGATAAATCAGTTCCGCGACCTGCATAAGCAGCAGACGCACGTGTCCAAATTGCCTGCCGTCCGTCATGAGCCAGCCTCCTTCTCCCCCGTCATCCCTCTCGACGAACATGCGTCAACCCCAGAGGAGGATCAACTACCGACCCGGTCCCGACAGCGGAATCATCCCGATGGCTGGCGCGGCTATCAGGCGAGCGCGCCCCCGCCCACCAGTGTGTTCTCGCCGAAGGCCCAGCCGCCGTCCGCCATCTGCCGGCCTATTAGGTAGTGGCACATGCGGCCTCGGCAATGGCACTTCTTCGAGGTCTATTAAGGACCTGGAGCGCGTCAAGTCCGGACGTATGGAAGGCGTTAACACCTGTTGCTGCCGGTTGCGTCATCATGCGTGGTGTTCTACACCGGTGTCCGGAGGAGGTGCGATGATGCGCCGTTTCGTGGCTCGTGGTCCTGTTTCGCTGGTGGTGGCGGCGGTTGTTCCGCTGGTGCTGAGTGTGGTGCTGCTGCCGTTCCGCGGTGATCTGGCGAACACCAATGTCGCGCTGATCCTGGTGGTGGGGGTGGTCGCGGTGGCGGCGCTGGGGCACCGGCCGGCGGGGGCGGTGGCCGCGTTGAGTGCGGCGCTGTGGTTCGACTTCTTCTTCACCCGTCCGTACGAGCAGGTGACCATCAGCAATTCGGCGGACATCACGACGGCCGTGCTGCTGCTGGCGGTGGGGCTCGCGGTCTCGCAGCTGGCGGCCCGGGCACGCCGTTTCGAGGTGATCGCGGTCACCGACGCGGGCTATCTGGACCGGCTGCACGAGACGGCGGTGCGGGCGCGTTCGGCGAACTCCGCCGTCGCGGTGGTCGACCACGTGCGCGACGAGCTGATCGAACTGCTCGGCCTGCGGGCCTGCCGGTTCGAGTTCGGCTCGCTGCTGGGCCGCCCGCCGCGTCTGGAACACGACGGTTCCATCGTGGTCGGACGCAGGGAGTGGGACGTGGAGCGGCTGGGTCTTCCGCAGGAGGAGGTCGAGCTGCGGGTGTTCAGCAGCGGCCGGTATGTCGGCCGGTTCATGATGGAGCCCGGGCCCGGTGGCGCTGTGCCGTCGCGGCAGGCCCGTCTGGTCGCCGTGACGCTCGCCGACCAGGCCGGCGTCGCGTTGGACGCCTTCCACCGGCCGTCGAAGGTGGCCTGAGCCGCACGGGGCGGCCCAGGCCGGTCGCGCGCGTGCTCCGGCGGGTCAGCGGTACTCGCGCAGGCGCGGCCGTACGCCCAGTGCGGTGGCGGCGAGCAGGGCGGCGAGGACGAGGCCGCCGGCTGCTGCGGTCGTGGTGTCGAGGTCGTCGTCGGCGTCGTTGACGGCTTGGGAGAGTGCGTCCTTGTTGATGGCGAGGACGCTGTCGAGGGCGTCGCTGAGCTGGTTGAAGTCGGCGTTGGACTGGCCGGGGGCGATGCCGGTGTTGAAGGTGACCGCTTCCTTGAGGTGGCCCTGGTCGCGCATCGCGCGGGTCTTGCGGTCGTCGAGCTGGTACTGCTGGAAGGTCGTCAGCACCCGCTCGGCGGCGTCCTGCTCGCCGTGGAAGGTGATGTTGCGCAGTTCGGTGCCGAGGAAGCCGTCGAAGGGCACCGCGCTGTGGTCGGCGTGGTGGGCGTCGGCGGCGGCGCGCAGGCGGGCGTCGTAGGTGGTGATGGTGGCGCCGTCGACGCGGACGATGGCCTGGCTCTTGTCGAGGAAGGTCTGCTCGTAGGCGGCGGCGCGGGTCGGGTCGGTGAGGTAGCGGCTCTCGTCGGCGTTCATGTCGTAGGCGACGGCGCGGGCGCGGCTGAGGGCGATGACGGAGTCGTAGGAGTTGCTCTTGGCGACGACCAGGTGGTCCTCGGCGCGGGAGTCGAGGACCAGGCCGCTGATCAGGGCGACGGCGGTCAGCAGGGTCGCGGCGGCGAGCGGCACGTTGATCAGGCGGCGGAAGCGGACGGTCAGGGTGCGCTGCAGGGCGGCGAGCGCGCCCAGGGTGAGCAGGCCGGTGGCCAGGATCCACCACCAGCCGGCGTCGAGGTCGCCTCGTCGGCCGGTGTAGAGGTGTTCGACGGTGGCGTCGTTCGCGGCGATCACCTGGTCGGCGGCGGGCAGCAGCTGCTGGCGCAGCAGGTCGGTGGCCTGCCGGTAGGCGTCCAGCGCCTCTGCGGAGGGCTTGCCGGCGGGTGCGTGGGCCTGGTCCTCCAGCAGCTGGGTGCGGGCGACCAGTGCCTCGTAGCGGCCGAGCTGGTTGATGACGGTCTGGACCGCCTTCTGCCCGGCCGGGTCGTCGGCGGTGGCCTCGGCGGCGCGCTGGAGGCTGGTGTCGGCCTCGGTGCGGCGCTGCTCGTAGGTCTCCAGGGTCTGTCGGTGCAGCGTCGTGTAGTCGGGGTCGGCGCCGAGCAGGAGCAGGTTCGCGGCCTGGGCGTCCATGTCGTTGAGCGCGAAGTACAGGTCGGCCGAGCGGACGGCCTGCGGGGCGGCCTGGTGGCCGATGGTGTCGATGTCCTGGCGGGCGCCGCCGAGCACCGTTGCCGCGACCGCCGCGAAGATCACGCCAGTGGCCAGGGCGGCGGCTGCGAGCGCGCGTATCAGGCGGGGGGTGTTCCACCAGATGCGGCCGAGCCACTCGGGGGCGCGCCGACTGCCGGCGGCCCGGGAGGCCCGGGGGTGGGGGACGCGCGATGCGGACGCCGCCTCGGCCGTACCGGGGCTTGTCGCCTCCGGCGCGGTTGCATTGCCCGGTACGGTCGTTCTGCCGGCTGCGCCCATCGACGCGTCCCCTTCCCCCCACGGGTGGCCGCCGGAGCGCGGCTCTCGCTTTCCACCATCGAGTGCCCTGGAGCTCCGGCGCGGCTTCGCGCGCTTTCCCCACGAAAGCGTGCGGAACCGTTTCCTCGCAGGTGACGCTATGCCCCTCAAGGTGCCGTTCGGCGTTTTCCTGACGGACCCCTAACGCGGGCCGTGGTGGCCTTGACGTCTCATTAGCGCTGTCTCACTAGCTGCCGTCCGATCTCTGTCGAGGTCAGGGTTCGTAGCGGTAGCCCATGCCGGCTTCGGTGATCAGGTGGCGGGGGTGGGCGGGGTCGGGTTCGAGTTTGCGGCGCAGGGCTGCCAGGTAGACGCGCAGGTAGTTGCGCTGCTTCTCCGCGCTCGGGCCCCAGACCTCGCGCAGGATCTGCGGGCCGGGGACGAGGCGGTGGGGGTTGGCGAGCAGCAGGGCGAGGATCTTCCACTCGGTGGGGGTGAGCCGTACGTGCCCCTGCGGTCCGGTGACGGTGGCGGCGCTGAGGTCGATCTCCAGGTCGCCGATCCTGGGGTTGGTGATCTGTTCGACCTGGGGTGGGCGGCGTAGGACGGCGCGCAGGCGGGCGAACAGCTCGTCGATGTTGAACGGTTTGGTGATGTAGTCGTCGGCGCCTGCGTCGAGGGCGCGGATCTTCTCGTCGGCGGACTCGCGGCCGGAGAGGACGATGATCGGCACGTCGAGGGTGGAGCGCAGGCCGCGGATGATGTCCACGCCGTCGAAGTCCGGCAGGCCCAGGTCGAGGAGGACGGCGTCGGGTGTTTCGCGGCCGGCCAGGTCGAGTGCTTTCTGGCCGGTGCTGGCGGTGAGGACGGTGTAGTTGCGGGCGCGGAAGTTGATCCGCAGGGTGCGAAGGAGCTGGGGCTCGTCGTCGACGAGGAGGACACGGCTCACTGGTCGCCTTCCTTCGGGTCTGCGGGGGTGTCGTCGGGGGCGGCCGGGAGGGTGAGGAGCATGGTGGTGCCGCCGCCGGGGGTGTCCTCGACTTCCAGGTGGCCGCCCATGGCTTCGGCGAGGCCGCGGGAGAGGGCGAGGCCCAGGCCGACGCCGGTGGTGTTGTCGGTGTCGCCGAGGCGTTGGAAGGGCAGGAAGACCCGGTCGCGGTCCTCGGGGGCGATGCCGGGGCCGCGGTCGACGACGCGGATCTCGACCTGCTCGTTGTGGTGGCTGGCGGTGACTAGGACGGGCGCGCCGGGGGCGTTGTGGCGCAGCGCGTTGGCGATGAGGTTGGCGAGGACGCGCTCCAGCAGCGGCGGGTCGGCGAGGACAGGCGGGGCGGTGTCGAGGTCGAGCGGCTGGACGGGGGCGGCCGGGTCGGCGAGGGAGTCCATGGCTTGGATGAGTGCGTCGTCGAGCCGGACGGTGTCGAGGTGGAGGGTGAGGGCGCCGGCCTGCAGGCGGCTCATGTCGAGGAGGTTGTCGACCAGGGCGGTGAGCTTGAGCAGTGATTCGTTGGCCAGGGTGAGGAGTTCGTCGCGGTCGTCGTGGGAGAACTCGACGTCGGGGCTCAGGAGCGAGCCGACCGCGGCGAGTGCGGTGGCGAGCGGGGTGCGCAGGTCGTGGCTGACGGCGGCGAGCAGGGCGGTGCGCATCCGGTCGGCGGCCTTGATCGGTTCGATCTCGGCGGCGGTGGCCGCGAGCCGGTCGCGTTCCAGGGCTGCGGTGATGTGGGCGGTGAAGGCGGTCAGCACGCGCTGGTCGGCGGCGGGGAGCCTGCGGCCGGTCAGGATCAGCAGCGCATCGGGGCCGGCGGGCAGTTCGGTGACGGCTTGGTCGGCGGCCGGCTCGCTGTCGGAGTCGCTGCGGGCGATGGCGGTGCCGGCGCGGTCGAGGAGGGCGACGCAGTCCATGCCGAAGGCGGTGCGGGTCTTGTCCAGCAGGGCGGGCAGGGCGTCGGCGCCGCGCAGCACGCTGCCAGCCAGGGTGGAGAGGGTCTCGGCCTCGGCGGTGGCGCGGGCGGCGCGGGTGGTGAGGCGGGCGGCGTGATCGACCACGGTGGAGACGGTGAGCGCGACGACCGTGAAAACCATCAGGGCGATGAGGTTGTTGGTCTCGCCGATGGTGAACGTGTGGACAGGCGGGATGAAGTAGTAGTTCAGCAGCAGCGAGGCCGTCAGGGAGGCCAGCAGCGCCGAGGCGGCCCCGCCGAGCAGGGCGACGCCGACGACGCCGAGCTGGAAGATCAGGGCGACGGTCGTCAGGTTGAGTCCCTTGTCAAGCTGGGACAGCAGCATCGTCAGCAGCGCCGGCACCACCAGGCCCGCGGCGAAACCCGCCACCGTACGACGCTTGGAGTGGCGGCGGCCGAGGGCGGGCAGCTTGCCGCGGCCGGTGAACTCGTGGGTGACCATGTGGACGTCGATGTCCTCGGAGGCGTCCACGGTGGTCTCGCCGATGCCGGGGCCGGTGAGGAAGCGGTTGATCCGGCCGCGGCGGCTGGTGCCGAGCACGAGCTGGGTGGCGTGGTGGGCGCGGGCGAAGGCGAGCAGCGCAGTCGGCACGTCATCACCGACGACCACGTGATAGGTGCCGCCGAGGGTTTCGACCAGCTGCCGTTGTTCGGCGAGCGCTCCAGGGGAGGCGCCGGCGAGGCCGTCGCTGCGGCTGACGTGGACGGCCAGGAGGTCGCCGCCGGCGGTGCGGTCGGCGATCCTCGCGGCGCGCCGGATGATCGTCTCGCCTTCGGGGCCGCCGGTCAGGGCGACGACGACGCGTTCGCGGGTCTCCCAGACGCGGTCGATGTTGTGGCTGTTGCGGTAGTCGCGCAGGCCCTCGTCGACCCGGCCTGCAACCCAGAGCAGGGCGAGCTCGCGAAGCGCGGTGAGGTTGCCGACGCGGAAGTAGTTGGAGAGCGCGGCGTCGACCTTCTCGGCCTGGTAGACGTTGCCGTGGGCCATGCGGCGGCGCAGCGCCTGCGGGGCCATGTCGACGAGTTCGATCTGGTCGGCGCGGCGGACCACGTCGTCGGGGACGGTCTCGCGTTGGGGGATGCCGGTGATCTTCTGGACGACGTCGTTCAGTGATTCCAGGTGCTGGATGTTGACGGTGGTGATGACGTCGATGCCGGCATCGAGCAGGTCGTCGATGTCCTGCCAGCGCTTGGCGTGGCGGCCGCCGGGGATGTTGGTGTGGGCGAGCTCGTCGACCAGGACGACGGACGGGCGGCGGGCGAGGATCGCATCCAGGTCCATCTCCTCGAACTCGGCGTCCCGGTAGGAGCGGTGGATGCGGGGGACGACCTCCAGCCCGTCGAGGATCTTTGCGGTGTGCCGGCGCCCGTGGGTCTCGATGAACCCGACCACGACGTCCGCCCCCCGCTCGCGTCGGCGGTGGGCCTCGTCCAGCATCCGGTAGGTCTTGCCGACCCCCGGCGCGGAACCGAGATAGACCCTCAGCCGGCCTCGGCGGTGAACGATGCCGGAGGTGAGGTCGCGGGACATGGTTGCTGCTTTCTCCCATCGGTGGACCTGGGCAAACGGCCGGACCGATCCGGCGCGTGCGGCGCGCCGGATCGGTCCGGGTCTCAGTCGGTGTCCCGTGTCATCACTTCTGCTCGGCCACGGCCTTGTTGAGGAGGACGACGTTGACGCCGTCCTGGCCGAGGAAGCCGAGCGAGCGACCCTCGGTGTACGTGTCGACCAACTTGGCGACCGTGTCGACCGGCAGGTTGCGCTCCTTGGCGACCCTGGCGATCTGTTCCTTGGCGTAGGCCACCGAGATGTGCGGGTCCAGGCCGGAGGCGGAGGAGGTGACCGCGTCCGCCGGGACGCTCGCCGCATCGACGCCGTCGAAGGCGGCGATCTGCGCGCGGCGGTCCTGGATGGCCTTGGTCAGCTTCTCGTCGTTGGGGCCGAGGTTGGTGGCGCCCGAGGACTTCGGGTCGTAGTTGCCGGCGGAGAAGCGCGGCTGGAACCACTTCGGGTCCGGCACCGCCTCCTCGTTCGGGTCGTCCGGGTTCTTCTTCGGCAGGTTGAAGTTCTGGCCGAGCAGGCTGGAGCCGATCTCCTTGCCGTCCGCCTTGACGATCGAGCCGTTGGCCTTGTCGCTGAACACGGCCTGGCTGATGCCGGTGATCAGCAGCGGGTAGGCGATGCCGCACAGGACGGTCATCACCAGCAGCGCCCGCAGCGCGGTGAGGTGGGTGCGCACGATGGTGGGCATGATTCTCGTTCTCTCAGCTCAGGCCGGGGATGAACTGCACGATCAGGTCGATCACCTTGATGCCGACGAACGGCACCACCAGACCGCCGACGCCGTAGACGCCGATGTTGCGGGCCAGCAGCGAAGAAGCGTCCGAGGGGCGGTACTTCACGCCGCGCAGGGCGAGCGGGATGAGGCCGATGATGACCAGGGCGTTGAAGATGATCGCCGAGGTGATCGCGGACTGCGGGCTGTGCAGGCCCATGATGTTGAGGTGGCTCAGGCCCGGGTACACGCCGGCGAACATCGCGGGGATGATCGCGAAGTACTTGGCCACGTCGTTGGAGATCGAGAACGTGGTCAGCGCGCCGCGGGTGATGAGCAGCTGCTTGCCGATCTCGACGATCTCGATCAGCTTGGTCGGGTTGGAGTCGAGGTCGACCATGTTGCCGGCCTCCTTGGCCGCCATGGTCCCGGTGTTCATCGCGACGCCGACGTCGGCCTGGGCGAGCGCGGGGGCGTCGTTGGTGCCGTCGCCGGTCATCGCGACCAGCTTGCCGCCCTCCTGCTCCTTCTTGATCAGGGCCATCTTGTCCTCGGGCGTGGCCTCGGCGAGGAAGTCGTCCACGCCCGCCTCCTCCGCGATCGCCTTGGCGGTCAGCGGGTTGTCGCCGGTGATCATGATGGTCTTGATGCCCATCCGGCGCAGCTCGTCGAACCGCTCCCGCATGCCCTCCTTGACCACGTCCTTGAGGTAGATCACCCCGAGGACGCGAGGAGCCTGGTCACCGGACTTCGCGGCGACCACCAGCGGGGTACCGCCGGCGGCGGAGATGCCGTCCACCAGCTGCGCCACGTCCGGTCCGACCGTGCCGCCGTTCTCGGTGACCCAGTTGGCGACCGAGCCGGCCGCACCCTTGCGGACCTGGTTACCGTCCACGTCCACGCCCGACATGCGGGTCTGGGCGGTGAACGGGACCCAGGTGGCGTGTGCCAGCTCGCCCTGGGCGCGGGCCCGCAGGCCGTACTCGGTCTTGGCGAGGACCACGATCGAGCGGCCTTCGGGAGTCTCGTCGGCGAGCGAGGACAGCTGCGCGGCGTCGGCGAGCTCGCCGATCTCGATGCCTTCGGCGGGCAGGAACTCGGCGGCCTGGCGGTTGCCCAGGGTGATGGTGCCGGTCTTGTCGAGCAGCAGGGTGTTGACGTCACCGGCGGCCTCGACGGCCCGCCCGGACATCGCCAGCACGTTGCGCTGCACCAGCCGGTCCATGCCGGCGATGCCGATCGCGGACAGCAGCGCGCCGATGGTGGTCGGGATCAGCGCCACGATCAGCGCGACCAGGACGACCATCGACTGCGGGGCGCCCGCGAAGGTGGCCATCGGCTGGAGCGTGACCACCGCGACCAGGAAGACGATGGTCAGCGAGGCCAGCAGGATGTTGAGCGCGATCTCGTTCGGCGTCTTCTGCCGGGCGGCGCCCTCGACCAGGGCGATCATCCGGTCGATGAACGACTTGCCGGGCTCCGAGGCGATCTTCACCACGATCCGGTCGGACAGCACCTTCGTACCGCCGGTGACGGCACTGCGGTCACCACCGGACTCGCGGATCACCGGCGCGGACTCACCCGTGATCGCCGACTCGTCCACGGACGCGACGCCCTCGACGACGTCGCCGTCGCCCGGGATGATCTGCCCGGCCTCGACCACCACGTGGTCGCCGAGCCGGAGCGCGGTGCCGGGCACCTCCTCCTCGTCCTGGCTCTTGGGCCAGTCCAGCAGGCGGCGGGCGACGCTCTCGGTCTTGGTCTTGCGCAGGGTGTCGGCCTGGGCCTTGCCGCGGCCCTCGGCGACGGCCTCCGCCAGGTTGGCGAAGATCGTGGTCAGCCAGAGCCACACGGTGATCGACCAGGCGAACACGGACGGGTCGGCGATCGCGGAGACGGTGGTGACCACCGAGCCGACCTCGACCACGAACATGACCGGGTTCTTGACCATCACCCGGGGATCGAGCTTCTTCACCGCGTCCGGCAGCGAGGAGACGATCAGCTTCGGGTCCAGCAGGCCGGCGGAGACTCTGTGCGGGGCGTGGCTGTGGTCCACGGGCGCGGGGTTGTGGGTGGTGGACATCAGTGGAGACCTTCTGCGAGCGGCCCGAGAGCCAGGGCCGGGAAGTAGGTGAGGCCGACGACGATCAGCACGACACCGGAGAGCAGCCCGACGAACAGCGGCTTGTGGGTGGGCAGGGTGCCCGGGGTGGCGGGGACCGGCTGCTGCTGCGCGAGCGAGCCGGCCAGCGCCAGAACGAACACCATCGGCAGGAAGCGGCCGAGCACCATGCACAGACCCAGCGCGGTGTCGTACCACGGCGTGTTCACCGTGATGCCCGCGAACGCCGAACCGTTGTTGTTGCTCGCGGAGGTGAACGCGTACAGCACCTCGGAGAAGCCGTGCGCACCGCTGTTGAGCATCCCGGCCCGCTCGCCCGGCAGGGCCATCGCCACACCGGTGCCGACCAGCACCAGGATCGGCGTGGTCAGGATGTAGAGGGAGGCGAACTTCATCTCCCGGCCGCCGAGCTTCTTGCCCAGGTACTCCGGGGTGCGCCCGACCATCAGGCCCGCCACGAACACGGCCACGATCGCCAGGATCAGCATGCCGTACAGGCCCGAACCGGTGCCGCCGGGCGCGATCTCGCCGAGCATCATGTTGAAGATCGCGAGGCCGCCGCCGAAGGGCGTGTACGAGTCGTGGAAGGAGTCCACCGCACCGGTCGAGGTCAGCGTCGTGGAGGCGGCGAACAGCGAGCTGGCGGCGATGCCGAAGCGCTGTTCCTTGCCCTCCATCGCGCCGCCAGCGGCCTGCAGGGCGGTGCCGTGGTGCTGCGATTCGGCGAGGGTCATGAGGGCGACCGAGGCGACCCAGAACAGGCTCATCACGGCGACGATCGCGTAGCCCTGGCGGTTGTCGCCCACCATCTTGCCGAACGTGCGGGGAAGGGCGAACGGGATCACGAGCAGCAGGAAGATCTCCAGCCAGTTGGTGAAGCCGTTGGGGTTCTCGAACGGGTGGGAGGAGTTGGCGTTGAAGAAGCCGCCGCCGTTGGTGCCGAGCTCCTTGATGACCTCCTGGGAGGCCACCGGGCCGCCCGGGATCGCCTGCGGGTCGCCGGCCAGCGTCGCGACCTCGTGGAAGCCGTGGAAGTTCTGCACCACGCCGTTGGCGACCAGGACGAGGGCGAACACGATCGAGATCGGCAGCAGCAGGCGCAGCACGATGCGGGTCAGGTCCACCCAGAAGTTGCCGACGCGGTCCGTCCTGTTCCGCATGAAGCCCCGGATCAGCGCGGCCATGACCGCGATGCCCACGGCGGCGGAGACGAAGTTCTGCACCGTCAGGCCCGTCATCTGGACCAGGTGGCCGAGGGCGGATTCACCGGAGTAGGACTGCCAGTTGGTGTTCGTGGTGAAGGAGATCGCCGTGTTCCACGCCTGGTGGGCCTCCATCTCGGGCATGCCCAGGCTCAGCAGCAGGTGCGTCTGGAGGCGGATCAGGCCGTACAGGAAGAGCACGGAGATCGCCGAGAAGGCAAGCACCGAGCGCAGGTACACCGGCCAGCGCTGGTCGGCGTCACCGTCCACGCCGATCAGCTTGTAGACGCCGCGCTCGGCTCTCAGGTGCTTGGCGGAGGTGAGGAGGTGGGCGATGTAGTCGCCGAGGGGGCGGTAGCACAGGGCCAGCGCGCCGACGAGGGCGAGGGCCTGGAGCCAGCCCGCGAGGGTGGAGCTCATGATCAGAACTTCTCCGGGTAGATCAGCGCGACGACGAGGTAGCCGACGAGCGCGACGGCCACGATCAGACCTGCGATGTTCTCGGCGCTCACAGCTTCTCGACCCCCTTCGCGATCAGGGCGATGACGGCGAACACGGCAACCGTGAGACCGACGAACACGAGATCGAGCATGGGTTCCACCAGATGGGAGGTGTGGGGGACGCCGCGGGGCACTCCCGGAGGCGTGTGCGGCACCGGCGGACGAACCGGCAGACGGCAGCAAACCACCCGTATGGACCGCGTCATCGTTTCCTGACGCCTTCCATACGGGTGGTGCGGAACTTTGATGCGGCTTTGACGGCCGCGTCATGCGAGCGAGACCAACGGGTGGCCGAAACGTGTCGAGCGCCACCGGGCCCGGGGCCGCCCGGCTCACGCGGTGGTGCCCGTGCTGGTGTGGTGGCGGCGGTGCGGATGCCGTCTGCGGGCGGCTTCGGAGTGGGTAACGACGTAGACGTCGATGTCGTCGCCGGAGCCCTCGATGATCGCCTCGCCGGTGCCGCGGGTGAACAGGCGCTTGAGGCGGCTGCGGCGGGTGGCGCCGATGACGATCTGAGTGGCATTGACCTGCCGGGCGAAGGCGAGGACGGCTTCGGCGAGGTCGTCACCGGCCAGGGTGTGCCAGCTGCCCCCGAGGCTCTCCACCAGGGCACGCTGACGGGCCAGCAGTTTCGGCGAGGCGCCGGCCAGGCCGTCGTCGCGGGCGACGTGGACGGCCAGGAACTCGCCGCCCGCCCCGCGGGAGGCGGTGCGCTTGGCACGGCGGATCAGGGTCTCGCCTTCCGAGCCGCCGGACAGCGCGACCACCACCCGCTCGCGGGTGGACCACGGCTGCTGGATGCCGTGGTCGTGGCGGTAGCGCAGCAGCGCCTCCTCCACCCGGTCGGCCGCCCACAGCAGGGCGATCTCGCGCAGCGCGGTCAGGTTGCCGGCGCGGAAGAAGTTCGCCAGCGCCGTCTCGATCTTCTCAGGCGGGTAGATGTTGCCGTGTGCCATCCGCCTGCGTAGGGCCTCGGCGGACATGTCGACCAGTTCGATCTGGTCGGCTCGGCGCACCACGTCGTCCGGGACGGTCTCGCGCTGCCTGATCCCGGTGATCTGCTCGACCACGTCGTTGAGGGACTCCAGGTGCTGGATGTTGACCGTGGAGATGACGTCGATGCCGGCTTCCAGCAGCTCCCCGACGTCCTGCCACCGCTTCTCGTTGCGGCAGCCCGGGACGTTGGTGTGCGCAAGTTCGTCGACCAGCGCCATCTGGGGACGGCGCGCCAGCACGGCGTCCACGTCCATCTCGGTGAAGGTGCGGCCCCGGTAGGTCATGGTCCGGCGCGGCACGGTCGCCAGGCCCTCGGCCATCTGCCGGGTCAACGCTCGGCCGTAGTCCTCGACGAAGGCGATGACCACGTCGGTGCCCCGCTCGGCGCGGCGATGACCCTCGCTGAGCATGTCGTAGGTCTTACCGACCCCGGGCGCCGCCCCGAGGTAGACCCGAAGCCTCCCGCGCGGCACGCCGGCCTCCCTTCCACGGCGCCCTGTCGGCGGCAGGGGCTGCACCTCCATGGTCATCCCCCGCGCCGTTGGGCGGCGCGGCCCCAGCCGAAAGCGGAGAACCGGCGCGGCTGCTCGCTCCTCATCGCAGGCCCGGACGGTAGGCCACGAGCCGGTCCAGACCGAGCTGGTGGAGGGTGTCACGGGCCTGGGCGTTCGCACCTCGTACAACGACCGGCACACCGGCGGTGTGAGCTGCGCGCACCCCAGCGAGAAGGGCCGCAGCGCCGTCACGGCTCAGCCGGGTCACACGGGTCATGTCGATGTCGACGGTGGCCCGTCCCCGTTCGAGGGCAGCAGCCATGCGCCGTGCGGCTCGCCCCGCGCTGCGGGATCCGACCTCGCCGTGGAGCTTGACCGTGACGGTGCCGGCCAGACGGCGGCGCAGCAGACGCAGAGGGTGGCGCATGTCGCGAGCGGCGGTGCGCAGGATGAGGGGGCTCGCGAGCACCAGGGCCAGGTTGGTCCACGACTGCCTGGTCAAGGCGGTGGTCAGCCACGCGGCGAGAGCTGCGGTGCCGGCCAGGGCGAGGGCGGCGAGCGCGCGTGTCGCTCTCATCCGCACAGGCCCGAGCACGAGTGCTGGTGGCTCTGGTGCACAAGTGGCTCCTGCGGGCGCGTCGGATCATCGCGCCGACCAGGCTTCCCGGCTCACCAGGGCGTGATGCTAGCCGCCGACACCGATCCGGACACGCGAGCACGCCGGTGATTCCTCCACCGCGCTAGTTAAAGGACTATCAGGGAAGCGTAAAACTCGTATAAAGTCGCGGACGGAGTGCCGGGAAGCCTGGTCGGCGAACAAGGGGACAGCTGTCTCTCTTGTGACATCGCTGATCCGGGGGTGACCTTTCGTGGTGCTCGTTGCCGTGTTCGGGGCCGCGCTGCTCGTCGCGGTCCTGCTGTCGGGCCTGGCGGCCCGCTCCGTTCTCTCCACATCGCTGCTGTTCCTGGCTGCCGGTGCGCTGGTCAGCGACGGCGTTCTGGGCCTGATCCACGTCACTCCCGACAGTGCGATCGTGGCGACGACGGCGGACCTCGCGCTGTTCACGGTGCTGTTCACCGATGGCATGCACGTCTCGTTCCCCTCGCTGCGCTCGGCGTGGCGCAACCCGGCCCGGGCGCTCGGTCTCGGGATGCCGCTGGCGTTCGTCGGCATGGCGCTGGTGACGCACTTCCTGGTCGGGCTGGACTGGACGACCTCGTTCCTGGTCGGAGCGGTGCTGGCGCCGACCGACCCGGTGTTCGCCTCGGCGATCGTCGGCCGCAAGGAGGTTCCGGCCCGCCTGCGGCAGTTGCTGAACGTCGAGTCCGGGCTGAACGACGGCCTGGCCCTGCCGGTGGTCCTGGTTCTGATCGCCGCCGCCGGCCCGACCTCGCCACACTTCGAGGCGTCACTGCCCACCATCGCCCTGGAACTCGTCGGCGGCCTGGTCCTGGGCGCCGTCCTCCCGGTGGTGATCAGCGCCCTGGTCCGGGTGCCGGTCCTGGGAGCGGAGGCGAAGCTGCAGCCACTGCTGCCGCTGGCCACCGGCGTCCTGCTCTACGCCACGTGCCACCTCACCGGCGCCAACCCCTACCTCGCGGCGTTCTCCGCCGGCGCCGTCCTCGCCTCCGTTTCGCCAGAGTCGAAGGCCGCATTCGAGCCGCTCGGCGAGGCACTGGCGGAGCTGAGCAAGTTCGCCGCCCTCCTGGTCTTCGGCGCCCTGCTCACCCCCAGCCTCTTCGGGGACCTGTCGATCGGCGGCTACCTGGCCGTGGCCTTGGCGATCCTGCTCATCCGGCCCGCGTCACTGCTCATCTCGCTGATCCGCTCGCGCATCGACCGGCGCGAACAACTGGTCGCCGCCTGGTTCGGCCCCAAGGGCTTCGCCTCCGTCGTCTACGGGCTGCTCGTCCTGCAGGCCGGCATCCCCCAAGGCGAACAGGCTTACACCCTGATCGCGGTGTGCATCGCCGTCTCCATCGCCGTGCACTCCAGCACCGACGTGCCCATCGCCCGGCTGTTCGACGTCGACGAGCCCGACCTGACGCCCGTCGCAGACGATGAAGACGCGGCACCGGCGCCAGCCGCGCCGATCCCCGCACAGGCCGGCGTCGACACCCTCGCCCAGGAGCATCCCGATGCGCGCACGTGATCTCGCCGAGCCGTACCCCACGGTCGGCCTGGACGCCCAGGCCCTGGACGCCGCCCGCCTGCTGGCCGAACACCGCCTGCCCGGTGTCCTGGTCGTCGACGCGGCCGGCGCTCCGCGCGCCCTGCTGCCCGCCTCCCAACTGGTCAAGCTGCTCGTGCCCGGCTACGTGCTGGAGGACCCGACCCTGGCCGCGGTGATCGACGAAGCCCACGCCGACCGGCTCTGCGAGGCACTGGCTGGGCTGCGGGTGCGCCAGTGCCTGCCCAAGGACGCCCCCGCGCCGGCGGTCGCCGACGCGGACGACACCGCCGTGGAGATCGCCGCCCTCATGGCCCGCACCCGCAGCCCGCTGGTCGCCGTCCTCGAACACGCCGCTGCCGGCAACGGCCGCAGCCCGCTCCTGGGCGTGATCACCGCCTCCCACCTGCTCCACCGACTCCTGGGAAACCCGTGAACAACTGGCAAGCCTGGGCGTCGCTCGCCGTCTTCGCCGCCGCCTACGTCCTGATCATCACCGAGTGGGTCCACCGCGTCGCCGCCGCCCTCGGCGGCGCCGGCGCCATGCTCGCGATCCGGGCCACCAACGACGAATCGGCGTTCTTCTCCACCGACTCCGGCATCGACTGGAACGTCATCTTCCTGCTCGCCGGCATGATGATGATCGTCGGCGTGCTCCGCCGCACCGGCGTGTTCGAATACCTGGCGATCTGGTCGGTCAAACGCGCCCGCGCCAAGCCGTTCCGCGTCATGGCCATGCTCATGGTGATCACCGCGCTCGCCTCCGCGCTGCTGGACAACGTCACCACCGTGCTCCTGGTCGCCCCGGTCACCCTGCTGGTGTGCGACCGGCTGGCATTGAAGGCCGCGCCGTTCCTGATCGCCGAGGTGTTCGCCTCCAACATCGGCGGCATAGCGACCCTGGTCGGCGACCCGCCGAACATCATCGTCGCCAGCCGCGCCGGCCTCACGTTCAACGACTTCCTCGTCCACCTGGCCCCGCTCGCGCTCGTGCTCACCGCCGTCCTCGTCGGGATGTGCCGCATCCTCTTCCGCCGGTTCTTCGTCTACGACGAGGACCGGGCGGCCGAGGTGATGGCGCTCAATGAGCGCGAGGCCATCCGCGACCCGAAGCTCCTCGTCCAGGGCCTGGTCGTTCTCACCCTGGTGATCGCCGGGTTCGTTCTCCACCCGGTCGTCCACTACGCGCCCTCGGTGGTCGCCCTTCTCGGGGCCGGCCTGCTCGTCGCCGTCTCCAGAGTCGAGACCAAGGACGTCCTCGCCGAGGTCGAATGGCCGACCCTCGCCTTCTTCGCCGGCCTGTTCATCATGGTCGGCGCCCTCATCGAGACCGGCGTCATCGGCGAGGTCTCCCGCGCACTGGCCGACGCCACCGGCGGCGCGCCGCTCGGCGCGACGATGCTCCTGGTGTGGGCCTCCGGCCTGCTGTCCGCGATCGTCGACAACATCCCCTACGTCGCCACCATGGCCCCCATCACCGCCGACCTCGTCCACACAGTCGGCGACACCCACGGCCACGTCCTGTGGTGGGCACTCGCCCTCGGCGCCGACCTCGGCGGCAACGCCACCGCCATCGGCGCCTCCGCCAACGTCGTCGTGCTCGGCATCGCCGAACGCAACCGCCAGCCCATCAGCTTCTGGACCTTCACCCGCTACGGCATCCCCGTCACCCTCGTGACGATCGCCATCTCCACCCTCTACCTGTGGCTGCGCTACTTCGCCCTCGCGTGAGCGCGACTGCGCAGCCCGCCGGCATCCGTTCCGCGGACACGACACGCCAGGAACCCCCAGTACGGCCCGCATCGCCGAGGAGAAGCATGCGCTCACGCCGGATGTACGCCCTGCTCGGCGCCGCCAACGCGGTTCTGTTCGTCATCGCGGCCGCAGCAGGGACGACCGCCGACCAACACCGGGTCGCCTGGCTGTCGAACGCCTGCGCCTACGCGGCCGGCCTGCCGCTGGGCATCGCCGTGGTCATGTCCGGCCGGGCAGTGCTGCCGAACGGCCGCCTTCGCCGGGCGATGTTCCGCATCCCACCGCCATGTCCTCTGCCACTGAACCTTGACTGCGCGGGTCACGACCCGTTGGAGGCCGATGCACCGACCCCAGTAGGGGGCCCGCGCAGCCCCGGTTCCACCAGAGATGGTCACGGCCAGGAGCCCCGGGTCGCCGTCGAGGAGACCGGATGGGCGCGGTTGTGCTGCGGGCGGCTTTGCTGGCGCCAAGGATCGAGGGACCGGATCGATACCGTTCGTTAGGAAGTGACGACGTTGAACAAGTCGGTCGTTCGAACCGCCGTGGCCGCGGCTGGTCTTTCGCTGGTGGCACTCTCCGGTTGTACCTCTACCCACACGACAACTAGTCCAGCGAGCTCGGTGTCCACTCCCAGCACCAGCGCTGCGGCTAGTGCCATGGGGCCACAGACGTACAAGATCGGGACATCGGTTCAGATCAAGAACGACCAGGGGCAGTACACGGAGACAGTGAGCCAGGCTCACTACACCACTCAAAGCGGGAACAGCGTCGTCACAGCCCAGCATGGCGGCTGGCTGGTCGCAACGGCGGACATCACCGTGACGTCTGGCAAGACATCATTCAACCCGCTGTACTTCACACTCATCGCTCCCGACGGTTCTCGGTGGGACGCAGACGCGACGGCGGGCGGCTACGCGCCCGCCTTGGCATCCGGTGAGCTCAACGCCGGCGACAAGACTCATGGCTACATTGCCTTCGACTCTCCGAGGACAGCATCAGAGCCAGGCGCCAAGATCGCGGCGACAGCCCCTCTCGGGGATGTGATCGCCTCCTGGTCGCTTTCCTAGGACAGTGTCGGACGGTCCTCGCGGAGGTTCTCCCCGCAGGCTGGCCGCCGCTGGCCGCTCGTCCGGGCGCAGCCCGTGGCCTGCCCATGTCGACCAGCACCTCGACCGGCCTCCGAAGCCACTTCCAACGGTTCGCTGACCTGCGCAGTCAAGGGTCAGTGGCAGAGGACGCCAGAACACGAGAACAGGCCCGGCTGACTTCGGCCAGCCGGGTTCCCGGGAGCGGGCGACCGAAGCCGGCATCTGCCAGTCACTGCGGCCGCAGGTCTGCTCGCCTTCGCCGCCGAGTGTCGACCGCCGGTTCAGGAGTCATCACGGACGATGACGACCGGGCAGGCCGCGTGCTGGGCGCAGGCATGGCTGACCGATCCGAGACGAAGCCCCGCGAACCCGCCATGTCCTCGGTGGCCGACGACGAGCAGATCGGCACCGCGCGACCTCTCCACCAGCACCTCCGCCGGATTGCCGGTCAACGCGCCCTGCCGCACCTCCACCGCCGGGGCCGCACCGGCCACCTCGGCAACCGCTGCCGCAAGGCTCTTCTGCGCCGCCTCGGCGTGCCCGGAGTCCTGGCCGTGCACCGCCCACTCGTACATCGAGGCAGGCCGCCAGCACGCCACCGCCTCCACCACCGCACCGGTGCTCGCCGCCTGCCCGAGCGCCCACCGAAGCGCCCGCTTCGACGACGGCGAACCGTCGACTCCGACGACGATCCGGCGCCGCGGCACAGCATCCTGGTCCATCGCGCACTCCCGTCCGCCACACGCCGACGCCCGACACGCGGGGCGCCACCAACGCGCAACCCTGACCCCCGCGCCTCCCCCTCCCGTCAGTCTGCCCCGCCCCGGCCCCGGTGGCAGGAAACGCCCTCCCACCCCGTCCGGCGCACGAACAGAAACAGCCGCGGGGAGCCGACGCCGAGGGCCCAGAAATCGACCTACCGGCGAAGCCGGACGTCCGAACGGCCCGGCTGTCCGACGTCCGCCTTGGCGGAATCTTGACGACACCTTGATGCCGTCCTTGCAGAATCTTGTCGTACCGTTAGCGGCTGGTGTGCCGGGAAGTCTGGTCGGCGATGACGTTGTCCTTCTCTCTTCCCGAAAGGGCCTGTTGCCATGGCCGCGCCCACTGGAACCCCCGTCTCCGCAGCCGCACCGCCGGACCTGGTCCGCCGCGGGCCGCGCCGCTCGGTGCTCTTCTTCGCCTTCGCCTTCGCGGTGATCGCCGACCCGGTCTCCTCCGTCGCCTACGCGATCGAGGCCGCCCTGCGGGCCCTGAACGGCGACCTCGCGCTGCTGCTGCCCACCATGGGCCTGGTGATCGGCCTCGTGGTCCTGGTCACCGCGAACTACTGGCAGTTGGTGCGGCGCTTCCCCAAGGGCGGCGGCGCCGCAGCCGCCGCCGGACGGGCGTTCGGTCCGCGCTGGACCTTCCTGCCGATCGGCGCGCTCGTCGTCGACTTCGTGCTGACCATCGGCATCTCGATCGCAGCCGCCGCCAGCGCGGTGATCGCACTGTTCCCCGGCCTGGCGCCCATACGCATCCCGCTGGCTCTCGTGCTGCTCGTGATCGTGGCGGGCCTGACCTGGTTCGGCCACGGCGGCAGGCTCCTGTTCGCCGCGATGACCGTGCTGTTCGTGCTGGCCGCCGTCGCCGTCATCGTCCTCGGCTTCGCCGCGCCGCACACCGCGGGCGCCGCCGCCACCCACGCTGATCCGGGCCACTCGGCCGCGCTCGCGGTGGTCATGGCCTTCCCCGTGGCGATGGCGCTGGCCACCGGCATCGAAGCCCCCTCGACCGCGATCGCCCAGCTCGGCCAGCTCGACGACACCCACCGGCGCCGCTTCGGCCGCGGCACCCTCGCCCTGCTGCTCGTCATCGTCGGCGGCCTCACCCTCGCGCTGACCGCCCTCGCCGTGAAACTGCACGTCGGCCTGCCCGGCGCCGACTCCACCCAGATCGCCGACATCGCCCATGCCGCCGCCGGCCCCGGCTGGCTCTACGACGCGTTCCAGCTCACCAGCTCCCTGCTCCTGCTCGCCGCCGCCAGCTCCTCCTTCCAAGCCGGCCCCGGCCTGCTCAAGGCCCTCGCCGGGACGGCGGAGAACCCCGGCGTCCTGCCCCCAGTCCTCGGCCGCACCAACAAGCACCACACCCCGTACTGGTCCGTCGTGGTCTACCTGGCCGCCGCCGCCGTGATCATCCTCGCCGCCGCCGGCCAGGAGCAGGAACTCGTGCTCTTCTACGCTGTGGCTGTCTTCGTCAGCTTCCTCGTCGGCCTCCTCGCCATGGCCCGCTTCGCCCGCACCGAGCGCAAGCCGTGGCTCGCCACCGTCAACGCCCTCGCCGCCGCAGCCGTCGCCTTCACCCTGCTGGTCAACTTGCTGCGCGGTTGGCCCGTGCTCTCCCTCGTCGCCACCCTTCTCATCGGCTGCGGCCTCTACGTCCGTTGGGTACGGGCGGGCCGCCCGAGCGGCATCGAGGACATCGAGGTCCAAGCCGAAGCGGACTGAACGTCGCCTCGGCGTGTTCGACGGACCAGCGCCCGCAGCGGGGCCGCGCTGGCTGCGGAGGGCGGTCGTGGAGGAGGCCGCCTGGCGGCCGAGGGCGTCGGCGAAGATCTCACTGCCGCACGGCGCTGCGCTCGCTGCCGGCCGGGGCCGGTAGCCCCGATGGGCCCTGGCCACGAGTCGCCTCGGTCTGCCGGAGGGCTGCCGGTCGTCAGGGCCGGCGAATGCCCTCACGCCCGTACGCGCCAATCTTCCAGCGGCTGGTCCCGGGCTGGCCGCCGCCAGTGATCGGCGCTCTGCCCAGACGCCTCGGCGCGGTCACAGTAGGAAGCTCAGCCGCTCGTCCGCCACCCCGGGCGCGATCTCGATGATCTCCGCCGTGACGACGTCGTGGGCGACGAACGGGTCCTCCTCGACGCGCTTCTGCAGTTCCTCGGGCGAGGTGTTGTGGGCGAGGACCGCGCCGCCGAGTCCCGGCTGGATGCTGCCGACCAGGAGAAAGACCCCGTCATCCAGGCCGCGCTGGATCCACTCCTGGTGGTCGGCCATGTGCTGGCCAGCGGCGGCCTTGTTGTCGGAGAACCGGAGCAGGACGACGAACATGGGATCTCTCATTTCTCGTAGGTGCGCAGCCACTCGCGCATTCGATCAACTTCGCGCTGGATGAACGCCTCGTCGTGGAAGGCGTTGGCCATGACGGCAACGCCCTGGCTGAAGGCGAGCACGTGCATCGCGAGCGCGTCAGCCTGCTCCGCCTGTCCGAGCAGGGCGAACTGCTCCCGGAGCCAGGTGCGGAACAGGGTGAACAGGCGGGCGGCCTGGCCGAGCATGGCGTGCTCCAGCTTGGCCAGCTCCGTGGTCAGGGTGCCGACCGGGCAGCCGTAGTCCTGGATGTCGGCGCGGTTGGCCAGCACGATCTCGACATAGCGCATGATGCGGCCGGCCGGGGTGGATGCCTCGGCGTCCCACTGCTCCAGCATCCGCCGGGTGTCGGCCAGGCGGGCGTCGATCACCGCGTCCAGGATCGCGTCCTTGGACTTGAAGTGGTAGTAGAAGTTGCCCCGCGACAGGCCAACGGCTCCCGCGATGTCCGCGAACGAGGTGTGCTCGTAGCCGCGGTGGTAGAACAGCCGGTCGGCCGCCGCCACGATCTGATCCCGGGTCGCCACAGCAGGCATACTGATCCGCTTCCGTCGTAGGACGACTGACCTAGGGCCCTCAACCTAGGACAGTCGTCCTAGATCGTCAACCCGTTGGCAGCCCCACCGCGGCCGACCTAGCGTGACGGCGGCCTTTCGGCCCCCCAGCACCTTGTTCCGCGGCCGGCGAAGTACAACGGTGCCAGCACGCCGGCGTGGCGAATTGCTGACCGAAGCGGGCACCCCTACCCTCGTGTTGGGCCCGGAGGTGGTCCACGGCTGGCCGTTCGCCCGGACGAATTGTGCTAGGGAGCCGGCGGGTGGGATGCCCAACCTCCTCGCGATTCGCCGTGCCCTCAGACGACATCACCGTCTCACTTCGCGGCGCAGTCCGGGCTGTCGCCAGCGAGGATCTTCAATGCCGCATGTCAACGACCGTGCGCGCCTCAAGCAGTACATGGCCCTCATGTCCGTGCCCCAGCACGTGCTGCGGGCGGCCACGGTCAACGGACGGATCGAGCTGGATACCAAAGATGTCGGCCAGGAGAGGTTCCAGGCCCTGCTCTGGGACCTGCTGTTCAGCTCCGGTCGCTCTCACCCGTGGGACCACCGCGGCGGAAGGTCCTTCCGCGAGCTCGCCGGGTACTACGAGTGGATCATGCCCACGCCGCACCAGCTGACGATCCAGGCGAGCGTGGCTCCACGGGTAGCGCACTACCTGCTGCCGCAGACCGTGACCTACGCTGACGGCTCACATGTGCACTTCGGCATCCCGGGCCTGCGGGTCGAACGTGTCTCTGCTCGCGCCGTCCACTTGCTTCACCTGCCCACGCAGGGCCGTCTTGAACTGCGCGAATCCCACCCTGGCACCGTGCGTTCGATGCACTCGCGCCTGCGGTGGGAAACCGGCTCCGACGAGACCCCGGAGAACCTCACGTTCTGGCGCACCTCGGGTCTCACGGATGCAGAGGAGAGTGCTTCCGCCCACTGGGCCCCCACTCCGTGTACGCCGTTGCGCAGTCGGCTGATGGTACGCGCGAGCACCTGGTGGAGGCACTGGCCCCACACTGCCGAGATCGTTCCCGCGCGCCGGAGCAACACCAGCCGTTGCCTGACATGGCGAAAGGGGCCGTCCTGCGCGGAGGTGGGGGATCTCCTGGTCAACAGCGCCATCCGAATCGCCGACGCCGTCCACGTCTCCGACCCTGACGGGCTCAATGTCAGTGTCCTCAGGCTCGGGCCGGCCGCCATCGAGCTGGCGCGGTCCAGTTAGCGGGCCGCCGAGCCGCGTTCGGCAGCCCCACTCGGAGGGTTCTCAGCGTGCGCTCTCCAGGCGCTGCGAGCACCGTCGAGGTATGGGTGTACTGGTGCTGCTGGAGGTTCTTGAGGGGTTCGACCCGGATGAAGCGGACCCCGTCTTCATCCGGTCGGTCCACGCCGCCGCGAGCGATCCTGAGGTGCCGGAGGACCCGCTGCCGACGACGCTCTGTGGCATCCGTAGCGACCCGTTGGTGCACACCCACTACCGGGCCGGTTACGGGGAGCCCTGGTATCCAGCAGAGTTCGAGGACCGGCGATGCCGTGAGTGCGAGAGGGCGCTTCGGCGGCTCTGACCTCGGCGCCGGGCCAGGGAGCTTCGGCCTCGAACGGTCATGATCGTCAGCGGATGCGCGGACCGTGCTGGTCCTGACGAGCTTGCGGCGGCTGCTGGATCTGCTGCTGCGGAGCGGCGTGGCGCTGGGCCGGGGCCTGCACCTGGCGCTGTTCAACGGGCTCAGGCCGGCGGCCAGGCGCATGCCTGGCGGTGCGGGTGGGCAGTCCCCCGCGCTTCTGGAGCTGGTCGCGGTGGGCCTGGCGCTCGGCCTGGCGGCCGGCTCGGCGGCGCTCGGCGAGGGTCGGCTGGTGCTGGTCCTCCGCCTGCGGCTGCTCGGGCTGGACGGCCTCCGCGGTGAGCTGGCGGCGCTCAGCGAGCAGGGTGGTGACCTGCTCGGCGACGTTCTGCTGGGTGAGGGCGGCGTCGTCCAGGCGCGGGAGGCTGGCGAGCCAGCTGGCGCCGGTGCGGGTGGCGACGGTGCGCAGGATTTCGGCCTGGTCTGCCTCGGGCAGGGCGCGGTAGACGTCGGCGGCGAGCTGGTGGCGGGCCTGCTGGTCGGTGGTCGCCGTGGTGGTCTCCGCGGGTGCCGGTGCGGCGGCGATGCGTCGGGCGGCGATCACAGCGGCGGTGGCCTGCCAGTAGGCGTCGTGGCCCGTGCGTCCTTCTTCGATGTAGGGGCCAGCGGGCTGGGCGGCGTTGTCGTCGGTGATCTTGTACTGGTCGCGGTAGGCGGCGACAAGGGCGAGCTGCTGCTGCCACTGGGCGCGCTGGGTGGGGTCCTGCGGGGCTTCGCCGAGAGTCCGGCTCCACTCCGGGCGGTTCTCCACGGTGCGGTCGGCGAGCACCGAAAGCCGGTTCGCGATCAGGGCGGTGCTCTCAGTGAGGTAGTCGTGGTGGCGCGGGTTGGCCGCGGTGGAGCGCGGCACGGCGCTGATCCAGGCCGGGAGGTCGGCCCGGCCGGAAGCGGTGCGGGTGTGGGCGAGGGCCTGCTGCTGGGCGTACTGGAGCAGGTCGGGCAGGGCAGTGCGGCCGGTTACCTGGGAGAGGGCGGTCTCCGCGGGGATGCCGGTGTTCTCGATGGCCTTGAGGGTCCAGGCGAGGGTGCGCCACAGCTCGGCTTCGGCGCGGTCGCTCTGCTCGCCCGCAGGCGCGGGGGCCTGCGCGGCAAGGGAACGCCCGATGCGCCAGGCCAGGACCTGGCTGAGGCTGTCGGCGCCGGTGAGCGGGCGGCTCTCGGCGACCTGGCGCAGCAGGGTGGCGGGTTCGTGGCCGGCGGTCTCGGCGCGGCGCAGGGCTGCGGTGAGGGCGGGCCAGGTGTTCTCGCCCAGGGCGCGGGTGGCGTGCTCGTCGCCGAGGATGGTGGCGGCGAGGGCCTGGTGGCGGAGGGCCTCGGGGGCCTGCTGGTGGTGCTCGGGGATGCCGTCTGCGGCCAGGGTGGTGCGGGCGGCGCGGGTCAGGGCGGTGACCGGGTCGCTCGCGCCGATGGTGTGGGTGGCGGCGGTGGTGAGCAGGGTGGTGGTGTCGCGGCCGGTGCGCTCGGCGGCGGCGAGGGCGCCGGCGAGGCGGGGCCACTGCGGGTGGACGGTGACCTTGTCGGTGGCCGTGTTGAGCGCGGTGGCGGCGGTGGCGGCGTAGCGGTTGAGGGTGTCGGCGGAGACGTGCGGGTGCGCGTCGGGGGCCTGGGCGGCGGCGGGCGCGATGCGCAGGGCGGTCGGTTCGGCGGTCGCGGCCTCGGGGTCGAAGCGGCGGGCGGGCAGGCCGGTGTGCGCCGTGACCAGGGCGGCGTAGCGGGTGGTGTCGGCGGTGGTCGGGGCGTTGAGGTGGGCCGGGGCCGGGCGGTCTTCGGTGATGGTGTTCAGGCGCCAGGCGAGGGCCTGGGCCGGGGAGTCGGCGGTGGTCAGTTCGCCGCGCCAGGTGGCGGCGGCGAGCAGGCGCTCGGGTTGCCAGCCGGCGGCTTCGGCGGTGCGCAGGGCGCGGGTGACGGCGGTCATCGCGTCGTCGGTGGTGATCTGCTCGGCGAGGGCGGGGCCGAGGAGGCGGTGGATGAGCTGGTGGTAGTGGGGGGTGGTCAGGGTCTCGACGGCGTGCTGGTGGCGGGGGGCCAGGGTGGCCAGGGAGACGGCGTCCTCCTGGGCATTGCGGATCGTCTCGGTGGCGGAGAGCTGGGCGCCCTCGCGGCTCAGAACGCGCTCCAGCACTTCGCGGGCGGCGAAGGAGTCGGGGTCGTTCTTCGGCTGGTCGAGCTGCTCGTCGGTGTCGAACGGGAGGAGTTCGTGGGTGGCGGTGTAGAGGGTGGTCGTGTGGCGGGCACGGGTGAGCTGGACGTACAGCTCCTCGCGGGTGGTGTCGTCGGTGACCAGGGGGTGGGCGGTATCGACGGTGCCGCCCTGGGAACGGGTGATGGTGGAGGCGTAGAGCAGCTGGACGTTGGCGGCGACGTACTCGGCGGGCAAGGTGAGGCTTCCGCGGTGCTCCATGTGGCGGACCTTGAGGGAGCCGTCCTCGTGGCGCTTGAGGATCTCCCAGGCGTCGCCGTTCTTGAGGAAGTCGCGGCCCCGGTTGGTGGTGAGCTTGCGGTCGTTCTTGCGGGTGACGATCCAGTCGCCGCGTCCCGCACGGTTGCCGTCGTGCAGCAGGACGCCGTCCGCCTCGACCTGGCCGGCGGCCACGCGGTCCTCGCGGGCGCGGGCGGACAGGGCGGTGACGTCGGTGCCGACGCGGGCGCTGATCAGGGTGGTGCGGCCCGCGAGCATGTCGGTCTTCCAGCCTTCGTAGGCGGCTTCGACCATCGCGGTGCGCGAGCCGCTGACCACCCGCTGGTTGGTGAAGTAGAAGTCCAGCCCGGCCGTGTCACCGGTGCGGATCTTAAGGGTGGCGGCGGCTTCGGCCTTGTCGCTGAACCGGTGGAGGGTGGTGAGCTCGACGGCGCCGGCTTCGGCGGCGATCAGCCGCAGCGCGCCGCCCGCTTCGACGCTGCTGAGCTGGCGGTAGTCGCCGAGCAGGCGCACGGTCGCGCCGCGCTGAGCAGCGATCTTGACGAGGCGGTCCAAGTTGAGGGTGCCCGCCATACCTGCCTCGTCCACCAGGACGACGTCGCCCGGGTTCAGGACGAAGCCCGCCCGGCTCTTGGGCACCTTCTGGCCCCTGAGCAGCTCGCCCATGTACTTGCCGCCGGTGTACTCCCAGAGGAACTTGTGGAGGTTCTCGGCGGGCTGCTTGAGGTCCTTGGCGAGGACGGCGGCGGAGGCTGCGGAGGTGGCGAGCGGGACGACGCGCTGGCCGGCCTGGTTGGCGACGTGGACGTACGCCTGCATCGCGGTGGTCTTGCCGGAGCCGGCCGGGCCGAGGCCGAGGGAGACCAGCCGGGGGTCCGTGACGAACGCGGTGACGAGGGCGCGCTGGCCCTTGTCGAGTGCTCGGTTGCGGGCCTCGAAGCCGTCCAGGGCGGCGCCGACGAAGGCCGGGTTCGGGCCCTCGGTGACGGGGGTGAGCGCGGCGGTGACCAGACGGCGCTCGGCGTCCAGGATGGCGGTGCTGGTGTAGCGGGTGGAGGCGTGCTGGACGAACACGGAGTCGCCGTTGGCCCGGCGCAGTTCCTCGGGCTCGGTGAGCAGGGCGGGGGCGTCGATGCAGACGCTGCGCGTCGGGGAGATGGCCTCGGTGACGATCGCCTCGACCAGTTGCCGGTGCTCGGCGGTGCTGGTGGTGGGGTGCTCGGAGCGGGCCAGGCGCTCGGCGTGGGCGCGCAGGTTCCACACCGTCCACACCGCGCGCTCCTCACCGACAGCGGAGATCACGGCGGCGGCGAGAGTGGGGATCTCGATGGGCTTCGGCTCCTCCTGGGCGGGGGCCGGGGTGCTTTGAGGCGCGGGAACGGCCGCCATCACGCGCTGGACGATGTCCTGGCCGTGGGCGGTGGTGACGGTGTGGGTCCAGTCGGCGCGCATCTCTTCGAGGGAGCGGGCGGCCTTCTTGCCCTCGCGGGTGTCCAGGTTCGCCTGGCGGGCGAGCTGGTGGGTCATGCCGCGGGAGGGGTCGTGGCCGTGGTCGCGGCGGTACTCGCGAAGGAGCTGCTCGTAGCGAGCTTCGATCTCGGTCCGGCGGGAGGAGAAGTGGGTGATCACCTCGGTCGGCACTCCGACGATCTCGCGCACCGGCTGGCGCTTGGTGGCGGAGTCCTCCCGGGCCTCGAAGGTGACGCCGAGCCGGGCGGTCAGCTCGGTCTCGAACCGCGAGTTGTAGAACTCGGAGGTGGCCACGGTCATCGCCAGCAGGCCGCGGGCGTCGAGCGAACGCCACTTCCCGTCGACGCCCTGGATCTTGTTGGCGACGACAAGGTGCGTGTGCAAGTTGGGGTCGCCGGCCCGGCTGTCGTAATGGTCGAAGGCGACGGCGACCAGGCCCTTGGTGTCGATCTGGGCCTGGCCGGTGCTGCCGGTGCGGGTGTAGGCGGCGTGCTCCTCCAGCAGCTCCAGCGCGGCGTCGCGGGCGGCCTCGTGGGCAGCGCGGACGGCAGCGCGAATCTCGGGGCGCTCGTCCAGCGCCCACAGGACCGCGGCGGACTTAACCGGGGCAAAGACCAGGTCGAACCCGGCGACGGCGGCGCGCTGACGACGGGACTCCTCGTGCTGGACCTTCTTGATCTCGGCACTCGTGGGCGCCCGCCGGGCTTCCTTCTCGATGACGGCCAGGCGCCGCTCGACGCGCTCGGCGAAGGGGTCCAGCGGCTCGTACTCGGGGTACTTGCGGCCGAGGGTCGCGGCCTTAATCGCTGCGGCGCGAACGGCCTGGAGCTGGTCGTCGTCCATGTCGGCGCGCACGTTGGCGGCCAGGTGCTCGTCGATGATGCGCTGCGCGTCGGGGTGCTGGCCGAGGCCGAACAGGTGCTTCATCTGCTGCTCGGTGACGGTGGTCCCGTCGAGTTCGAGCAGGGGGGCGCCGCGGCCGAGCCAGACGCCCGCCGGGTTGCCCTTCTGGGTGTAGTACTCCTCGGCGGACTGACCCCGCTGACGCTGTACGTCGCCGCCCGCGACCTGGCGCGTCAGGTAGGTGTAGCCGTTGCCGGCGGTGAGCTTGTGGATGGTCATCAACGCGACCACCCCCAGCTTTCCGGAACCTGGATGAGGGTAAGTGCGACGGCTATTCGAGCCGCCGATTCACCCGCCTCATCAAATGCCATGCGAGTACTTTAGCCCCGCGCAGCGGACCATGCTCAGAATATCTGCAAGAGGTGTCTGGATGGCTTAGCCTGAGGGACATATGTCCAGCTCAGAGGCTCCGTGAGGCTGGCTTCATGGCGCTCACTTCGGTTTTTCTATCGAGAACTCTCGATGTTTATCAACGTTTATCGAGAGGGAATCCATGGGGTTTTCCACCCGGGTTTCGCAGCTATGGTGTCGGCATGAGCGGACGAATTTCGGCGTCGCGGGCCAGTGCGGTTCGAGCGGCGCAGCAGGCGAAGGCGGAGCGGGACGCGAAGCGTCTCCAGCGCGAGCGGCAGGTGGAGTCGGCCTTGGTCGACTACTACGAGCAGACGGGGAAGGCGGAGCAGTTGCGGGCGAGCGCGAGCGCGCGGGCGGCGAAGGTCCTGGCGGACGCGGAGGCGGCTGCGGTGGAGCCGGAGCGGCGGGCTCGGGAAGCGGTAATGGCGCTCCATGATCTGGGTGAGCCGCGTGATCAGATCGCGGAGCTGACGGGGCTGGCGCTGACGGAAGTCCGGGCGATCCTTGCGGGCGCGGCCGGCTCGGCGGCGCCGCGTGACGGTGGGCGCGGGGCGGGCTCGGCGGCTGCGGTGGTGGCGGGACCGGTGAGCGCGGCGGCTGGCTCCGGCGCCGCCGGGGTCGGTGAAGCGGTGCCGGGGTGAGCGGATGGTCCGGGCGCTGGTGGGCGGCGCCTGGAGTGAGGAACGACGACGGCTCTGCCGACCGTGTGGTCGGCAGAGCCGTCGTCGTGTTTGGGGTCGGGGCTACTTGCGCCAGAAGGTGTCGAACTCCTTGGGGGCGTAGCGCGTGCCGTCCTCGGTTTCGATCGGGGTCGGGCGGAGGGGGTCGTTGGTCTCCCGGGCGCGCTTGAGCCGCCGGCTGACCGCGCTGAGGGTGACGCCGTAGTGGGCGGCCAGCTCGGTCGCCGAGCGGAGGGGTCCGGCCAGCCAGGCCCGGTGTTCGACGGTGCCTTCGGGGTCGTAGCCGAATTCGAGCAGCACGGCCGCCTGCTCGGGGGTCGGCTTTCCCTTCGCGGGGAGGTAGCCGAGTTCGACGAGGACCGCGGTCTGTTCCGGGGAGAGGGGGCCCGTCTCGGGCAGGTATCCGAGTCGCCAGAGCACCGGCAGCAGGGCGGCGGCGGGCCACACTCGTGAGCGGCCGACCTTGCCGCTGCTGAGACCGGCGATCTCGGGGCGGCGGACCAAGGTCTTGACGGCTTCTTTGCCCCGGCCGGTGAGCTGTTCGATGGCGGTGGTGGTGAGCACGTCCGATGCCGGCGCGGTGGTCGGCTTCTTCGCCGGTGCCGGAGTTTCGATCGGGCCGCGGGGGCCAGTGCGGTGGTGGCGTCGGCTGAGCCAGGTCTTGACGTCGCCCCAGTTGTACGTGCCGAGGGCGTCGGCCTCCGGGAACGGGTTGTTGCTGTCCTTGTACTTCGCGGGCAGCGGGCTGATCGAGCCGCGACCGACGCCGGTCCGGGTCGCGATGTCGGTGATGGTGACCCGGTCGCTGTCCGCCCCGGGCAGCTCGGTGACATCGATGCGGGCGGCCTGGTGGTCGCGCATCCATTTGACGCAGGCGTCGCGCGCGAACCGCTGCTCCCCCGCGTTCTCTGGCACGGAGCCCGCCGGCCACTGCGGGTCCTTGGTGAGGCGGCGGACGGTGAACTCGGACAGGCCGGTCGCGCTGGCGATGTCGGCGACGCTGAGGCTGTCGGACGGAGCGGCGGCCAACCGCTCGGCAAGCGTCACGGCGGGGGCCATCGGCTGGGTCTCCTTCGGGTGGGGCCGGCGGGAGTGTCGGCCTCCCCGCTCCGGCATGGACTAATCTACCTGCGCGAGGTAGCGGTCTTTCGGGATCGGTCTTCGTGGGAGGGGGCCAGACAGCTTGCCCAGCCGATCCGAGAGGTCGGCACGGCTTCGGCCGTGCTGCTGGCCCCCGCTTTCCGTTCAGGTCACGCCGCGAGGGTGACCTGGCGCCGGGTTCCGAGCACGGCATGGTGGTGGAGTCGTCGCCACCAGAAGCCGAACGCGGGCCGTTCCTTGTCGCGGACTCCGGCCGGTGCGAGGGCGAGCGCCATCTCGATGGCCGGGTAGCCGCTGGTGCGCGGGATGATCTCGGCCCTGGTGATGCCGTACGTGTCCGTGACGGCGGCTTCGGCGGAGGTCGTGCGGAGCATGAGCCGGGCGTCATCGCGGCCCCCGGTGAACACCGTGCGGACGCTGCGCCAGGCCGTGCCCTTGGCCGCGGGGTCCTCGCGGCGGGGGTGGACGATGCGGCGCACCTCGTAGACGCTCCACCGTTGCCGCTGGAGCTCCTCCTCGAACCGGGTGAGGACGTCGGTCAGGCCGTGGGTGCGGGCGAGGTCCTGGGCGGCGACGGTGCCGTAGAGCTTCGAGCGCGGGTTGAGGGCCATGGCGGTGTACTCCAAGGCGAGGGCTTGGGCGCCGATGGCCGGCTCCGCGCGCCAGCGTTCGATCAGTTCGGCCCGGCCGCGGTGCCCGGCGGAGAAGGGGCAGTACCCGCACGCGGAGCGCGACCAGGGCTCGCCGAAGCGGTCGAGCAGGTACTGCGCGCACTGGTGGCGGTCCCATCCCCAGGGGTCGATCAGGGGGTACTCGGGGCGGCGGCCGGTGGCAGTGAATCCCTCGTCGCGTTCCGCGCGGCGCAGTTCCTCGGCGGCGAAGCCGAGGACGTGTCGGAAGGGCTGGCCGCCGAACTCGTCGGCCAGCCACGCGTCGAGCACCTGGCCTTTTGCGTGCAGGCTGCACAGCCGGCGTTTGGCCGCGATCTGGGGGACGGTACCGCTGGCGCGGAGCTCGTCGGACAGCCGCCACGGGCCCTGCATGATCAGTCGGCGCGGGGACCGGGAGTCGTCCAGCACCGTGTACCCGCCGCTCTGGCTGGTGCGGCTGATCTGGACGAAGCGCGTGCCGGTGTCGCGCAGCAGAGGCAGCACGTGGTCCTCGTTGAGGCGCCGGGTGACGTCCGGCTCGTCGCCGGTCATCGCGGTGAGCACCGTCAGCTTGTCGAGCGGGAAGGTACGGGTGGCCGGCTCGGTGAGCCAGCGGGTGAGGACGGCGGCGCTGTCCAGGCCCATCCCGTAGCTCAGCACGATGGGCATCTCGGTGTCGGCCCGTACGGGGGCGGTGTGGGTCATGCAGCGCAGCCCTCCGTACGGCGCCGGGGCGTCCGGGTCGGTGTCCCGCAGGGGCGCAAGGCCCGTACGGGGTTCTCGTCCGTACGCTCGGCCGCGTCGATGATCTCGGCCATGGAGAGGTCGCGGCGGAAGGGCTTGCGGATCTCGTCCTCGACCAGGGCGTAGTCGAGTGCGGTGTCCGGTGCCAGCCGTGCGGCCGTGATGAGGTGGGCGCGTCCGGCGAACGGGCACAGGCGGCAGCTCAGACGGGGTAGGTGCTGGTAGACGGGGTGGGGCGGGATGCCGCTGGCCCGTACGGTCTTCCACACGTCGTCGGTGGTGAGCTGGTGGATGGGCAGCCATGTGGTGATCTGGCGTCGTCCGGAGCTGGCCGCCCGGTCCAGGGCGATGGCGGGGCGGCGGGCCCGTACGGTGCTCTCGTCGGCCCGTAGGCCGAGTTCTGTGACGATGTGCGCGGGTCGGCCGGTGATGCCGAGTCGGGTGGTCAGCTCGGTGTAGAACTTCCTGGCCACGTCTCGTTTGAGGTAACTGCGGCAGAAGGGGGTGCCGGGCCCGGGCCAACGGCCCCGGGCCCGGACGAGGTCGAGCAGGCCACCGCGTTCGCGGCGGCGGACCTCGAAGGGCAGTCCGTACGCGGCGGCCTGCTCGCTGGCGAGGGCGGGCACTCCGTCCCACTCGGCCCCGCCGAGGTCGAGGTGGAGCACGACGGTGCGCTCCAACATCTCGGCGGTGGCGGTGGTCGCCCACAGGTGGAGCATCGCGGCGCTGTCCTTGCCCGCGCTGTTGTTCAGCACGTACGCGTCGGCGTCACGCAGCTGCGGCGGTATGTGGAGGGTGGTGCTCACGTGCGGGTTCCTTGTACGGGTTCGGTGCGGGCTGGGAGGTGGGGGGTACGGGCTGGTCGTCGGCGTCGCGGGGCGTACGGACCGGGTGGAGGGGCTGCGGCTCGCCCGTGCGGGCGGCGGCCTCCTCGGGGGCGGCAGTTTCCGTACGGCCCCGGTGGAGCGTGCGGGCTTCGCCCACACGCTTCTCGCACCACGACCGGCCCCAGCCGGTCGTACGGATCAACTCGTCGTAGTCGGGCTTCCAGTTCGGGTCGGCCCTCATCGCGGCGAGCAGCTCGGTCATGACGTGCAGCCTGCTCGGGCGCTGCTGGATCGGCGGTGCCGGGTCGGTCTGCTCGTCGTCGGCGGGCTCGTCCTCGACGTCCGGCTCGGCCGCCTCCGGTTGCTGGGGCTCGTCGGCCGGCGCTGGGCCAGGCTGCTGCGCTGCAGCCTCGGGGCTCTGGTCGGCGCCGGTCTCTTCGGCGGGGTCGGCGGGCGGGCCGCAGGTTGCGACGGGTGGCACCGCCGTAGCTGGCCGGGCTGAGGAGCGGAACTCGATGATTCCGGCGGCGGCCAGGAACGCGACGGCGGGCCAGGCGGCCATCACGTACCCCCACGGGGTGGGCTGGGCGACGGCGAGGTTGGCGGCCAGGCTCATGCTGATGCCGAGGACCAGGACGGCGCGGGGCCAGCGGGCGGGGTGTCCGTGGCGTTTGCGGCGGCGGAGTTCGGAGACGGCGCCCAGGGCCATCAATTCGACGGAGATGGCGATGGCGTAGGCCACCCATCCGGTCTGGCCCGATCTGCTGGCGGTCTGGACGACGTGCTTGAAGCTGACCGCGAACGCAGCAACTCCGAGGACGCCGACGACGATGTCCGCGGTGAGCGCGTCGCCGTCGCGCGGGCGTTGGAGCCGGGCAGGTGGGGACTCTGCGGGTGCGGCGGCGCGGACCGCGGTGTCGCCGGGGTGGGTTGGGGTGGTCACGTGGTGCTGATCTTCCGGGTTCGTGGGAGGCCGTCGCGGCCCGGTTGCCCTCCGGGCCGCGACGGTTGATCGGGCTGGTGTGCCTGGTCAGGGGTGCTCGCGCAGGTGCCGCTTGCGGATCTCGTCCGTGTAGCTCTTGACCGTGCTGCGGGTGGTCCAGCCGCACGTGCACGTGGCAGTGGAGTACTTTCGCCCGGGGCACCCCTCGGTGAGGGGTTTGCCCGCGCTGGTGTGCCTGTGGGTGGGCGGGCACTCGGTGCCGTCTGCGTGGTGATCGGTGCGGGGCGCGCGGTACTTGGCCGCAGGGACGTTTCTCCTCGGCTGGCGGGCCGGGGGTGGGGTGTGGTGAACCCCGTGCTCCCTGTGCTCGGCGGCCTTCTTCATCGCGGCCCACTCGGCCTCTTGGACGACCCATTCGTCCTCTGTGAAGGCGTCGCCAGCCACGGGTTCAACAGCGTGGTGGAAGTAGGTTTCCCAGTCGGCGGCGACCAGGCGCTCGGCCGCGGCCTGGGCCGCTTCGGGGGTGGCGGCGTCGGTGGTCACCACGTGCACGGTGATGTGGTCCACGGGGACGGTGTACTTCGTCATGGTGCTCTCCTGGGCTGGTTGGAGGTTGGGCCTGAGATCTGATCTGAGCCCGGTGCAGCCGAGAGGGTCCGGGCCGCGCCGGGACGGGGTCAGGACTCGGCGGCGGCCGTCAGGGGCTCCCAGCTGCTGCCGTTCCAGAACTCCGTCACGGCGCCGAGGGTGAGCGGTTGGCCGAGGGCTTCACGCAGCCGCTTTCGGCCGGCGGCGGAGTCGGGCATCTCGACGGTGCCGGTGATGCGGGTGCCGTCCTCGGTGACCTCGCGCAGCATCGTGCGGCCGTGGCGCAACTGGGCCCGGAGTGAGCGGGCGACGTTGAACTCCTCGATCAGCAGGTCGAGGAGAAGCGAGAGGCTGACGGGCTTGCCGTCGAGGCGGCAGGCGTCGGCGAAGCTCGCGAAGTCCGCCGCGTCGAAGTCGCCGTGCGGCACGAACTCGGTGAGGTCGCCGTCACCATAGTTCTGGGCGGTTCCGATCTCGCGGTGGCCGTGGCTGATGGTGGCCAGGAACGGCGTTCCGCGCAGAAGCACCAACTCGCGGCAGGCGGTGACCTCGTAGCGGGGCTGGTCGGGGGTCTGGAGCCCGGTGTGGGGCAGGGTCGGCATGTGGTTCTCCTGGTGGTGCGTGAAGGGGGAAGTCGGGCAGCAGGGAGCGCCGCACGGGGTTGGGCCGAGGTGCGGGGTCGATCCCCGCAGCTCGGCGCCCCGGGCCGGGGGCCGGTTGGCCACGGGCGGCAGAGGCCGGCGGGCGGTGCGGCGCTTGGTGCTGCGGTGGGAAAGCGGCGGGAGGGGTTGGGCCGAGGTGCGGGGTCGATCCCCGCTCCTCGGCGCTCCCGGCCGGAGGGCCGCCCGGCGTCACGCTGGGCGGCGGTTGGCCCGGTTAACCGGGCTGGTCGGCCTCGGGCTCGGGCTCGGTGTCCGTCATCTCGCTGATGACCTTCTCGATGCCGATGGTCGTCCGGTACAGCTGGTCACGGGCCTCGGCGGCGCGGTCGCCGCACAGCTCGAAGTAGCGGACTTCGTCGCTCGGTTCGACGGGGAAGTCGTCGCGAAACGGGTCGTAGGTCGGGAGGGCTGCGCGCAGCTTCTCCTCCCACTCCTCTTCGAAGGTGGTGACCTCGGCGACCAGATAGTGCAGGCGGTCGGCGGTGGTGTTCATGGCGGGGTCTCCCTCGGGCGCGCTGGGCTGCGGCTGGTGGTCTGTGACGGGCCGCCCGGCCCTTTCGGGCCGGGCGGCGGGGTGGTCACAGCGAGGCGGCCAGCTCCATGGCGCGGATGCCGAGCGATTCGAGTTCGTGGGCCTCGTCGGCGTCGGGCAGGGTCTGGGCGACGGAGGTCACGGCGTGCATGACGCCACCGGCGGACAGGTCGGCGCCCCGGATGAAGTGGGAGAACACGTCGGCCCGAACCGCCTCGGAGAAGCGCAGGCGCTGGCTGACGGTGGTGATCGCCTTCTCGGGGTCCGTGATGCGGGCTCCGGCCTTGTCCTCGATGTCACGAATCTGCCGGAGGATGTAGTCACGGTCGAGGAAGGTTCGGACGGCGTCGGCGGTCTGGGAGGTGACCAGGTCGAGGGTGCGGTCCTGGGTGTTGCCGCTCCACTGGATCACGCCGTCCGCCTGGCGTCCGCCGATGTGCACGGACTTCATGGCGTCCTTGGTGATGGTCATGCCGTTGTCGCAGACCTGGACGACCAGCCGGGGCACGATCGTGAACGCCCCGCACCCGGTCTCACTGTTGCTGATCTCGAACCCGGCGAAGACGGTCGGGTTGTCGCTGCCGCGCGCCTCGGTGAACGGGGAGCGGTAGTTGCGCAGCAACTCCGGGGCGTAGGCGCGGACTTCGTCGGCGACAACCCGGACGTACATCTTCTGGTCGGTGAGGTCGCAGCTGTCCAGGCGGACCTGAACGCCCGCGTCGTAGACGCCCCGGAGTGCGGCGGTCAGGATGTCCAGGTTGTCGATGATCCGGTAGCTCGCGCTCAGGAACGCGCGGGCCGTACCGGTGTCCTCGCCCTGGCCGGGCCGGAGCGTACGGATCATGTAGCTCTTGGCCTCGCGGCTCTCGTGCGTGAGCCAGCCGTTGACGTTCTGGTCCCACAGCTCCGGGGCCTCGACGCGGGTCTTCCGCAGGTACCCGACTGGGATGCCCAGCTTCTCGGCCAGCCCCGACTCGGCGACGCCGGTGAGGCGGAGTTCGGCGGCCTTGCGGGTGACTCCGTCCAGGGTGATGTCGTAGTCGTAGTCCGCGCCGCCGACGATCAGTCGACCGCCCTCGGCACGGATGTTCTGCGCCGGGGTGATGATGTCGGCCTTGCGGGGCTGCTGCTCCCGCAGGATGTCCACGATCTCGCGCAGACTGGCGTTACGGGTGGAGGTCTTGGCCAGGGAGATGGTCATGTACGAGGTCCCTTCACACGGATTCAATTCATGGGCGCTGGCCGGGGTTGCCCTCCCCGACCAACAAAACAAGAATACCTCAAAGAGGGTTTTTGGTCAAGCATGAAGGCAGGGTCCGCCACCCGGGAAAGCCGGGTGACAGACCGTCAGATTCAAGGGCGCACCTCCCCCGTCCCCCCGACAGCTGCCTGGGGTCCGGGGCAAAGAGGCCGTCCGGGTCAAGGGCCGGCCGCAGGCCGGTGGCGAAGCCACGCGACCGCAGGGAGCGCCCTTGAGGCGGGCGGACGGCCCCGGATACTGGGCCGCGAAGGGGGGCCGGGGGAACCGCGCAGCGGGGCGCCCGGACCAAAAAAGGCAGCCGCGCCGAAGGCGCGCCCGAATCCCGCCACCCCCGGCGGCGACCACCACCACCGAGCCCGATCCGGTGGTGATGATCACGGGCTCACGCCGCGAGCGGGCTTTCCTCCTCGGGGGCGGGGATGTCCACGGCGAGCGCCGGATGGGTGGCGGCGATGCGGCGCAGACGAGTGCGGGCGTCGGCGCGGGCTGCGGGGCTGGGCGCCTGCCGGGCAGCCTCGGTGAGGTGGACGGTGAACGCTGCGAGCGCGGCAGGGGTGTGCAGGATGATCCTGCGGGGCTGGAAGACCGCTGCCGGGTCGCCGAGTCGACGGGCGGCGGTCCAAGCCCGGTAGAACTCCTGGGTGCCGGGGGTGAGGGGCTGGTGTCCGGCGAGTTGGCCGCTGAGCCAGTCGGCGAGGAATCCGCCGACTTCCACGGTGGTCGGGCTCGCCTGGGGGGCTCGGAGTCGGGTCCAGCGGGTGAGGAGGGTTTCGAGCTGGGCCAGGCGGCGGACGGCGGGGCGAAGCTCGTCTGCCTCCCGTGCGACCCTGGTGAGCTGCTCGTCGGCTGCGGCTCGCAGGTAGTTGGTGTGTTGGGCGTGGCGATGGGGGTCTGCGCGGTACTCGGCGATGAGCTTCTCCCCGATGTCCCGGGCGCGGGCGCGGGCGCTCTCGGTCGCTACTTCGTAGGGGCTGCGGTGGAGCCGTTCCCACGGGTCGCGGGTGCTGGTCGAGCCGGGCGGCGGCAGGGTGATGCCGTCGTAGATCCACGCGTTGTAGACCGCGAGTCGGTCGGTGTACCCGCTCGGGTTCTCGGTCGGGTCGTAGCGGCCGGAGATGAGGCGAAGGCTGGTGTAGGCGTCGGGGTCGTCGCGTTCACCTGGCGCAGGCTCGGGGTGCACGGTGACGGTGCCGAAGACGTGCGGGGCGCGGACGGCGTAGTACGTGAGGCCGTTCTGCGCGTATTCGACGTCGTAGCGCAGCAGCAGGCGGGTTGCGGTGTAGGTGGTGATCAAGGGTTCTCCGGGTGGCCGGCCGGACCATGGCGGTCCCGGCCGGCTCGGGTTCGTCAGCGCCGGGCGGCTGGGGCGCTGGGGAGGATCGGCGGGATGCCGTGTGCTTCGGCGGCGGCGTTGATGAGCTTCGGAAGGCCCAGGGTCACCGTCTGGAGCCACAGGATGCCGCCGACGACGGCCAGCAGAGCGCCGGTGATGAGGAGTTGGTCCTGGATGGCGCAGGCCGCGCCGAGCCCGGTGAGGGCGAGGACGGCGGCGAACAGGGCGCGCTGGATGGTGTTGATTGTGCTGGTCAGCCCGGACTCGGGCAGGGCGCTGCTCACGGGTGGGGCCTTTCGGCGCCTGGATTCGGCGGGCCGGGCGGCTCGGTGCCGCCCGGCCCGGGTGATCATCCCGCCATGGCTGGGGTCGGCCAAGGGCTGGCGGCGGGCGGGGTGGTGGGGCGGGGCGGCCACGTCGCGGCGGGCGACCCTTGGGCGGGCGCCGCCTGCTGAGGGGCGGGGCGCTTTCCGGTCGCCTTGACGACCTCGGCGGTGGCGAAGCGCAGGGCCGGGCCGACTTCGTCGATCAGCAGCTCGGTGTAGATGCGGCGGGGCCCGTCTGCGGGCTGGTACGAGCGCTGCTTGAGCGTGCCGGTGACGATCACGCGGGTGCCCTTGGTCAGGCTCGCCGCGATGTTCTCGGCATACTGGCGCCAGGCGACGCACGGCATGGAGAGGGAGTCGCCGTCCCGCCAGACGCGGGCCGTGCTGTCGTACGTCTTCTCGTTCGCGATGACGGTCATGTTGACCACCGCCGCGCCGCCATCCGTGTACTGGAGGGTCGGGTTGTCCGCGAGGTTGCCGATGAGGGTCATCTTGGTCTCGCCTGCCATGTCGCTGCTCCTCTTGGGGTTCGGTACGGGCGCTGTGGCCTCGGTCTGCCGATCGGGGGTGCCCTCCCCGATCAACAAGACAAGAATACCTCAAAGAGGGTTTTTGGTCAAGCATGAAGGCAGGGTCCGCCACCCGGGAAAGCCGGGTGACAGACCGTCAGATTCAAGGGCGCACCTCCCCCGTCCCCCCGACAGCTGCCTGGGGTCCGGGGCAAAGAGGCCGTCCAGGTCAAGGGCCGGCCGCAGGCCGGTGGCGAAGCCACGCGACCGCAGGGAGCGCCCTTAAGGCGGGCGGACGGCCCCGGATACTGGGCCGCGAAGGGGGGCCGGGGGAACCGCGCAGCGGGGCGCCCGGACCAAAAAAGGCAGCCGCGCCGAAGGCGCGCCCGAATCCCGCCACCCCCGGCGGCGACCACCGCTATCGAGCAAATCGCCGTGTATTCTTCCGAGTTAGGGCACCCGGCGTGGGGAGCCTTGGCGGGGAAGACGAACCAGCCAGAGCCGGACACTCGTCTTCCGGGAAGCCAGAACAATTCGGTTAGCGGACCTGCTCGCGCTGGCGGTTCTCAGTTAGACCACTTCTACCGGTGGTCGGGCTGAGGCTGCCCGCCTCCGGTTCGATCGCCAGAGAGGCTATCGAACCGTGGACTGGGATGGCATCACCTTGTGGCTGCTGGCAGCCTTCGGAATCCTGAGCCTTGCGATCACGCAACTCGTCTCACTGGTGAAGCAGTTGCCTGATCTCCTGGCGGCGTTCCGGAAGCTGCGGGCGGCGTGGCGTGACGGCGGAGGTGCTGACTGAGGCGCCGCACCTGGCGGGCCTCAGTGCTCTACCCTGGAGGTCCGCATGCTCCTCCGTTCGCGGAGGTGCTGTGGTCTCTGGCCGGTGGACCGTGCCAACCCGTTCGCGGGGGTGTCCACCGGCCGCCATGCTTTCCGGCATCAGCGCCGGATGGTCGGCTGGTTGGGGGGCTGGACCGGCGGCGGGGGCTGGATCACCGGCGCCGGTGTCGGCGTCGGGGTTGCCCTGGCGGTCACGCTGGTCGCGGTAGCCGCCCGGGTCCTCGGTGCCGGCTGGTCGACGGTGAGGTCCGAGAGCATCGAGCGCAGCGGGCCGTTGTTGCCGTTGAAGCTGGCGATGGACGCGAGCGTGTTGCGGTCGGGGTCGAGCCGCGTCCAGTCGATCGGGTGTCCGGCCTCCGCCGCGAGCTGTCCCAGGAAGGCCCTCTGTGTCCGGCCGTTGCCCTCCCGGAACGGGTGTAGCGCGTTCACGTCGCCGTAGAGGTCGGCCAGGCCGGTGAGGAAGCTGTCTCGGTCGAGGCCGCGGAGGTGGTTCTGGCGGCGGGCGAGGCGGCCGAAGGTGTCGTTCGCGAAGTCGGGGATCATGCGGACGAGGCAGAACCGGGTGTTGTCCTTGGCGATCTCGATGCTGCGGATCTGGCCGGCCCACGGGTAGATGCTGCCGAAGACCTCCCGGTGGAACGCCTGGAGGTGCGCCAGGTCGTAGGCGCCAGGGATCGGTTTCTCGGCGAGGCGGGTAAGGCGGGCGGCGGTGATGTCGGCTTCGGCGGCGGCGAGGGCCTCGGGGTCGGTGATGCCGAGCTTGTTGCGCAGGACGCCGCTGTCCGGGTCGGCGTACGGGTCGGCCATCAGGGGGCCGGCTGCTCGGCGTCCGGTGCGCGGTGGCGGGCCTCGGCGCGGGCCACAAGTTCGTCGGCGGAGATCTGTCCGGCGGCGTACTCCTCCGCGTCGGCGGCGTAGTCCGTGGTGGGGGTGAGCCCCTCGGCCTGGACGGAGCCCAGCGCGGAGGACAGCGCGCGGCGGCGGCTCTCCGGGGTGGCGGGGTCGTGCATCGGTGGTGCTCCTCGTCTTCGCGCCGGGCGGGCGCGGGTGGTTCTCATCAGCGTACGTGCCCGGCTCTGGCGGGCGCGCTGGTGCTCCGGGTGGCTGGTCGGGGCGGGCGCGGCAGGTGGCCGGACCCGGTCGGTGGGCGCGTGCGAGGGGGAGGGGGCTCGATGCCCCCTCCCCCTCGGTGCCGGCCGCCGCTCTGGGCGGCCGGGTCAGGCGGCGAGCGGCTGGGGCTCCACCACCGGCGTGCGCAGAGCTGTCAGGCGGACCCCGCCGGTGTCGGTCTCGATCATGGCGGCTTGCGCTGCTGCCCGCTCTCTCTCCCGGTTCAGCTTCGCCTGGAGCTGGGCCGCCTCCTCCTCCAGTGCACGGATTGCCTTCTGGTGGTGGCGGTACCGCTCGGGGGCTTGCCGCTCGTCATGGGCGCGGCGCAGCTCGTCCGCCCACGGGCGGGTGAGCATGTGCTGAGTGATCGTGTGGACGATGGCGGCGGTCCTACGCTGGGTGCCCTCCGGGGCGCTGGGGGTGTAGTGGCTGCCGATCTCCCGCCGGACGACCAGCCACCGGTGATTCGTCGGGCTCATCGTCTCGGGATGGAACACCGCCCGGTCGGCGAGCAGGACACCGTAGACGGTCGGCGCGTCCTCGAAATGGTGAGTGAACGGGGACCGCTCGGGCTTGCCGTAAGTGATCTCGACCGCGTCGCCGTCGCAACAGTTCAGGTAGTAGTGGCCCGACTGCCACCCTACGGTGATGGTGCCGCCCAGCTCCGCGATGCGGTACAGGGCGGCTCCCTGCTCCCAGTCCGGGGTGACGGTGGCGTGCATCCGGTAACCACCTTCGGTGACCAGGGTGACGTACTGCGGGCCGGTCGGCCGGGCGCTGCTCATGCCGCCGCCCCGGCGAGCACGGGGGCCTCGGCGTCCTCGAAAGTCGGTACCTTCCCGGCGGAGAGCTCCTCGATGTCGGGCAGTTCCTTGCACCAGCGGCGCGCGGCATGCCGGTAGGCCGTGGTCCACAGGTTGAGCTGGCTGGCGAAGGCGTCCATGTCGGTGACGATGGTCAGCAGACCGCCGATGCTGACCCGCAGCTGTGGCGCGCGCGTCGGGCTGATCTTCGCGGGCAGCGTCTCCACGACCGCCGGGCGGACCGGGGCGTCAAAGCGCAGGTATCCGGATATCTGGCCCTCGGCCTCCGGGACGACGCCGGACCCTACCCGCGCGAACAGTTCGGCGGCCTGGTCGGCGGCGCCCGACCACGCGGCGTACGCCTCGTAGGCGGGTTGCGGGTGGGCGAGCCGGATGCGGGCGGACGGCATGGTCATCAGGATCGTCCGGGCGAGCAGCACGGCGTGCGTTTCGTGGCGGCCAGCGAGGTGAACGGCGAGATCGGTCCGGACGGTGAGTGGCGGGTCGTCGGTGGTGGCGAGGTACAGGTGCATGCGGGCCTCCGGCGTGGGTGGTGTGGTCTGCGGGGCCGGGGGTGTCCGGTGCCATCGGACACCCCCGGCATGGTGGGGAGGGAGCCACCCCTCCCGGTGGTCAGGCCGCGATCGGTTCGTTGATCTCCGGGTAGCGGGCCTCCCAGTCGTCGGCTGCCTCAGCCTGCTCCCCCATGTCCTCGCTGGCCGGGTCGTCGGACTCGCCGTCCTCCACGATCGCGAGATACCTGTCCAATGCGTCTTCCTGGTCCTCGTCCTCCCCCGTCAACTCCTCGCCGTCCTCGTCGTCCTCGGTGTCGGCCTCCGCCTCGGCCGCCGCCGTCACCTCCTGGCCGTCCTCGTCGTCCTCGTCCTCCTGGTCCCCGTCCTCCCCCGTCAACTCCTCGCCGTCCTCGTCGTCCTCGGTGTCGGCCTCCGCCTCGGCCGCCGCCCGCGCCTCGGCTTCGGCGATCTTCGCCCGGAGTGCGTCAACCAACTCGATCTCGGGCTCGCTCAGGTCGTGGCCGTAGGCGGTCAGGAGCTCGAACCAGGCGAGAGCTGCCCACGTCTTCCCCCAGCCGCGAACCGCGTCGCTCACGTGGCGCTCGGCCCGGACCGCCACACTGGCGAGCAGCACCAACGGCAGCCGGGCCTCAGCCGTACGCCCGACGAATCGGCCGTACCGCGCGCTGCGGTCGTCGTCGCCCGGCGCCTTGAGGAACTCCAGAACCTCAGGGCTCGTCTCGTCCGACCCGAGCTTGTACAGGAGCCCGAGCACCCGCTTGGTCAGCCCCTTCGGCACCTTCTTGGACCGGCAGAGTTCCTGAATGAACTCGTGCCGGATCTCCCGAGCGATCGCCAGCCCTTCCTGACGCTCGCGATCAGCCTGCTCGGCCGCTGCCCTGGCGGCCTGCTCCTCCGGGCTGAGGAACGAGTAGGAGCCGGACACGTGGTGGCCGTACTGGTGAGGGTCGCGGCACAGGAACCTCGCCTTCACGTCACCGGGCGTGTTTTCGTGAAAGAAGGCTGCGTTGCCGGGGCAGTTCTTGTGGCTCTCTGGAGTCAGGAGCACCCCGTCCGCATCGGCGAGACGGTCAAGGCCGACCTCCTTCGACCCGTTCCACCCGAACCCGTACGGCTCGCCGACCATCCGGACACCGGCCGCCTTGAGTGCCTGGGTGGTCTCCTTCCGCAGCACGGCCGTCACTGCCTTGCGCCTCTCGTTCGCGAGGGCCCATTCCAGCTTTCCGCCCCGCTCGATCGTGTCGAGCAGCCGCTTGTACGCCTTCGGGTCGCTCTCGAACTCGGCCAGCTTCTCGGCGTCCTCCAGCGTGAGTTCGCCGTGGTCCACGGCCTGCCGCGCGCTCTTCGGCATCGCGGACAGCGCGATAGAGGCCCTGACCTTCTTCGGGTCCTGAGCGACCCGCGCCGCGATCTGGTCGGCGTCGAGGCCGAGTTCCATGGAGAGCTGTGCGTACGCGTCCGCGATCTCGCTCTCGCGCATGTCCTCGCGGTGCATGTTCTCAATGAGTTGCGCAACGATCCGCGCCTCTTCGGCGCTCAGGTCGTTGCGAACGATGACGTCGACGGTCCGGCCCACCTCGATCGAGCCCTTGGCGCGCCGGTTGCCCAGGATGATCGCGATCCCGGCCTCGTAGGGTGTCCCGATGATCGGCTGGAACAGGCCGTGCTCCGCAATCGAGTCGACGAAGTCCGGCGTCAGCTCGGCCTTGCGGACGTTGCGCGTGAAGATCAGTTCGGACGGGTCGACGCCTTCGAGAAGGATCTTCGTCGGGGACTCCCCCTGGTCGGCGCCCTCCTCGACGGACTCAGTCTCGATCGACTCCGGCGAGAAGGTCTCGTCGTCCAGCAGCTCAGCGGGGGCAAGTACGGTGGTCACAAATCCTCCAACAGGTGCCTGGTCTCTGCCTGTTGAGCGGGGGTGCCATCCCCTCCCAACAAGAACAATAATACCCCAATAAGGGTTTTTGGTCAACCGAACTCGATGGCTCCAGGCGCTTCGGCCGAGGCGGATTCATGATCGTTTTGCGGCGCCCGGAAGACATGGCGATGCAGCTGAAAGCCCATACACACCTCCCCCGTCCCCCTGATAGCTGCCTGGGGTCCGGGGCAAAGAGGCCGTCCGGGTCAAGGGCCGGCCGCAGGCCGGTGGCGAAGCCACGCGAAGCGCCCTTGAGGCGGGCGGCCGGCCCCGGATACTGGGCCGCGGAAGGGGGACGGGACCCGGCCACCCCCTGGCGCCGCCCCACGGAGGAGCCAGCGGATCGCCCTGCCGACCGACTGACGCCCGGCGCACATCCGGCGCACAGGGGGCGCGCACAGGTTCCGGCGAATGCGCCCCCTGGCGTTCGCGCCGTGGTAGACCAGGAACGTGATCACAGCAGTGGGTAGGGCGGCCAACGGGATGGTGCAGCAGGGCATCCCGCGCGAGAGCGTGATGGTGCCCAGGTACGACCCGCAGATGGAGCAGCTGTGCTGGGCCATCGCCGAGGACTCGACGATGAAGTCCCCCGTCGTCTACCCGAAGACGATCTCCCCACAGGTGGCCGGGTGCCCGCGGCCCCCGTGTCGCACGGTCAGTGGGTTCATGGCGCAGGGCCAGCCGGATGGCACCCTGCTGCTGGTCTGCCCGCGCTGCGGATCGGACTGGGCGCCGACCTGGGGCGGGCTGTGGCGGCTCGATGGCGACCCCGAGCAGTTCAACCAGGACCTGCTGGCCGATGCCTTGGCGGATGACGGTCGGCCGATCACCGAGCTGGCCGGCGCGGTGCGGGACCTGCGGGCGGCGATGGCGGCCGGGACATGGCGGCCGACCCGCTCTGATCACGACTTCGCCTGGAACTGGCGCTACTGGGGTCGGTTGGTGTTCAGCGCCGAGGCGCTGCGGCGTGCGATGTGGATCGAGGGCAACAGCGACCGCAGTAGCGAGGTCTCGATGATCTTGGCCCGTACGATCGGGCTACTGCTGCTCCCCGAGGCCGACCGGTTCGGGCAGGCTGAGGAGGTCGGCGTCGAGCTGGTGGCGCTGGCTCCCGAGCTGGAGCGGTGCTGGCCGTAGCACTGCGACGCCCGTCAACAATTGTTGTCGGGCGTCGCGGCGTTCAGGACGTCAGGCGAGACCTTCCGGGAGGTCGCCACGGTTGATCACATGCCAGTGCATGTGCTTGCTCTCCTGGTAGTTGCCCTCGTTGGTGACCACCGAGGCGGCGCCGTGCTCGGCGGTGACCTGTGCGGCGACCAGCCGGACGACCCGCAGCACCTCCAGCAGCAGGTCCTCGCCGCCGTCGCCGAGGTCCACCAGGGACGGGATGTGCTGGCGGGGCACGACGACGATGTGCACCGGGTACGACGGGCGGGTGTGCTTGAAGGCGAGCACCCGGTTGGTCTCGTGGACGACCTCGACGGGGGCGAGGCCGTTCAGTGCCTGCTCGCAGTAGAAGTCGGACATGGTCAGGCCGCCTTGAGCAGGTCGAGGTAGTGGGCCAGGTACGGCGGGACCAGCCGGCTGACGGCCTGGTCGAAGGGCACCCATTCGACGGCCTGGCCTTCATCGCCGAGGCAGATCGCTGCCGGGTCGCCGTGGTAGACCGCACACAACACCCGCGACAGGGCGCCGACCCGTTCGTGGCGGGGGCCCTCCACCGGCCGGACGTCGGTGACGGTGATGCCCGCCTCCTCCAACACCTCGCGCGCCGCGGTCTCGGCGGGGTTCTCGTCGCCCTCGCGCCAACCACCGATCGGGGTCCAGTGGTTCGGCCACGCAATGCCGTCCTTCTGGTCCCGGTGGTGCATCAGCAGGTGGCCGTGCCGGTTCGTCACGAACACGATCACGCCTTCGAAGTCCTGCTCCGGTGGCACCGGGCGCTCCAGATAGAGCACACGGCCGGAGCGGGCGGCGCGCAGCACCTGGAGGTCTTCCCGGTACTCCTCGGGCGTCATGTAGTGGCGCCAGTTGTACTCGGTCTCGAAGCGCCACTCGCTGTGTTCGGCCGGGTCGAGGACGATGCGGGCCTTCTGCTCCTCGGTGAGCACGCCGCCATCGAAGACCCAGCCGATCGAGGGCACCGGGCGGACGTGGTTGGCCTGCTGGTGGATCACGGCAATCAGCCGCTGGCGGCCGACCACCTCGGGGTTCTCGGTGAGCAGGTCGAGGCCGATCTCTTCGTGGGCCTCGCGCAGCGCGGTCTTGAACGGGGACTCGCCGGGCTCGGAATTCCCGCCGGGCCAGTCCCATCGGTCGGTGTCCACGGCGTTGCGCATGCCCAGCACCCGGCCCTGCTCGTCGCGCACGAGGACGCAGGCGTACGTCATCGGCCGGTCGATCGTGGCGAGGTAGCGGCTGGCGGGCTTCCAGCCGGCGGCGAGGCGGTGGGTGAGCCAGCCGATCATCTCGCGGTAGCCGTCGCTGGTCGGCGGCAGCTCGTCCGGGTGGAACCAGCCGAAGTCGTCGTGCTCGGAGAGCGTCACGGCGGTGTCGTCTGGGACGGTGCAGGTGAAGACGAACTGACGGGTCAGGCGGCCCCGCGTGTTGGTGAACTCCAGGGCCCGGACGTACTCCATTGCGGCGCAGCGGATGCCGGTCTCCTCGGCCAGCTCCCGGATCGCCCCGTCCCTGGGGTCCTCGCCGTCGTTCAGTCCGCCGGCCGGGTAGTCCCACAGGCCGGGCAGGACGTCGTCCTGCTTGCGGCGAAGCATGAGGAGGCGGCCCTGCTGGTCGCGGACGACGGTTCCGGCGGCAAGCTTCTGGACGCCTTCGGCCAGTGCCTGTTCGGCGAGCAGCTTGTACGAGATCACGTTGGGGGGTTCTCCTTGCTGTCGTTCCAGCCACCCCAGGGGGTGACCTGCTGGCCTGCCAGGGCTTCGGCGATCTGCCAGTGCATCCCCGAGCGGGAGCCCTTGACGAGGACGACGTCTCCGGGCTGCACGATGCGGGCCAGCAGCTCGATGGCGGTCGGGTTGTCGGCGACGATCGCGGTGGTGGGTACGCCGTGGTGGGCGGCGTGCAGGGCGAGCTGCTTGGCCATGTCCTGGCCGACCGCGATGACCACTTCGACACCGCGTTCGGCGGCCTCGCGGCCGATGTCGCGGTGGGCCTGGAGGCTGTCGGGGCCGAGTTCGGCCATCTCGCCGAGGACGGCGATCGTCCGGCGCGGGTCGGACATCGCCCCTCCCTTCTGATAGCTGGGGGTATCCAACTAGACGCCGAGCGTTACCGCTTGGTTGCGGGGTCGGCTTCCTCGCCGTCCCGCTGCACCGGGATGCCCGTACGGTCGTTCTGAAGGTTCCACAACTCCCTGAACCGGCCGGCCTCGTCGGCCACCAGCTCCTCGAACGTCCCCGACTGGATGATCCGGCCGTGGTCCAGGACCACGATCCGGTCGGCGATGGCCACGTTCGTGAGCCGGTGCGTCACCAGCACCACCGCCCGGTCGGCCGCGACTTCGCGCAAGTTGGCGAAGATCCGGTGCTCCGCGCGGGCGTCGAGCGCCGCGGTCGGCTCGTCCATCACCAGCAGCCCCGCCTTGCGGTAGAAGGCGCGGGCGAGGGCGATGCGCTGCCACTGGCCGCCGGACAGTTCCTCTCCGCCCAGCCACTCCACCGCGAGGAGCGTGCCCAGGCCGGAGCGCAGCTCGGCCAGCACCTCGTCCGCCCCGGAGGCGCGGGCGGCGGCCCACAGTGCCTCGTCGTCGCCTTCGTCGTGGGGCTGGCCGAGGGTGATGTTCTCCCGGGCGGTCAGGGGCCAGCGGGCGTAGTTCTGCGGGACGACGGCGACCTGCTGCCACATCGCCTGCGGGTCCATGGTGCGGGTGTCGGTGCCGTCCCACTCCACCGCGCCGTCACCGGGTTCGGGGGTGTAGAGGCCGGCGAGGCACTTGGCGAGGGTGGTCTTGCCGGAGCCGTTCTCCCCGACGAGCGCGACGATCTCGCCCCTGTCGACGTGCAGGGTCACGCCGTCGAGGGCGGTGCGCTCGCTCGCCGGGTACCTGTACGTCAGCCCCTTCACGCTCACCTGACGGGGCGGCTCGGGCCGGTGGGTGCCGGTGCGCAGTGCGAAGCCCCCAGCACTGTCCAGGAAGTGGAAGAAGTCGTCCAGGTACATGCCGATGCGGAACAGGTAGGCCCCGTAACCGACGATCCCGGCAAGGCTGTTGGAGACCGCGGTGAGGACGACGACCGCGGCGCCGCCGTGCGGCAGGCTCATCCGGCCGCTGATGACCAGCCACGCCATCGTGGCCCACACGATCGCCGCGCCGAGGCCAGAGGCAAGCGCCCCGACGATCGACACCTTCGCCGTGGCCGTCGCCGCCTCCCTCGCCGTGCGGTCCAACCGCTGCCCGACCTGGTTGTACTTGGCCAGCAGGAAGCTGCTCATGGTGTCGGAGCGGATCTGGTCGGCCTGCGCCTTCACGTGGATGTACCAGCGCAAGTTCGCCATGACCCGCCGGTCGGCCATGGTGTCGCGGCTGGCGAGGTACTGCACCCGGGCGGCGCGCACCGAGGCCAAACCCTGGGGGAGGGCGGCCAGGACCAGCAGGGGCAGCAGCAGCGGGTGCAGGTAGGCGATGACGGAGGCCGCGCCAATCAGCGAGCCGATCGAGGCCAGCAGGTTCTGGGCCTCGCCCAGGATCTCGGCGCACTGCTCCGCGCCCCGGTCGGCCGCCTCCAGGTCGTCGGAGTAGCCGGAGTGGTCGTAGGCCGTCAGCTCGGTGCCGAGGGTGGCGCGCAGCACGGTGGCTTCGGCTTCGAGGGCGATGCGGGGGGACAGGCGCACTGTGATGGCCTGGTTGACGATGCCGAGGAGACGGCGCAGCCCAGTGGTGGCGGCGATGACCAGGATGGAGGGCAGGGCGGCCGTCAGGCGGGCGGTCGTCGCCCCGCCCGCGAAGACCGCGCTGATGCCGTTGGCGGTGGCGAACAGGCCGCCCGCGCCGAGGGCGGCGGACAGGATCTGGCAGGTGAGCAGGAGGGCGGCGGAGCGAGGTTCGATGCGCCAAGTGAGGGCGTAGGCGCGGGCGACGATCTGGGGCAGGCGGCGGGCCATCGCGGTGACGGTGATGGCTCGGGTCGCCTCGACACGGCGCTTGTCGGCGTTGAACTCCAGCTCCTCGGTCGGAGCCGTCTCGGGTGTGGCGGTTGTGGTCAAGCGGTGGCCTCCCAGCCCTCGGCCTTGGCCTTGATGCCGCGCAGGTGCTCGGCGAGGAACCATTCCGGGTCGCCGCCCATCATGTGGAGCAGCACGAGTGCGGTGAGGGCGGTGTCGCACGCCTCGGCGCGGACGTGGTCCCAGGTGTGGGAGTGGCCCTTGTTCGGGTTGACTCCCAGGGCTCCGATGACGGCCTGCGCGACTTCGCCGGCCTCTTCCTGGAGCTTGAGGGCTTGCAGGGACCAGCGCTGTTCGGGCGTGCCGTCGAAACGCGAATTCAGCTTATTAGCAACCAAGTTGGCGACTTGCAGCAGCTCTTCCATGGGGGTTGATCCTGCTCCCTGTTCGATTTCGTATCCAAGTGCCGGGAGGTTCCCGGCGGTTCTCGGCGAGCCCGGGTCGAAGGGCACGTTTTCGATTCAGGCCGGGCTGCTCACCACAAGGTCGGGTCCTCCTCCGGGACGGGGTGCCCGGGCAGCAAGGGGGGCACCGCGGCGGCCACCAGGGCGCTCCAGGAGGCGTACTGACCCGCGAGGTGGAGCAGCAGCAGCGCGGCGGCGTGGGCGTCGTACGCGGCCCGGTGGCGCTTCCCCGGGACGGCGGACAGGTTGATGCCGCACAGCTCGATCAGCGCGTCGAGGCCGTACCCGGGTGCCTTCGGGTAGGTCGCGCGGGCCAGGCGCAGGGTGTCCAGCACCCCGGCCGGCTGCCACCCCGGCAGGTGCCGGGACAACACGCCGTAGTCCACGTGGGCGTTTTGAGCGCAGATCCACGCGCCCTCCAGGTCGGCGCGCACCCGCTCGCCGATCTGCGGCCAGGTGGGCGCGTCGGCTACGGCCTGGTTGGTGATGCCGTGCACCCGCACAGCCATCGGGCTGATCGGGCGGGGCGGGCGGACCAGAGTGGAGCGCGTCGAGGCGGGTACCGGCCGGCCGTTGAGCACGGGGACGGCGGCGAGCTCCACCAAGTCCGGCGGCTGCTGGCCGTTGCCCTCCACGTCCACGACCAGGATCAGGGGCCAGGTGCTGTAGTCCATGGGTTCCCTATCGGCTGGCGGCCAGGCTGCGGGTGAGCGCCGTGGCGGCGCGGTCGAGGGCGGCGATGAAGGTGTCGTGGAGGTCGGCGGGCAGCTCGCCCCGGTCCAGGCCGCAGGCGGCCACCGTCTCGGTGAGCTGCTGGCGTTCGACGCCGGTGAGGGCGGCGGCGACGGCCGGGTGGGCGAGGATGTCGCGTGCCGCGTACCCGTCGCCGTGCTCCAGCGTCCGGGCGATCAGGAACCGAGCGGTATCCCGGGCGCGGGGGTGGACGCCGGCTGCGGTGTCGAGGAGGGCGAGGCCGAGCCGGGTGTTGAAGACCGCGTTCTGCGGGTCAACGGCGTGCTGCTCGTAGGAGTCCAGCATCTCGGTCGGGTTGGTGACGGGCTGGCACGCGGCGGTCAGGCAGGCGGTGACGGTGCCTTCCCACGGGTCGCCCGGCAGGGTCGCGGCCAGGAGCGCGAGCGCGCCTGCGGTGTCGCCGTCGATGGCCGTGGCGAGCACGGCGATCTGGCGTCCTTCGAACATGCGCCGGCCGACCATCCCCGGGCGGTCCAGATGGGCGTGGGCCTCCTTCCACCGCCCCGCGCGGGCCAGGGCCCGGGAGCCGTCGACCAGGAAGGTGCCGCGCGTCCACTGGATGATCTCCTGGTGGTCGTCGTCGTTGGCGGTCAGTGCGGTGACGGGCACGGCGATGCCCGCCACGGTGGTGTCGGTGCGGGTGGTGACGGCGTCGTGGAGTGCCCAGAGGACGTCGAACGCCTCGTTGGCGTCGCCTTCGCGGATCAGGAGGTTGGCGACGTTGACGACGGGCGCAAGGGAGTGGCAGGCGTCCTTGGCCGTCAGCGGCGCGGCGTCGTAGAAGAGCCGGGCGTGGTCGGCGCACAGGCGGCGGGCGAGGTCGTGCAGGCCGAGGTCACAGGCGATCAGGGCGGCGAGGTTGTGCACGGCGGAGGCGCCGGTCGCATCGCCCGCCGCCTCCGCCTTGCGGGCCTGCTCGTCCAGGCCCCGTATCCGGACCGGCAGCGGCGGGCAGGGGGGCCGGTGCCGGGGTGCGAGGGGGAAGCGAGCGGCGATCGAGAGCGGGTCCATGTCACTCCTTGCCGAACACGAGGCTGCTGGCGGTGGACGCGATGGCGCCCTGAACGGCGGGGCCCAGGCCCATCCGGTTGAAGTGGAAGAGCACGTGGTGCGCGAGGACCGCGCGAAGCCCCCGGGTCAGCTGCCCGTCGTGGGCCAGGCGCACCAGTTGTCGGCCGGCTCGGGTGTGGACGTCGAGCCACGGGGCGGCGAAGGCGAGCGGCCCGCTGTACAGGGTGCTCCCCGGGCCGGTGTCCACGCTGACCAGCCGCTCCAGGGCCGGGCCGAGGCGGGCCAGCTGCTCCGGGTCGTCCTCGGCTTGCCGGTGGGCCGCGACCTTGGCCCAGACGTCGCCCTGCTCGTACCACTCCTGCCCGGCGCCCCGAAGGAGCGCGGTCACCAGGAGGATCGCCAGCTCGCGCCGCCGGTCCCGCGCGCCCGGGGCGGCGAGGTGGTCGAGCACCCGGCGGCTGTCCTGATGGAAGAGCAGGTGCGCGGCGTCCATCCCCAGCGCGCCGCCGAACGCGTGGACCTCGGGCTCGTAGACGACCTGGGTCCAGCCGCGCACCCTGGCGTCGGCGAGCGCGGCGGTGAGCATGCCGGTGACCGGGCTCGGGTCGGCGCCGTCCGGGACCTGGTAGCGCAGGCGCCATACGTCGCCCTTGCGGACGAAGTGCCAGCTCTCCAGGTATCCGGCGGCCTCGGCACCGCGGAGCGCCGGGCGCAGCCGGGCGAGGGCCGCCGGTTCGGCGGCGGCCTGGTCGGTGAAGCGGACGTACAGCTGGAGCATGCTGGTCGCGGTCACGGCACCTTCCGGATCGGTCAGTTGAGGAGCAGGCAGGAGTCCCAGCCGGACAGCGCGGCGCCGGCGGCGGCGGTGGCGAGGGCCAAGGCGGTGCCGGTGGTCCCGTCGAGCAGGCCCGCCAGTACCTCGCCGGGCTCGGGCAGCAGCCCGGCGAGCACGTCCAGGTGCTGGTCGAACGCCGGATCGGTGCTGTCCTGGGCGATGCGCCACACGCTCTGGTAGAGCCCGGCGGTGCCGTGGCACAGCCCGCCGTCGTCGGGAAGCCGGTCGAGCTGGTGCGGGTCGGTGAGGCAGCCGAGCACCGCCGCCTCGGCGAGCTGCCGGCGGGCGGTGTCGGCGAGCGCGAGGCCCGCGAGCTGCTGTGCGCGGGCGAGCCCGGGGGTGCCGTAGCACCACGACGGGCGCAGCGGTCCGGGCTGGCGGGTTTGGCGGGCTGCTTCCTCGGGGCGGGTGACGGCTTCGGGCCACCACGGTCCGGTGGGTCCGTCCTGACGCCAGGCGTCGAGCCACGCCAGGATGCGGCGGATGGCCACCGGTTGGCCGAGCACGGTGACGCCGTGGCGGGTGGCCAGCGACAGCAGGGCCAGGGGGCCTGCGATGCCGTGGGCCAGGCCGAGGTTGCCGTGCCCGCCCAGGTACTCGGGTGAGCGCTCGCCGGAGGGGGCGAGGTGGGTCCACCAGCCGGGCAGGCCGTTGGGCAGTGGGTCGGTCAGGCGCACCAGGTAGGCGAGGACTTCCTCCAGCAGCTCGCCGCCTCGGTGATGGCGCAGCAGGTGAGCGCCGATGCCGGTCAGCCCGTACAGCAGGTCGAACTCCGAGAACTCCGGGGTGAGGCCGCGGTCGATGCGGTCATGCGCGGCGGCAAGCCGGGCGCGGGTCGTCGACTCCACGGCTGCGTCCAGGGCCTGGATCGCCCGTTGGTAGCGGCCGGGGCCGATGGTCGCGGTGTGGACGGCGTAGGCGGCGGCGGGCGCCCCGTAGAACAGCCCCATGCCGGGGCCCGCGCTGACGCCGCCGGTCATCGCCTCGGCGAGGAGGGCATGGACGCTCTTCCAGCTCCCCCGCCCGGCGGCGGCCTGCTCGATGCTCAGCAGGGCCTGGCCCGCCGCTCCCTTGGCCAGGGACTGGGTGGCCCGGGTCACCGCGTGGCCTTCGCGGTGTAGGAGAGCGCGGCTGCGCGGGCCAGGCGGTGGCACAGCCGTTCCCGGTCCCGGTCGATCCCGAGGGCCCGCACGTGGTGCATGTGCAGCAGAGACAGGAGCACCTGGTCGTCGTCGGGGTCGGCGGCGGTGAGGTGGTCGCGGTAGTCGGCAAGCACCAGGTCCCGCTGTGCCCAGGCGTCGGCGACGTCGGCTCCGGCCGGGGTCTCGCGAAGGGCCGACCGGTCGTGGTCGGGGTTGGCGAGGCGGACGGCCTGCCGGTGCACCTCGCGCGGGACCGGGCCGGGTGAGCCGGGCGGGATGGTGGAGGTCAGCCAGCGCATCCCCGCGTCGGCGCCGCCGTGGAAGCCGGTGGCCAGGGCCGCCATCCCGGCCGCGGTGACCGCTCGCGGGTCGAGCCCGGAGGTGGCGATCAGGTGCAGCTGGGCGATGGCGGCTCGGGAGTCGGCGGCGAAAGCCGTCTCGGCGGCGGCCAGCGCCGGGCCGCGGCCGTAGCGGCCGGCCTCGGGTTGGTAGGTGTCCAGCTGGAGGTGGGTGATGAGGCCGAGGTCGCGCAGCTGGGCGGCCCAGGCTCCGAGGAGCAGGGCGGCCGGGCCGTAGGCGGAGGTGTCCGGCAGGGGAAGGCGCAGCCGCAGGTGCGGGTCGGGGTCCTTGTAGCGCAGGAACCACCACTCGGGTGTGGTGACGAACTCGGCGAGCAGCGCGGGCAGGTGGGCGGTCAGGATCTCGGTGTGCCGGTGGGGGTGGCCGTAGATCTTCGCGGACAGGTAGGCGGTGGCGCCGGGCAGGTGGCCTTGGGCGCGCAGCAGCACCGGGTGGCGGCGGGCGGTGGGTACGGGCGGGAGGGTGGTGGCCAGCGGCATCGTGATCTCGTGGGGGCAGCCGTCGATCCAGCCGAACGCGTCGTCGGCGGGCGCCTCGGTCAGCTCGGCCGCCGGGTGGCTGGCCAGGTGATCGCGCAGCAGGACCAGGTGGGCGCTCTCGCTCAGGTCCAGGCGAAGGCGCAGGTCGTGCTGGGTGAGGAACACCCGGTCCGGGACGCGGTAGAGGGTCAGCCACCGTTCTGCGGCCTCGCGCCACTTCGGCCATGGGGCGGTGGCCGGCGGAAGCACGGCGGCGGTCAGGCGCCAGCGGGCCGGGGCCAGGACGGTGCGGCCGTAGCGAATCCGGGGCAGGAAGGGCAGCTGGGCGGCGGCGCCCCAGTCGAAGCCGGTGTAGGTCGGGGTGTGGGCGGTGGTGATCTCGCACAGGAACCGGGCGAGGGGCTGGGTGGTGTTGCGGAACTCGACTGCGCTCATCACCCGCGCCTCTACCGGGCGGCCGGTGGACAGGGAGACCAGCCACATGCGCTCGTCGTTGCCGCACACCGCCAGGTCGTGAAGGTCCAGCACCTCGGGCCCGGCGGGGGCCGGATGCTCGGCCAGGGGCACGAGCAGGGGGAGGACGGCGGGAGCGCGGCCGACGTTCTGGACCCGGGTGTGCAGGGGCGGGGCGGACACCTGCACGGAGATCGCTTCGGCGGCCAGGGTCGGCAGGGCGGCGTACGCGGCGATCATGCGGTCGCGGTCGTCGGCGTCGAGCAGGGGCAGGAACCGGCCGGCGGTGGTCCCGGCCGCGCGGGGCGTTCCGGTGACGGTGAGGGTGAAGTCACCAGTGTCCAGGCGGGCCCGGGTCGGCGCGGTGATGGTGAACGTCAGCTCGGCGTGGGGCTGGGCGTGGTGGCCGGCGGGCACGCGGGCGAGGTCGGTGACGGCCTGCTCGTCCAGGACGGTCTCGGTGCGCCCCTCGACGGCGGCGGCCTGGGCCAGGGCGAGGAGCCGGGCGTCGCGGCCGGTCAGGGACGGGCGGGGGATCTCGTGCAGGGCCTCGCGGTAGCGGGCGGGGAAGCCGATCCCGGCGTCCGCGTTGGTGATCTCCAGGACGGGCACGACCGCGCCGGTGCCGTACCGGTCCAGGTAGCGGTCCCGGTAGTCCCGCCACACCGGGTTCCCGTCCGGCTGCGGGGTGAGGCGGGTCAGCACATTCACCGCGGCCTCGGCCTCGGCCGCGACCTGGCGGGGCAGCGTGAGGGCGGCGTCGAGCCGCAGATCCAGCATCACCGGCTTCTCGCAGGCCAGGGCCTTCGTCATGGTGGGGGCGAGACGCGCGCGCAGCTCGCGCCGCTCGCCTGGGTTGTCGGCGCCGTTGTGACGCTGCAGAGCCCGGTGGGTCTCGCGCAGCAGGTCGAGCAGCGGGGCGACGGCCGGCACGGTGTCGGCCTCGGCCTGGTCCAGGACCGCGAGGACGTGGGCGAGCGGGTCGGTGGCCGTCATCGGCGGCCGAAGGGCGGTCAGCAGAACCCGCTGGGCGACCAGCGAGGACAGCAGGCCCCGCACGGAGCCGGGCGCGGCGGCGGGGAAGTCCGCGGTGAGCTGCCGGGCCAGCACGGCGACGCGCACCGGGACGGCGGCGGTGCCGAGCACCGCTTCGACGGGCCTGGTGCGCCGCACGGCCACCTCCACCGGATCGCCCCCGGGCCTTGGGCTGGCCTGCCACGGCACCACGAGGCGGTCCCCCCGGGCGAAGCAGAGCGGGTTCGCCACGACGGTCAGGCGGTCGAGAAGCTGCGCGTCGGACTCCAGAGCGGCGATGGCGTCCGATAGCCACGCCGCGTCCGGCCTGGCCACCGCCCGGTGCCCGCCGCCGAGGGACAGGGCGAGCCGGTCCCCGATCCGGGCCGGGGCGATGCCGGCGAACAGTCCGAACGGCGTCGCCCTCCCGCCGGCCCGCAGCAGGTAGCGCAGGACCGACACCGTCAGGCGGCGCAGCTGCCGGTCCGGCAGGGCCTGTCCGGCTGCCACCGTCCGGACCCGGTCGGCCACGACCGGGCTCGCCATCGTCACCGCCTCGGCGAACTCCTCGTTCGACCAGACCCGTTGTAGCCAGGTCCGCCACTGCCCGGCGTCCCCACCGGCCAGGTCCGGCCATTCCTGCTTGACCGGCACGGCCGCCGCCCTGAGCAGGACGGCATCCACGGCGCGGTACAACGCTCATCACCCCCACAAGAGACGGAGAAAGGGCCCGGCGGGCGGGCCGGGACGCAATCTGTCCCGGCCCGTCCGCCGAACGTTCAGCGGGTACTCAGATCAGGCGACGTTGCCGCCCCCGCTCGCGCACGCGGAGCCCGAGCAGGTGCTGCCGCAGTTGTCGTTCGTGTCGCGAAGCAGGTTCGCGAACACGTCGCCGCTCTCCACGATGGCCGGGTCGAGGTCGAAGTCCGAGCCGTCGAGGCTAACGACCGAGGCGTTCTCGGTCTGCGGCGCGATGAGCGTCTGAGGCGCCATGCTGATCCCCTCCTTGGGTAGTTGGATTCCTTCTCCTGCCTGGCCCGTTGATCAGGGCCAGGAGATCGTGATGCGGGTGTGCCGCTTGTCGATGACGCGGCCTTCACCCAGCAGGTCGTCCGGCGTCCCGGCCGGGTAGACCGTGAACTTCGGCGCCGGTCCGGAGCGGTGGCTGCGGTCCCAGACCCGGACCTGCTCGGCCAGCTCGGCGGCGAGCTTCGCCCCCTCGGGCCCGTGCCCGCGCGCGCCGAACTCGAACGTCTTCGGCTCGTCGCTGACCTTGCGCAGCGCCAGGTAGGCCAGGCTCGACCCGTCCGTGAACGCCGGGCAGGCCATGCGGTTCTGAGGCGCGACGAGCGTGGTCTCCGCAGTGGCGGACAGCATGCAGAAGCCGCTCAGCGCGCTGGCCAGCCACAGGTGCAGGGAGTCGAACGGCTCCGTCTGCCCAACCGTCACCGCGCTCCACTCCTCGGCGCGCTCGGTGTCCAGCGCACCGGTGAGCAGCTCCGCGCCGGTCGGCGGCTCCTCGTCGAACCGCAGCCCGACCTCCTCGCCGTCCAGGAGCAGCAACTGTTCCTCGTGCGCGCCCTCGCCCTGCATCCGCACGAAGCCGGCCATCTCGGCGGACACGCTCACCAGGCGGTCGCCCTCGCGGCGCAGGGTGATCGAGCGCGAGACACCGCGCATCCGCAGCGGGACCGTGATGGTGCCGTGCTCGGTGAGCTGGTCCACCCAGGCCGGCGGGATGTCCCAGGCCCCGACCGTGACGAGGATGCGGTCGAAGGGCGCGCGGGCGGCACAGCCGTGCTCGCCGTCGCCGAGGACGACGTGCACCCGGTCGTAGCCGGTGGCGGTCAGGCCCCTCGTGGCGCGGTCGGTAACGTCCTGGTCGATGTCCAGGGTGGTGACCTCGCCGTCCGGCCCGACGATTTCGGCGATCATCGCGGCGTTGGTGCCGCTGGAGCCGATCTCCAGGACGTGGTGGCCGGGCTGGAGGTCGGCCTGCTCCAGCATGAACGCTTGGATGCGGGGAGCGGAGACCGAGCTGATCGCGACGCCGTGCTCGTTCCGCTTGGTGATCACGACGTCGTCCACGTCGTACGCCTGCTTCGCGGGTGCCTCGGGGACGAAGAGTTCGCGGGGCACCGTGCGGAACGCGCGCTCGACGCCTTCGCTGGTGATCTTGCCTTCCGCGAGCAGCTTGTCCGTCATCGCCGAGCGCAGCTGCTCGGGAGTGTCGGTGCTGGTGACGTCGGTCTCCACCGTGTCGGGCATGGGGACTCTCTCTCGTGTGATGATCAGTCAACTGCGCATATCGAGATCGCAGTTCGAAGCTGACAGCGTACGGTTCGCCACTGTCGGTGGTGGCCGGTGGGCGGCGGCGTCGTTGGCGCCGCCCACCGGGTCACCGGTGGACATTCGGCCAGGTGAAGCGGGATGGGCCGGGGAGTCCGGGGGCCGGCTGCCCGGGGTATCACACCCTCAGTGGTTAGCCAGGGCAGTCGGGGTCATCGGGGTTGCGGTCACGGGCTGTTTGCCCGGGTGATCCGGGCGTCCAGGCGCTCCATGTCCCGGACGGAGGCCAGCGCGGCATACCGGTCGAGACTGGCGCTGTACCAGGCGAGCGCCGCCTCCTTCGACCCGGAACGCTCGGCGTCCTGGCCGAGGAACTCCGTGGCGTGGGCGGCCCAGTGGGCGTGGCCGATCGCCTCGAAGCCCTCCAGAGCCTGGGTGAGGGCGGTGACGGCGAGGTCGTGTCGTCCGGCCAGGGAGTGAGCCTCACCCAGGAAGGCCAGGGCCCGGCTGGCGTTCAGCGGGTCCGGCGGCTTGAGCAGGGCCAGACTCGCGTGGGCCTCCGAGAGCGGCGCCACTCCGTCATCGGGGAATCCTTGGCGGGCGGCGGCCGAGCCGAGCAGGATGTCCGCCAGCGCGGCGCCGCGGAGGTCTTCGAGGTCCTCGTAGATGCGGGCAGCCTCACTGAGGTGGGTCACCGCGTCGGCGTACTGCCCGCCGGTCCACAGGCACGCGCCGATGCCCATCGTGCACTGGGCGATCCCACCGAGGTCCTCGTCGGCACTCGCCAGGTCGAGGGCTTCCTGGTAGCGCTGGCCGGCCTCGGCGAGCCGACCGGTGCCTTTCAGCGCCAGGGCCAGGGTGGTGGTCATCTCGCGGATCGCCAGGCGGTCGCCCCAGATCAGGGCGGATCGCAGGCCCTGCTCGTGGACGGCAGCGCTCAGGTCGAGCCGCCGCAGGCGGTGGAAGAGCGGCCAGAGGTCGTAGATCAAGGTGACCAGCGCCTGGTGCTCGCCGAGGGCCCGCGCGGCGTCGAGGGCGGGCTGGACGGCGGGCGTGATGCTCTCCAGCCACGCCAGGGCGGTGTGATCCGAGTCGAAATGGACTGGCTCGCTGGGCAGGTGGCGGTACTCGCGGGGCAGCACGCGGTGGTGCGGGGTGAGCTGCTGGACGGTGGCGTGCGCCGTTGCGATCAGGACGTCCAGGTAGCGCTGGACGACCATGGTCCGGATCTCGTTCGGGTCCGTGCCGAGAGCGGCGGCGCAGAACTGATCGCGCAGGGCAGGCCGGAACCGGAACACCTCGCCGCGGCCGGCGAACCGGCCGGCGTGCTCCAACAGGTGCCGGGCGGTGAGGTCCTGGAGCAGTTGCACGGTTTGGACGACCGGGGTCGCGGTCGCCGCAGCGGCCGTGAGCACGTCGAAGTCGGGTGCGGGCAGCAGCGCCAGGAGCCGCAGCAGCCGGGCCTCCGGCTCGGGCAGCGACTCGTAAACGAGCGCGGTCGTCATCGTGACAGCCTCCGAAGTCGTGGGTGCGGCAAGCGCCGGGTGCTCACTGAGGGGCCGGGCCGGGTCGAGGACGGCCTCCCCTGCGGCCAAGCCGACCGCGAGCGGGATGCCGCCGCACGCCCGCGCCAGCGCGGCAGCGGCCTGCGGCTCGGCGTGCACCCGCTGTTGGCCGACGATCCGACCGAGCAGCAGCAGGGTGTGCTCGGGTGAGAGCGCCTCCAGCCGGTGGTGGTGTGCGCCGTGGGCGGCGAGGGCGGGCAGCGGCATCGTGCTGGTCACGACGACCGCGCACTGCGAACTGGCGGGCACCAGCGGCAGCACCTGTTCGGCCGCGTCGGTGTCCTCCAGCACCACCAGCAGCCGCCGGGTGGCGCTCACCGACCGCCACAGCGCCAGAAGCTCATCGGTATGCCACGGCAGTGCCTCGCCGTCGCCGAGGCCGAGTGCCCGCAGCAGGGCCCGGGTCACCTCGGCGACCGGAGCCGGGCGGCCGGCGGCGCGCAGCCGGGCGACCAGCTGGCCGTCCGGGAAACGGGCGGCGGCCCGGTGGCCCCAGCGGGCGGCGAGGGTGCGCTTGCCGACGCCGTCCGGGCCGCTGATCACCGCGACCGGTGCGGTGGTCGGGGGCGGGTCGGCCAGTGCAGAGTCGAGGAAGGCGAGCCCCTCCGTGCGGTCGGTGAACACCGCAGGCACGGCGGGGAGTTGCCGCGGGGTCGGCCAGGCCCGCCGCTCGGGGTGGAAATGGATGGTGTGGACGTCGCGCGCCTGGACGGCGTTACGGACCTGGGAGGAGCCGTCGATGCGGTTGCTCACCGAGCTGTGGGTCACTACGCCTCCACCCCCGTGAGGATGGGCAGCGCCGGGCCGGCACCGGTTCCGGCCTGCGCGGACCTGCGCTGGGCGGGCAGTGCGACAGCCTGGTGCTGCTGGGCGAGGCAGGAGTCGACCAAGGCGAGCATGGAGAACGCCTGCGGGAAGTTCCCCAACTGGCGCCCGGCCACCGGGTCGTACTCCTCTGCGAGCAACCCGAGGTCGTTGCGCAGCACCAGCAGACGGCCGAGCAGCTCAAACGCCGCCTCCTCGTCGCCGATGGCGTGGAGGGCGTCGGCGAGCCAGAACGCGCAGGGCAGGAAGGCGCCCTCGCGACCGGCCAGGCCGTCGACGTTCGCGCCCGAATCCTGAGTCGGGTAGCGGTGGACCAGACCGTCTGCGTTGGCGAGTTCGCGCTGCACCGCCTCCACAGTGGCGATCACCCGCTTGTCGTCGCCGGGCAGGAACCCGAGCGCGGGGATCAGCAGGAGAGCGGCGTCCAGGTCCTCGCCGCCGTAGTACTGCGTGAACACCCCACGCTGGTCCAGACCCCGCGCGCACACGTCGGCGTGGATCTCGTCGCGCACCGCGCGCAGGTGCTCCAGCCTCGCCGGGGCGGCCTGGGCCCGGCGCTCCAGCAGCGTGACGAGCCGGTCGAAGAACACCCAGGCGAGGATCTTGGAGTGGGTGAAGTGCCGGCGCGGCCCGCGCACCTCCCAGATACCCTCGTCCGGCTCGCGCCACCGCTGCTCCAGTACGTCGGCCTGGAGGAGCAGCCACCGGTCGGCGTCCGGGTCCGGGTCGAGCCCGGCGTCCTCGGCAGCCAGCAGGGCGTCGACAACCTCGCCCGCGACGTCGAGCTGGAGCTGGCCGGCGGCGCCGTTGCCCACCCGGACCGGACGGGAGCCCTCGTAGCCGGGCAGGTGCTCCAGGACGTACTCCTCCATGCCCATCTCGCCGCCGATGCCGTAGAGCACACCCGGGTCGGTGGGGTCGACGAAGGCCAGCAGCCAACCGCGGAACACCCTGGCCTCGTCCAGGAATCCGCACCGGCTCAGGGGCTTGATCGCCAGCGACCAGTCGCGCAGCCACGCGAAGCGGTAGTCCCAGTTGCGCTCACCGCCCAGGGCCTCGGGCAGCGACGTCGTGGGAGCGGCGACCATCCCGCCGAACATCGAGCACATGGTCTTGAGGGTCACGACGGACCGCAGGACCACCGACCGCAGCGGGCCGCCGTACGTGCACGCGGACGCCCAGGACTCCCAGAAGCGCAGGGTGTCCGCCAGCTCGGTCAGGCCATCGTCGGGCGCGGGCAGCGGCAGTCCGGCGAGCTGCCAGGACAGGGAGAGCACCACCTTCTGGCCGGCCGTCACCGTGAAGTCCGCCTGCGCCGGGCCCTGCTGGCCTACGGAGTGCAGCGGGCCGTCGAGCCAGTAGACGTCGTGTCCGCTGGTGGCCACGAGCCGGGTCTGACCGGTGCACTCGACGCGGTGGAAGACCGGGCTGAGGCTCCCGTAGCCGGGGCGCGGATGGAACTCGGAAGCGAACGCGGTCTGGCCGGTGAGCCCTTCGACGATCCACACGAGCCGGGCCGGGGCGAACCCGGTCGCATCGGGCGCCGGCATGAACACCGTGACGCGGGCCGAGCCCAAGGGGGTGCTCCACTCCTGTTCGAGCACCGAGGAGGCCCCCACGTAGCGGCGCCGAGTGCCGGGCGTCGGCGCACCGTCGCCGTCACGCGCGGGGGCGACGCGCCAGAACCCGTGCTGGTCGCTGCCGAGCAACGCGCTGAACACGGCGTCGGAATCGAAACGGGGCCAGCACATCCAGTTGATCGTCCCGTCGCGGGTGACGAGAGCAGCGGAGCGGGTGTTGCCGATCAGGGCGTGGTCCTCGATCGGCGGGGCGGACAGGGTGCGGGGCATGGTGGGTGGTCCTGACGGTGGGTGGAAGGGAGGCGGGGCAGCGCCGGGTCAGCTCTCGCTCGGCGGGGGCGACTGCTCGCCGCCCCCGCTGAGCGGGACGTCCGGCCAGCCCTCTCCAAGGACCCGTTGCGTCACGACGCCGGACAGCAGTGCGACGGCCGCCGCCTCCTCGCGGGAACGGACGCGGAGTGCGACGAGGATCTGGTGGATGTAGGTCCTGACCGTCGCCTCGCTCAGGCCCAGCCGCGCGGCGGTCGCCGGCATGGCCTCTCCCGCGACGAGGGCGGTGAGGATCTCGTGGTGACGGCGAGGGAGCCGGAGGTCGGTGAGGTCGCGTGCGGGCACGTCCTCGGCTCGAACGAACCCCCAGCCCACTCCGAGGGCGGCGGCACGGTAGCGGTGCGGCGTACCGAGTTTGGCCGTCAACGCGGCGATGGCGGCGCCGACAGCCGACTTCTCGATACCGGTGGCGCGGCTGACCGCAGCGTTCAGAGATCCGCGAGCCACCTCACGGAGCAGCAGGACATCGGCCTCGGACAAGTCGGGCCTGGCCATCATGAGAGGGGGCATGACAACACTCCTCGTAAAGGGATGAGGTGCGGGGGCAGGGGGCCGAGCGGCTACTGGGTGGACTGGGGCCGGTCGAGCGCGGCCAGCAGGTGGGGGCCGATCCGGCGGGCGCAGTCGCGGCCGATGGTGACGATCAGGTCGCCGCGGTGGACGAGGGCGGCGGCCAGGGCCTCGGGGGCCGGCTGGTCGGGTCCGGGCTCGGGCGCCACGAACGTGCTCTCCGAGCTGGTGCGGAGGAGCGCCTCGGTGCCGTCGTCGTAGTGTCGCTGGGATCGGGAAGGGGTCGAGCAGACGGGCAGGAGCACGGTGTGGTCGGCGGCGGTGAGGGCTTCGGCGATCCGCCTGGCGAGCGCAGCGGTGCGCAGGTGGCCGACAGGCTCGTAGAGCGCGACCACCGCGCCCTCGGTGAGCATCCGGGCACCCTGGAGGTCGGCCGCGATCTCGTCCGGGTGCTGGGCACGGGACTCGACGACGGTGACGCCGCCTGCTGAGCCCAGCCGGGTGAGCGAGCCCTGGACGCCCGGGAACGCTCCGAGTCCGTCCGCGACGTCGGCGAGGGGCAGGCCGAGCGTCCAGCCGGTCGCGCAGGCCGCCGCGACGCCGAGAGCGGCCGTTTTGCCGGTGACGGGCACGGTGAGAGTGGCCCGGTCGCCTCCGGCCTGGATGGTGAGGTGGTGGTCCTCCCCGCTCCACAGCTGCTGGAGGACCTGCACGTCCATGCCCTGGCCCCGGCCCACTGTCACCACCCTGGGGCCGGGAGTCAGGCGCAGGCGCTCCAGCAGCTCGTCGCAGCCCGGCTGGCCGGCCCACACCACCACGCTCTCGCTGCGGCGGGCCAGGGCCTCGATCTCGTCCAACGCCTCCTCGTGGGTCCTGAAGGCCGGCGGCGCCGCATCCACTGCGGTGACCAGGGTGACCGCCGGGCGCAGCCCGGCTCCCAGGGCGCGGTGAGTCCAGCCGGGTAGCGGTGCCTCGTGCAGAGCGGAGTCGGGGACCAGGTCCACCACCAGGACGTCGCCGCTGCCGTCGTAGCCGGCCGCGTCGCCGATCGGGGCAGCGTCGAGAATCCAGCCCGGGTCGCGAGCAGTGAGGGCACAGGTCAGCGCGGCGGCGGCGGTCGCGACGGTGTGGCTGCCCACCACGGCCACGGTCGTGGGCACCGTCTTGGCCAGCAGCTCCACCGCGCGGGAGTAGCCCAGCGACGGCAGACCCCGGCCCGTCGCCAGGTTCAGGATCTCCGGCACCGCCGCGTCGTGCCCGCCCCAGATCAGCGAGGTCGTCGTGCCCGGCACCACCGGGTGCAGCATGACGCCGGTGCGGCCGAGCCGCCGAAGCAGTTCGCCCCCAGGGCCCTCCTGCTCCGGCGCGACCGTCACCCGAGCGCCGCGCCGGACGAGGTACGACGCGAGCCCGGTCATCCCCGGGCTCTGCGGGTCGACAAAGTGAGGGGCGCCCAGAACATCCGGCAGGGGAGCCGGCCGCGGGCAACCCCGGCCGGCACGCCCGACCGGTGCCGCCTTCACGCCGCCACCAGCGCGAGGACGCCCTGCTCCGCAAGGCCGATCATCCGCTCCAGCAGCTCGCCCAGATCCGTGTCCTTGGTGCAGACCACGGCGAGCATCGACTTGTCCGGCGCGCCCACCAGCGTGAGGTTCTGGCCGTACCGGTCCTCGATGATGCTGTGCCCCCACCCGCCGCCGCCACCGGAGGCGACGCGCCCCACGATGTCGACGCCGGTGGTGCTCACGGCACTCAGCGCTGCCATCGCGGCAGCCCACTTGTCCGCCTCGTCGCGGTCGACTCCGGGCGAGGTGCCCGCAACGAGCCCCTCGGGGCTCACGTGGACGGCGGCCACGGCGCCAGCGGTGCCAGCTACCAAGTCGCCCAGGAAGGGCGGCTGCGGGTGTGATGGCTGCACGATTGCTCCTTGGACAGACGGTGTGCGGGGGTGGTGGAAGGAACGGCTGAACGTAGAGGGCCACCCGTCACGGGCTGCCCGGTTCGCGTGCGGGCGCCGACCGTGGGGTGCCGGCGCGTGTGGCGCGATGCGCATCCGGGCGACGGCTGACGGGTACCTGCTCCGAGCGGCGGCCGTACAGGGCCTGGCCAGGGGTGTCGAGCGCTCCGGCCGCCAGAAACGAGCCCAGCTCACCGACGACCACCGCCAAGCACTCCCAAGCCTCGGCGGTATCAACCAGCATCGAACGGGTCCACGTCACCACGCCCTGCGCGGTGCCGGCCTCCAGCGTGTCCTGCACGCCACGCCAGCCCACTCGTTCCTCCACCGGGGGCAGTAGCCCCGCGTCGATGAACACGGCAGCAACCACCCACTCGCGGGTCTCCGCGTACTGGCGGCAGTGGGTCTCCAACACGCCGCCCGGGTCTCCACCCGGCGAGGCGATGTAGATCGCTACGGGCACCCGGCCCGGCGATCGCGGCACGTCCGAAGGCATGCCACTACTGTCACGGCTACGTCGCTCTAAGCGAACCCGCGAGCCGTACGACTTCCGAAGATCGCGGAAGGGTGAAGTCGTACGGGGCATACGACTTCCGCTGCAGCACCATGACGCAGCGTCAGATGCAGGCCGCTGGGCTCGGTTCGACCGGGTCCACGTCCAGCAGCTGGGCCACCTTGGTGGCGGTGCCGGGGCCGTCCGCGAGAACGGTCGTGATCCCCAGGGCTTCGGCGGGCACCAGGTTCGGTCGGTGGTCGTCCACAAAGACGCACTCGGGGCCGACCAATCCCATGCGCTCCAGCGTGCGCTGGTAGATCACTGGGTCCGGCTTCGCGACTCCCTCAAGTCCGCTGATGACTCGCACATCGAAAAGGTCCCAAATCCCCGTCTCCAAATACGGGTTGTAAGGGTCGAAGCCGTAGCTGTTCGACAGCAGGGCCACGACGATGCCGGCGGATCGGGCGCGCTCCGCCAGCTCCACCATCTCCGGCACTGCCCTCACCCTGCCGTGGGCGCGCCCCATCAGGTTCTCCCCGGAGACGCCCATGAGCGCCGCTGTCTGCCGGTTCCATTCGACCTGCGGCATCCGGCCGAGCTCCAGCTCCACGTACAGTGCCCGCCCTGCGGGATCGTCTTCCAGCGTCCGCCGCCAGGCATCGGCCGGCAGCCCCTCGCTGGTGCACCACACCCGCGAGGACTGGCCGATCGGAGTGGTCATCACTCCCGCGAAGTCGAGTATCAGGCCGCGGTAGGACGACAACGGGCACTCCCAGGCTGAGGGGTCGGAGCAGTGCTCACCGGACGACCGGCGAGGTCCCCAGGATCTCAGACAATTTGCGGATTCGGCTGTTCCCAGCGCGACCTGCCCGTTGGATGATCACCCCGGGGATGGCCTGGTGCTTGGCCCACTCCGGATGCGCCGAGCAGACCTCAAGCAGGGTGTCGAGGGAGGATTCCCACTGTCGCGAGTCGCACTGGGCGAGCGCGATGTCCAGCTGCATCCGGTTGTGCGCCGCCTGCGTAAGGCCGGACGGATCGAACCGCCGGGAGAGGTCCAGTGCCTTGGCCGCGTTCCCGAGGGTCACATTGATCCCCACGGCCTGCGCACCCGCATAGCTCGGACCGTACTGCATACCGTTTCCGAAGACGTCGCGCCCCAACCGCGCCGCCACCGCATGCGCCTGGGAGAGCAGATCAGCAGCCCGGTCGGAGTCCCCGAGCCGGCTCGCCGCGACGGCGGCGAAGGTGATGTTCTTTCCGTACGCGGCCAGCAACCCTGTTCCGGCCTCGGAGAACCTCGGCTCGGCACGGGTCGCGGCGGCTTCGGCCTCCCGCAGCGCCTGTTCCACCCGAGCGTCCCGCAGCAGCACCCGCGCCCGCGCGGAGCCCAGCATCGACACTCGCACCGGATCGGCTGCCAGCTTCGCGTGCTGGAGGGCGTGGCCGACCGACGAGTAAGCCAAATCCCTCGCACCAAGGAAGTTGGCGATCAACCCGGCTGCACGATAGGCATCTGACATCAGGCCGGCCGCAGCTGCTTCCTGGTCGACCGACGCCGCTTGGGCGAACAGCGCCACCGACCGCAGGAAGGGCGCTACCAACGAACCGGCCTCGGCGTACGCCCCGCGCCAGTAGACCCGCCACATCCGTTCGGCGGCCTCGGCGAGGTCGGCCTGGCCCGGAGCCGCGCTTTCGGCCGGGTCGGCGAGGACACCAGCAGCGGTGTCGTGAACCGTCCGGGACAGCTCGCGCAGCATCGAGCGCTCGTCCCGTCCCATCCCGCGCCGCGGGGCCTGCTGGCCGAGAATCACCGAGACGTCGGAGTGCAACGCCTCCGCCAGTAGCAGCAGCGTCGGCAATGACACCGTCTTGTCCTGCTCGGCTTTCTGGATCGTGTGCTTCGACAGCCCGCTACGTTCCGCCAGTTCGGCCTGCGTCTCCTTCCCTCGGAGCATCTTGATCCGCTCGCCCGTGGTGAAGTCCTGCCACTGACTCACTGGTTTCCCCTCCACTGCTTCTGCTCTTGGACCGTAGCCGCCTTAGTGCGCCGGCGGAGGGCGCTTACCTAGGAACGGGGTTCCTGTGCGGTGAAAAATAGAAGGATCAAGCTATGCGCGCTGGAACTTCCCGTTCCTGATCCTGTGGAAGAAGTCTTCGGTTCCGACTCGGCGAACATCAGGGGTTGCTGTTCCGGGTTCTGCGGGGACCGCGGTGATGGCTCGCGGCAGAAACGTGACCCTGACTCCCCCGGCTGCGACATCCGGCGCGATCGGCTGCGCGGCCTCGCCCTCAGGATGGGCGTAGTCGGACGTAGGCCAGGCCGGGCGCACGGTCGAGGTCGAGGGTGAAGCCTTCGATGTCGTCCTGGTCGCTGGGCAGGGTGAGGGTGTAGCCGGTTCCTGCCCAGGTGGCAGGCCCGGAGGAAATGAGCCGGTCGGGGGTGCCGCGGCGCCACAGGTGGAGGGTGTCGCCGGTGCGGGTGAGCCGGAGGGTGCCCGGGACCTGGTCGCAGGCGAAGCGGCCGAGTTCGCGGCGGGGCTGGTTGCCGTCGTCCTCGCGGTGGTCGGCGGCGGCCGTCGTGACCGGGTGCCGCGCGCGCCCGGCCGCCAGCGGCAGCAACTGGTCCAGATCCTGGCCGGAGTGCTGTTCCAGCGAGCGGAGCACGGCGGCTCCGGCGTGGCCGGCGGCCAGGTCGGTGGTATTGGCCAGGCAGATGATCCGCAGTCCGTCGCGGGTGAGGTGGGTGGCGGCGGAGAAGCCGTGTTCGTGGCCATAGTGGAAGACGGCGGTGTGTCCGGGGCGGGGGTCGGCGTACAGGCCGGGCCCGTACAGGTAGGGCTGGTGGTCGGCCGTCCGGTAGCCGAGGGCCTCCTGCCAGGGCAGCGGGTTGGTGTCGTGCTGCCACAGCTGGTGGAGGTGGCCGAGCCAGCGGTCGAGGTCGCCGGTGGTGGTGAACAGGGTGCCGGGGCCGGGCAGGGCGACGGGGGTCTGGGTGTGCTGCCAGCCGTCCCGGGTGGGCCGGTAGGCGGCTGCGGCGCCGGGGATGACCTGGCGGGGGTCAGTCTGGAACCAGGTGGCGTGCATGCCGAGCGGGTCGAAGATCCGGCGGCGGGCGAGGTTGGGCAGATCGGTGCGGTGGACGGTTTCGAGGAGTTCGGCGAGCAGGAGGTAGTTGGTGTTGCTGTAGAGGAACTGCCCCTCGGCCGTGGCGCGTTCGCGCTGCCGGTAGGCGAGGGTCCGTAGGTCGGCGGTGGTGTAGTGGTCGAGGTCACGCATCCCGGCGAGGGAGAGCAGGGATTCGGCGTCGCGCAGGCCGGAGGTGTGGGTGATCAGGTCGGCGATCGTCACGTCGGCGAGCTTGAGCTTCGGCAGCAGGTCGGCGGCCGGCTGGTGGAGGTGGATCAGGCTGTCGCGGGCCGCCAGCAGGACCAGGTGGGCGGTGATCTGCTTGGCGACGGAGCCGGTGTTGACGACGGTGGCGGGCCCGATCGGGACCTGGTGCTCGATGCTGGCCAGCCCGGTATGCCAGCAGGCCGGCTCCTGACCCGGGCGCCGGACGAGCAGGGTGAGGCCGGGGGCACCTTGGCGGTCGGCGGTCACAGGGTGAGCGCCTGGCGGTGGACGGCGGCCAGCCGCTCGCGCAGGCCGTCATCGCGGACGAGTTCGAGGGCATGCGGGTGGTCGGCGGCGGTGGCGGCGAGGTGGCCGCGCTGCTGGTCGAGGTAGGCGACCAGGAAGCTCCGCACATTGCCTTCGGCGTGCTCCAGCACCTTGGCGGTGTAGAGCATGGTGAGGGGAAAGGCCCAGCAGGCGTGGAGGAATCCGAAGGCGGGCCTCATGCTCTGCTTCCACGGGGAGTAGAACTCGGCCTGGTCGTCAATCTTGGTACCGGTGGCGGCGAGGGCGTCGTTCAGCCAGTTGTGACCGGCCTCGTGGATGAGGTCGCGGGCCAGGACGACCGGTTCGCCGACGTGGTCGGTGAAGACGGTGCCAGGCAAGCGGGTGATGGTCCAGCTGTCGAGGGTCTGGCCGAGCTGCCTTGTCCGCAGCAGGACCACCACCACGGCGTGGGCGGCCAGCAGCGTGCCGAAGCCGGTCAGCTCCGCCATGGCGAACGCGCCGACCGCCAGGGTCCGCAGGGGGATCGGCGCCTGTTCGGTGTCGGGGCCGAGCACGTAGTACGGGGTCTCCGAGATCGGGGAGCGGGGCAGGTCGGTGAGGTCGGGGGCGATGACGATGCGCGGGCCGACCGAGGCGGAGATGAACGGGGCGTCGACGTGCGGGTTGGCGGTGTACCAGTCGAAGGTGGCCCGCTCACCGGAGCGGGCGGCCCTCTCGGCTCCTTCGAGGACGTGGTGGGCCAGGCAGTAGTCGGCGGCCTGCCCGAGGCCCGAGGGCGCCGGTTCGGTGCCGGGGCGAAGGACCGTGTGGATCTTGCGGGTGCGGTCGTGGTGGAGGCGGGTGATCGGCGGGAAGTCGAAGACGCCGGGGTTGTCCACGCGAGGGCTCCTGTCTGGGAAGGGGGTGGCCCGGGGCCGGGCCCGCCGCGGTCGGGTCCGGCCCCGGGTTGGTCACCGCCGGCGTTCAGCGCGCCGGACGGCTACGGATGTTCAGGAGGCGTCGGTCGGCCAGCCCTCGGCGGAGACGCTGGAGGTGTGGGCGGTGGTGCGGACGGTCTCGTCCTCGCCGCGCAGGTCCTCGACGGCGTCGAGGAACTCGGAGATGCGGTCGTTGTCCATGTGGGGTCCTTCTCCTTCTGAGCGATTCGGATGGTGCTGTTGCGTGCCCGTGCGGTGGTGCGTGCTCGGGCAGCGGGCGGTGATCGCGCCCGGGTCACGTGGGCCTCCCCGGTCAGTGCTAGGCGGTGCGAGCGGCGGTGCGGAGTGCGTCGGCCAGGTCGGCCATGGCGGGGCGATCGCCGGGCTGGTCGGCGAGCGCGGCGACGACCAGGGTCCGCAGCACTGCGGGGATGAGGGCGAGGTTGGCGTGGCCGCCGAGGCGGGGGATGTCCGCGCTCAGGTAGCGGTAGACGAGGACGGCGAGGCTGAACACGTCGGCGGCGGCGGTGGCCTGCTGGTAGCCGGTGATGTACTCGGGCGGCCAGTGGACCTCGGGGGCGCGGTGGTTGGGGCCGCGCGGGATGCTGAGGCGGCGGGCGGCGCCGAGGTCGGTGATCAGCCCTCGGCCCTGGTGGATGAGGATGTTCTCCTGGTAGACGTCCCGGTGGACGATGCCGCGCTGGTGCAGCGCGTCCAGGCCCTCGGCGACGTCGGCGAGGATGTTCAGGCCCTCGTCGGTGTCCTTGTAGGAGGCCATGAAGGTGCGGAAGTTCCCTCCGTCGCACAGCGGCATGGTGTACCAGTCGAACCGCTCGCCGGTGCCGTGTTCGATCAGGGGGACGACGTGGTCGGTGCCGGAGGCGGCCTGGGTGAGGTCGCTCTCGTGGCGGAAGTCCTCGCGGGCCAGGGCCCGTTCGGCCTCGCTCATCTGCGCGTACCAGTAGAAGCCGTAGGCGGCGGGCCGCTGGTCGGCGGGCAGTTCGGCCAGGACGTGGTTGCTGCCGAAGCCGGCCTTCAACACGACGGGCTGGCCTCCGGTGCGGTGGGCGGCGACCAGGGTGCTGGCGCGGGTGAACGCGAGGAGGTCGCTCACGTGCCAGCCGTCCGCGCGGAGCTGGTCGAGGACCCAGGCGGCGGGGTGGAGGGGGTGGAGGTTCATCAGCTCGCTTCCTCAGGTCGCGGACGGGCGGGTGGAGCCATGCAGGTGGGCGAGGCAGTCGGCGGCCAGCTGGTCGAGGTCGGCCTTGGTGGTGCAGGGCCGCTGCCAGACCTCAAGGCCGGTGCAACGGGTCCAGGCGGTGGCGGCCTGCGGGTAGAGGTCGCCGAGCCGTTCGGCGGCCTCGGGGCGGTCGGTGAAGCGCGGTGCGGTCTCCCGGCCAGCCAGACGGGCCTGGCACAGGTCGGGCTCGGTGGTCAGCAGGACGGTCAGCTGCGGGCGGGCCTGGTGCTGTTCGGCGAGGCGCTCGACGCACTCGGCGACCGAGCGCCGGTGGACCAGGGCGAGCAGGCAGGCCGTGGACAGGCTCAGCCGGTCGGCGAGGACCGGGCCGCGGGCGAGCGCGGGGGTGAGGTTGAAGCGGGCGTGGAGGGTGAGGTCCCAGCAGGCCGCTTCGACGGCTTCCTCGGGGTCGTCGGAGCTGTGTCCGGCCCGCAGCCGCACCAGTGTGCGGGTGGCCGCGAGGGAGAGCCAGGAGAACTGGCCGGTGTGGTCGAGCGGTATGCCTCGGGTGCGGGCGTCGGCGAGGAGTCGGTCTCGCAGGGTGCTCTTTCCGGCGCCGGGTAATCCTTCCAGGGCTACGAGCACGGGCGTCAGCTCCTCGGTTCTTCGGCGGCGAGCCAGCTGATGAACTTCGCGCACCGCCCGGCGGTGACCGGCAGGGTGCCGTGGGAGAGCTGGGAGCCATACAGCAGCGCGGTGCCCGGCGCCGGGGCCACAGACCAGCGGGTGCGGGGCATCTGCTGGAACCAGGCGGCGGAGTTGTCCGCGCCGTCGTGGGCCAGCCACATGCCCTCCGCGTAGCCGTTCGCCGTGGCGTCGGGGGCCTGGCGGTACCAGAGCCGGTCGCTGGAGGCGGTCTCGACGTAGAAGTCGCCTCCGGCGTCGGCCTGGGTGATGACGACGCTGATGCCGGCGATCTGGCGGGGCCAGGCGAGCGGGTCGGGGGCGATGCCGTCGAGGTGGCTGGTGATGTGCTGGCCTTCGCCGTACTCGACGTACGTCCACGGGCGGCACACGGTGATGGAGGGCATGACCCGGGCCAGGGCCGGGCGGGCGCGCTCGAAGGCGTCCTGGAGGATCTTCTCCGCCTCGGCGGGGATGCCGGGGATCTCGACGCGGCCGGCGGGCTCGTAGACGGCCATCGCCTGCTCGTGGCTGTGGCCGGGGATCTCGTGGATGGAGGTGCGGCGCTCGTCGCCGAAGCGGGTGGCGTCGTCGGCGGCCAGGACGTCGTGCATCAGGGTGGCGAGGTGGAGCCGCTCGGCCGGGTCGAGGAAGTTCTCGATGCTGCCGACGCCGGTGGTCTCGGCAATGTGGATCACGGGGTGGGCCTCCTTGTTTCGAGGACGCGGCGGATGTCGTCGAGGTCGGTGCAGTGGTTGAGCCAGCTCACGACCGGGCTGCCGCCTCCGGCCAGGGGGTCGCGCCACAGGGCGAGGAGTTCGCCGGTCAGCGGCAGCTCGCCGGTGCCGGGCAGCAGCCAGGATCGGGCCGTCTCGCCGGCCTGGGCCGCGGGGCAGGGTGCGTGGTGCTGGTGGACGAAGACGCGGGTCAGCCGGGCGGCGGCGGCCTCGCGGCACGCCTGCCGCATCGGAGCGTTGGGCTCGGGCCGCTGGTAGGCGCGGTGCTCGGTGGCTTCGACGACGGCGGTGGCCGAGGCGGCGACCCTGCACGTCGCACAGCAGGTGGGCCCGTGCGACGGGCACCGTCCGGCCCGCGCGCCGAGGGTAGCGGCGGCCTCGTCGAGGACCGCCCACGCGCTGTGGGCCAGCAGCCCGCCCGCGTCCGGCCGCGCAGGTCCGGACGGGGTGCGGTGGTTGCAGCACGGCTCACCGCCGGCGGCGGCCGGGGCCGGGGCGAGGGCGGGTTCGATGAACAGCGCGTGGAAGTAGGAGATGCGTCCGAGCAGTTGGTGGACGGTCACCTCGTCGCCGGGCCTCATCCCGCCACCGCCCGGTCCACGGCGGCCGGGGCCGGGAGCGGGCAGGAGCACGTGGTGCCGGTCGGGTGCTCAGCCGTCAGCGCGGCGGCCAGAACGCGGGCGGCGGCGCCCAGGTCGGCGAAGTAGGCGTCCCAGTCGTGCCGGTGGTCCGGGTGGAGGCTGAGGTCGAGCACCGGGACGGTGGTGCCCGACGTCTCGCAGGTCAGCTCGGAGCGGGCGACCCGGACCTCAATGCCGCCCGGCAACGCGGGGGCGGCGGCGGTGGCCGCGCGGCACAGGGCCGCGGCGGTGCGGGCGTACTCGGCGCGGTCGCGCGGCAGCAGGCCGACCCGCAGTTCGGCCGGGTCCAGGTCCAGGCCGCCGTACTGGTGGCCCTCGCAGCTGTCGTAGGTGATCAGGCCCCAGCCGATGGTGAGGGCATCGACCAGGGGCCAGACGCCGTCCTCGATCGCCTCGCGCCACTTCGGGTGGGCGGGGTCGAGGTCGTCGGCCTCGTGGACACCGGGCAGGCCGACGGTGTTGATGTTGCCGTGCTCGCTCGCCTGCAGTCTTACCTCGGCGCGGGTGGCGGCGGGGTCGTCCCAGCGGGCGGTGAAGGCGTTCACGTCACGCATGCTGTTCGGCGTGCGGGGGTGCCAGCGAAGGGTCCGGCACCAGGCGCCCTCGGGATGGGCGGGCTGGGCGAGGAGCGCGGCGATGCCGTCGATCACGCGCATCCGGTAGTCGCAGTAGGCGTCGCCGTCCGCGGCGGGGTCCTGCCGCCAGCGGGTGGCGATGCAGCCGCCGCCGCAGGTGCTGCGGTAGTCGCAGCCCGCGCACTTGGCCATCAGCGCCTTGCCCTGGCTCAGCAGCAGGTTGCCCTGCTGGAGGCGGGCCAGCTCGTCCTGGCCGGTGACATCGTCGAGCTGGGCCAGGCGGGCCTGGGGCCAGGGCAGTTCGTCGCAGCTGCCGAACCGGTTGTCGGGGTAGAGGGTGAAGACGTGGTCGCACTTGAGGTCGGAGAAGTGGCAGAAGCCGCTGCCTAAGCCGCGCAGGCGCCGGATCGTGGAGACGGCCGGCTCCAGCTTGAGGCGGGTGAAGTGCCCGGCGCTGATCCAGTGGGCGGTGGCGGCCAGCACGAAATCGGCGTACTCGTCCGGGTGGATCGCCCACGCCGGACCGCCCTCCCCCGCGAGAGCGGCCTGCTGGAACAGGCGGCTGGCCGGGACGCGTCGAGCCCGGACCGCGGTCGAGCGGCGGATGGCGCTGTCGAAGGCGGGCACGAAGCTGACCGCGTTGACCGCCGCGAAGGCGGCGAGGTGGTCCAGCACCTGCTCGGCCCGGCCCAGCACGGCCGGGGTCACGGTGGTGATGACGCCGACCTTGCGGCCCCGCTCGGCCAGCAGCTCCAGGGCCGCCGCGACGCGCGAGTAGACAGGCTGGCCGTCGTAGCCGAGGCGCCAGGCGTTGCCCTGGGCGTCGCCGTCCAGGGAGACACCGATCTGCAGGTCCGGGTACAACTCGTCGAACAGGTCGAGCCACGCGGCGTCGAGCTGGACGCCGTTGGTCTGCATCGACACGCACACCACCTGCGGCTGGGCGGCGAGTTCGCGCAGGACCTCGGCGATGGCCTCGCGGCCGGCGGTCAGCGGCTCCCCGCCGTGGAGCTCCACGGCGAGCGGGCGGTGCCGGAAGAGCCGGGCCAGCTGTCCGATCTGGTCGGCGCTGATCCGCGCTCCGCCGGGCACCTCCTTGCGCTTCTCGTAGCAGTGGGGGCAGTCGATGTCACAGGTCTCCCCGCGCAGCTTGACGATCACCGACACCGCGGTGCTGGTGTCCTCGGGGTCCAGGCTCCGGTAGAGCCGGTCGATCGGGTGCTGTTCGGTGGTGCGGTGCATCGGCTGCCTCCCATGCTGCCGTGACCGGTCGGGATCAGTCGGACAGGCGTCCCAGCAGGGCGCCCTGGCCGGACTGGAGGATGTGCGCGGCCTCCAGCGGAATCCAGAAGCACTCGAAGTGGGTGGGCTCCTGCTCACCGTCGTGGTCCTCCTGGCTCATCCACCGCTCCGGGGTGGGCTCGGTGAGCTCCAGGTGGAAGACGTGCCGGCGCTGGATCTCGAACCGGTACGGGCTGAGGTCGTACTCGGCCTCGCCGAGCTTGCGCACGATCTTGAAGTCGTTCAGGCCGGTCTCCTCCCGGGCCTCCCGCAGTGCGGCGGCCTCCGGGGTCTCCCCCGGGCGGATGCTGCCGGCCGGGACCTGGATGCCGACCTCCTCGTAGCTGTAGTCGGTGTGCCGGAACACCAGCAGCCGCCCGTCGCGCACGACGTAGACGAGCACCTTTTCCTTGGTGACCTTCTCGGGCATTGGAACAACCTCCACGCGGTCGGGACTGATCGTCTGGAGCTTGCGGGAGCGCGGCTCCAGCCCCTCGGCCCGGCCGACGGGACGGGCTGGGGAGCCCACGAGTCTAGGTCACCTGAGTGTCCGTCAATTCACCTTCGCCCAGCTCGCGCCAGGGCAATCGGACCATTGCGCGACGGGATGATCAGCCGGGCGCCACGGCCATCGCCCGCGACTCCCCAAAGGCACCCGCGCCCTCGCGGGCGGTGGGGCCGATGGTGAACCGAACCTCCTTGCCCCGCGGAAGGAGCTCGGTCTCCAGCTCGCCCACGAGGCGAGAGAGCAGGAGGAGCCCTCGCCCGCCGGTCGCATCCCGCTTCGGCACCCGGGCCAGCGGCGGCCGGTCGTCGAAGTCGGTGACGCCGACGCGGACGCCGCCCGAGGTCTCCCGCACTAGCAGTTCGCCCCCGCCTCCGGTGTGCAGGAAGACGTTGGTCAGCAGTTCGGTCACCCCCAGCTCCGCCACATCGCTGAACTCGCTCTTGCACCACATCCGCAGCTGGGCCCGCACGATCTCGCGCACGTGCCGCATCATCTCGGGGCGGATCACCGGGATGGCCAGGCGGAACTCACCGAGCTGATCGACGGTCTCGACAGACATGGGCCCTCCGGATGGCTGCGGACACAAGGCTGACCATTGCGCTCTGTGTCCACTGGAGCACTCTGCGCTTGGTCGGGTTTCGATGATGGCCCCGCCATTGCTGAAGGGCAAGGCCCCCTGAGAGGAAAACCTTTCCTTCTGGCGATCTGTCATATGCACCTACTGGCACCGGCACTACCCTTTCGTTGGGACAGTTGAGGACCAGGAGGTGCGATGCCCGTCGAGCCGACCCCGCGCCGAAGGCGCCTCGGGACCGAGATCCGCCGCGCCCGCGAGGCGCTGGGGTGGAGCCAGGACGAGGCCGCCCGGCAGCTGGGCTACCGCGCGCTATCGACCGTCAGCAAGATCGAGAACGGTACCCAGGGCGTCAAGCTCCAGGCCCTCGCCCACTTCTTCGAAGTCCTCCAGATCAGCGACGAGGCTCAGCGCAACCAGTGGCGCGAGCTGGTCCGCCGCGCCGGCGAGCCGGACTGGCACCAGCGCTACCAGGGCGTCGTCGACGACCCTCTCAGTGACTACCTGACCGAGATCGAGGAAGCCGTCGATCTGTTCCACTGGAATTCGGGCGCCTTGCACGGCCTGCTCCAGATCCCCTCGTACGAGCGAGCGATCGTCGAAGGCAGCCGGGCCTGGACCACCGCCGAGGACATCGAGCGCTTCCTCGCCATGCGCACCGAGCACCGCCAGGCCATGGCCGAGCGCCAACCACCCCTGAAAATATGGTCCGTCATCCCCGAAGGGCTCCTGCGGCAGGAGGTCGGCGGGCGGGCCGTCGCCAAGGCCCAGGTCGAGTACCTCATTGACCTGCTAAAGAGCGACCCGAACATCACGATCCAGGTCCTGCCGCTGAGTGCCGGCGCGCACGCAGGCATGGACGGGCCGTTCATGCTCATGTCCTTCGCCACCGGCGCCGACACGGTCACCATCGAGGCAACCCGCGCACGGCTCCACCTCACGGACCCGGAGTCGGTCGAGGTCTATCGCACCACCAGCGACCACCTGAAATCCGATGCCCTCGGCCAGAAGGCATCGCTGTCCCTGCTCAAGACGATCGCCAAGGAACTCGCGTCATGAACAAGAACGACCTCGACCCCGCCTGGCTCGACGACCAACTCGCCAGGGCCGAGTGGCAGACCGCCAGCAGCGGCGGGACCAACTGCGTAGAGGTCGCCTTCCTCGAAAACGCCATCGTCGCGATCCGAGACTCCAAGAACAAGCACAGGCCGCCGCACATCTTCGACGACGCCGAGTACGACGTCTTCGTCGCCGGCATCATGCGCGGCGAACTGCGCAGGCGCTAACCATCCTCGAAGGCGGCCCAACACAAGGTTTCTGGGCCGCCTTCTCACGCCACCACTCTTCTCGTCATGGTCTCCTCCAATGGCAGGTTGGCCCGGCCGAGACCGTGGTCGCCACCACCACTTGGAGCGTGAACGCGTGATCACCCGCCGAGACGCCAGTAGCATCACCGCCGACGCCGAGAACCAGCTCCTCGAAGCCCGCGGACTCACCCCCGTCGACCTGATCGCTGCCGGCACCGAGGCCCGCGTCTACGCCCGCAGCCAGGACCAGGTACTCAAGGTCTACGCCGACCCCGACCAGCTCGGTGCGCTGGAGACCATCGCCGACCTCTACCGGCGCTTCGACCGCACCAGCGTCCCCTTCGCCCTGCCCGAGATCCAGCGCATCGAGCAGCACGGCCCCCTGCTGGCCGTCACCGAGACCCGCCTGCCCGGCACCCCGATGGGCAACGCCCTCGACCTCACCGACCCGGCCACCGAACGCGCCTACCTGGCCGCCGTCCGCGACTTCACCGGCCTGCGCCTGACCAGCCCGCTCGACCGGCGCATGCTCCTCGCCCCCATCCCGGCCCACCAGGGCGACGACTGGCACGCGTTCCTGCGCCGCCTCCTCGCACAGAAGCTCCCCAAGGTGCTGACCCACCTTCGCCTCGACGTCCCGGCCGTGGACCACATCACCGACCGGCTCAGCGCGCGGCTCGCCCACCCCTACACCGGGCCCGAAGGCGTCATCCACGGCGACCTCTACCCGGACAACATCCTCGTCGAAGAGGGCAAGGTCAGCGCCGTCATCGACTTCGGCACCTTCACGCTGCTCGGAGACCCGCTCTACGACCTTGCAGGGGCCTGCGCCTACTACCGGATGTACGACCCGGACCGCGATGAGGTCCGAAACCGCCTGCTCGCCGCCGCCGCCCAGGACCTCCCCACCGACCGGCGCGACGCCCTCGCCGACTACCTCCACACGATCGCCCTGCTCAGCTGCGACCTCTACCCCGAGCAGGACAAGGACATCCGCGTCACCGGCCACTACCAGTGGGCCGCCGGCGTCCTCAACACCCCTATCGTCTGGAAGGGCCGATGAGCTTTCCGCGCGAACACGACCCACAGTCGCGGGGCGTGAGTGCTCCCGCCTACGGCCAAACGCCCTCACCCCCTGCTACGGAGAACTGCTTGGTCGGCGAGTCGCATGTTCGCCTCCATGAGGTCCAGTCCGGCGGCAACGTCCGCTCTGGTGACCTCCCACCAGCCTGCCCGGTCGAAGATCCACCAGGACTCCCGGTAGCGGGCGAAGTCCGTGATCGTCTCGCTGAGGTGATGGGCGCTGCCGTCCGCGAGGGCGGCGTCCATGACGGAGTGGCTGAGGTCAGCGATCATGCCCGCGTCGGAGTTGGTCATCTTGGTCCCCCTCACGGCCGGATGTTCGGCTGGATGCTGGGGGCCTGCTGCACCGGCGGTGGTTGCAGAAGCGGCGCCGGCTCCACCGGGGCGGTCGACGTGACGGCCCTGACGGCGAGGTCCACCTTGGGCTCCGCCCCGGAAGTGCGGGCGGTGACGTCGACGGCGGCGAAGTCCGTGGCGAGCTTCGTCCGGATGTCCTCCGCCATCATCTCCCCCGACAGCTCGATGGCGGCACCGACGACGACCGCCGTGGCGGCGAGACGGGCGAGGTAGTCCAGGCGCTCCTCACGCTGCTCGACGCGAACCTCCACGGTCACCTCGTACGCCTGGGGGTCCTGCTGGTACACCTCCCACTCGACGGTCAGCTGGTCGACCGGTTCGCCCCGCTCCGCCACGACCACGATCGCCTCGTAGACCTCGCGGCGGGGGCCCTCCTCGAACACCTCGGGGTACAACCATGTGCTCACCTCCCGGACCTGCTCCGGGTGTTGGAGCAGGTCCGCCAGTACGGCGTCCTGGCGCTCAAGGTGGGTCTCGACTCGGACCTCCCCCTCCCCTGCCAGCCTCGCCCGTACCTCGTACGGCGCCGGGGCGGGCTCGTTGTACTTGGCCACGGGGGCGGCGTGCTCGGTGTGGCGCATCGCCTGGGCGAGGCGGTCGAGCACTGGGTCCGGTCCACGCAAGCCCGGCGTGGCTGTCCGCAGTCGGTCGACGTGCTGTGCGAGCTCGCGCCGGACGGCCGCCTCCTGGACCATGCGGGAGTAACTCGCGATGGCCCGGGGCTGCGGCGCGGCGTCGGCGAGACGGCGCAGATAGTCGGCGGTGACCCCGGGGATGGCGGTTCGCTGGGCGATCAGCTCCGGCAGCTGGGCGGTCGGGGTGGTCGGACTGCTGGTCCGCGAGTCGATCAGCGCGGTCAGAACGGCACGGTGGGTGGGGTGGGCCATGCGGTCGGGGGTGAGGTAGCCGATGTCGTCCAGCCGCTGGCGGTCGCGAAGTGCAGCACCGATGACGGCTTGTTCGGCACGCAGCACGAGGTCGGGGTGGGTCATCGGGTTGTCCTCGACTTCGTTCCGGTGGTGGCTTCGCGGTAGCGGCGGGCGGCGTTGTCAGCGGCGGCCATCCGGGCGGCGGCGTCTTCGAGCCGTTCCATCAGCTCCGGGTTGACGACGCGCAGCCAGTCGCCGTCGATGTCGACGGCCCACCAGGCCTCGGCGAACTGCACGTACTCAGGGATTCCGGGGCTGATCGGCTTGGCGAGGCCGCGGGCCCGGGCGTCGTCCATCTGGGCTGCGGTGAGGCGGTCCGGGCTACCGGCCTCGGCGGTGTCGGCGTGGGCGGCCAGCAGTCGGCTGGGAATGCCGGCCCAGGGGTCCGCGCCGGCCCAGCGCTTCTGGAGCTCCCGGTCCTCGGCGGCCGGGAACTCCTGTCCACGGTGGCCTGTTCGGCATGCGGTGGCGTAGACGGCGGTCGCGTTGGCCACCACGGTGCGCAGTTCGGCGTGCCAGTAACGAGCGGCCTGGCCAACCTTCTGGTCCGGGGCGGCACCGTAGATTTCCTCCCGCCAGACCTTGAGGGCCCACAACTCTTCGATCAGGCCGGGGTGTTCGGCCCAGCAGCGTGGCAGCCTGGATTCGATGGCCAGCTCGTAGCGGTCGTGGAGCCAGGTCACCCAGTCGCAGAGGCCGCCCCAAGCCGCAATGCGCTCCGGTCCGGTCATCGTGTGCCACTCGACCAACCGGGTACGGGGGCTCGCCTCGGTGGCGGCCGGCTTGGTGCCGGTGACGGGTCCGGGGGTGGCACGGCGCCCGCGCGAGCGGCGGATGCGGGCGTGCGGGCGGTGCTTGACCCTTCCGATCGGCGTGATCGCGGGCTCGGTCATGGCTGTTCCTGGAGCTGGGTTGGCAGGTGCGGGCTGGTCTCGGCAGGGTCGTCCGGGAGCCTGGTGTACTGGTGCCTCGTGTCCGGACGGCTGGCGATCGATGCGGCTTTCCAGTCCGCCATCACGAGGTGCACGGCGGCGTCGAGCGCTTCGATCGACGTGCTCGGGGTGAGCATGAGCCGCCGAAGGTAGGCGGGGGTGTCCATGGTGTCCGCGGTCAGTCGCGCAAGGCGGGGCGACAGTTCCTCGATGCTCCGGCGCACGCGCTCCTCGACGGCGGCAGGGGTGACCGGTTCCGCGTCGGTGTGCAGCGCCAGCATGGCCTCGAAGATGCCGTAGCGCACGTGGGTGGTGAAGGTGTCCACCGGCACCCACCTGCCGAGGTCGTTCAGCTCACGCGGGCGCTGGACGAGGTAGGCGAGCACCAGGTCCTCGTAGTCCGCTCGCGCCCGGCGCCAGTCGCTGAGGGCCACGAACTGCCCATCAGTGAGCGCCCGGTGCTCGGCCCAGTCGTCCGTCGCCCACGAGACGGGGACGACCTCCTGATAACCGGGGCTGAACACGGAGATCACCGGAGCACCCGTGTGGTCCTCGCCGGCGTGGTAGAGGGCGCCGTCGATTCCGCGCACCGGCCCGCTCCACCGCAGGATGTAGTCGGTCTGGGTCTCTGGACGGCGGTGCAGGCCGCGGCGGTGCCGCTGGTCGAACCGGGACTCCCATCGCCGGTCGGCATCGGTCCGCGCGTCGCCCTGGTGCCCGCTCCACGCGGGTCGGACGGTCATGCGGCGTCCTTGATGAAATCGAGGTCGCCCGCCCGGTACCGCTTCGACCAGTCGTTGCTTTCCTCGTACAGCTTGCGGTCGGGGCCTTCGTAGTGGCGCTGCATGCGGACCTTGGTGATGGGGGTGGTGGCGTGGATGACCAGGGCTTCGCGCTTCTCCTCGTCGAGGGTGCGGATCTCGTCCGGGGTGACGGTCTTGCGGTCCTGGAGGGTGGTCTGCATCGTGGCGCCCTGCGCGCCGCTCTGGTAGGTCGTCAGGGACTCGCGGAAGATCCCGGCCAGCTTCGAGAACTCTTCGAGTTCGTCGCCGCCGAGGCCGCCGAGGGCGATTTTGACGGTGGAGCTTCCCCAGAGCATCTCGGCCCCTTCGCGGCCCCAGACCTTGCGGGCCTGGGCCATGTTCTGGAGGACGGCGACAACGTAGATGCCTGAGCCGCCGGCGAAGGACATCAGGTCGGGCAGGTTCGGCAGCGGCGTGACGTTGGCAACCTCGTCCAGGAGCGCGCCCATCGGCGGGTCGAGTCTGCCGCCGGGCGAGCGGTCGGCGAGGCGCTTGGCGGTGCCGAAAACCTCGGAGACGAAGGCCGAGATCAGGGGGGCGAGCGCGGTGGCGTCTTCCTTGTCGACCAGCAGGTAGATGGTGCCGTTGCTGCGCAGCCAGTCCTCGATGTCGATGCCCTGGCCGGCCTTGGGGACGAAGGTGGCGCGGGCCAGCGGCGAGAAGAGGGGCGTCAGCGCGGTCTGCACGGTGGCGAAGAGGTTCGCCCGGGTGTCACCGGGGTTGCGGTAGAGGCCGTCGAGCATCTCGGCGACACCCGGTTCCGCGCGGCGGGACTCGGCGAGCAGCTTGATCGGTTCTTCGAGATGGGCGTTGAAGCCCCAGCGCAGGACGTGCTCCATGCTACGGCCGGTGATAGCTGCGGCGTGCAGCCAACCGGCAAGCAGGGAGGTTGCGGTGGCGCCGAAGAAGCCCGCTCCGCTGGAGTCGGTGGTCTCGCTCTTGCCGATCTTGACCATGAGGTCGGCTCTCTGCATGGCCTTGCCGAAGTCCTCGCAGCCGCTGGTGGGCGACCACTGCACCTGGTCGGGCCAGTCGACCATGCCGGTCGGCAGCATCGCCAAGGTCGGGCCGAGCCCGCGTCGGATCAGCGCGGTCGCGTCGAGGACGTCAGCTCGGACGCTGGTGATGAGCATCGGGCCGCGCCATGCACGAATCCAGGGGATGATCACCTGGCTGGTCTTGCCCTGGCGCGGGGCGGCCAGCATCAGCACGGAGTTCTCGATGCATACCCAGAGCAGCATGCCGGCCACGGTGCGGCCGAGTTGCACCGCGACGTCGTCCGCGGTGATCCGGTGACCCTTGAGCGAGGGCCGGACGATGGGCCCGCGCTTGACCACTGCGGCGGCGGACAGGGTCTTCGACAGCTGGGAGACGGAGGCGAAGCCGCGCACAGAACGGCTCCGCCGAAGACGGCGCAGGGCGAAGGCGCCCGCGGCGACCATCGCGCTGGCGACGATCGCGGCGGCGACGGCGAAGCCGACCGGGCCGGGCAGGTCACGGCGGACGTTCCCGGGCCAGGCTGCTCTCGGGTCGTCCAGGTGGTGCGGCAGTTGCTTGGCGACGCTGAACGCGTCGCCGAACGGGACCGCCGGCCAGACGGCATGGGTGATCAGCCCGGCGACCTGACCGGTGGCCCACGTCCCCACGGTGACGGTGACCATAACGATGATCAGCAGGACGATCAAGTAGTCCGCGGGGCCGTCCAGCACCGGCCTCCGCGCGACGGTCGAGTTCGAGGCGGAGGCCATCTCACACAGCCATCCGCTCGTTGGTGTAGTACAACTGCCGCTCGGCCGGACTCAAGATCGTCTGCACGACGTGGCTGGAGTTCCTGCCGATCTTCCAGATCGCGCGGCCGATCTGTTCACCGCTCCAGGAGGCGATGTGCGCGCACTCGGTGTCGGTCAAGCCGATCACGTCGCGCGTCATCGCCAGCGGTGCGGTGTCCTGGCGCAGGCAAATCCGCACGTCGCAACTGGAGATGAGGTTGCGGGCGATGCTGACCTCTTCGCTGCCCTGGGCGCCGACTGCCTCGAAGTCACTCAACCTGTGCGTGCTCAGAACCTGGATGGTGCCCTGGGCCCGGGAGAGCCGGAGATCGGAGTCGAGCTTGCGGATCATGGCCGGCACGCGCATCGCGCGCCAGAGCTCGTCACGCACGATCAGGCGCACGGGGCCGCCCGGCTCGTCGATAGCCGCTTGGCCCCAACTGCTGACACAGGCAAGGGTCATGGCCACGGTCTCGTCGCCGCGGCCGTCGATCCGGGACAGGTCGACGGTCTGGATCGGCGCGCCGAAGTCGGGCCGTACGGTGGTGGGTCCGTCGAACAGGCCCGACAACGAGCCTCTGACCATGTTGCCGAGGGCGTCGGCGGCCGGGCGGATCATCTCCCGCAGCTCGGTGACGTCGGTGTCCCGGACGCGCAGGTCCTGGGCCATTTCGGGCAGCGGGTCGCGCAGCAGGGCCCAGACCTGCGGGATCGTCGGGTCGGTCAGATGGGTGGCGCCGGTTGCCTGGCCGGAGGCGTGCTTGATGGCGAGGGAGAGCGCGGCTTCCTCGGTCGGCGTGAGGTTGCGGCCGAGACGCATCACCAGCAGGGAGGAGAGCAGCGTGATCCGTCGACGGTGGACTTCGTCCAGGCGCTCGCGCAGTTCCTCCGGGTCGGACGGCAGGTTGGTGCCGAGCGGTCCGCTGTCCAGCGGGTTGAGCCGGTGACGCAGCCCGGGGCCGAGTTCGACCGGCTCGACGCCGAACGCCCGCGCCAGGGAGGCGTATTCGTTCTTGATGTCTCCGAGGATGAACGACCGGACGCCGTAGGCGGCCAGGCGGGTCACCAAGGACTTGATGGTCGCGCTCTTGCCAGTGCCGGGGACTCCGGTGATCAGCAAATTAGGATTTGTGATCAACCCACGATGCAGCCACTCGATCGGATGGCAGGAGAAGGCGCCACCGGAGAGGCAGTCGACGCCGATGTAGGCGCCGGCCGGAGGCATGGAGGCCCCATACAGCCAGGGGTACAGCCCCTGGACCTGCCCGGTGCTACCGCGGAAGACCGGGATCTCGGGCATCCGCGGTGCTCGTCCGGCGAACGGACGGGCGTAGCCGCGCCGGGGCGCGACCGGTTCCCGGCGCGGCTTCGGCGCCTTCCGGGACGCGGGCTTCGGCTGCACCGGCACCGGGCGGCCGAGCACGTCGGTGAGGTCGAGGACGGGGAGGGCGGTGGCGGTTCGACGACGGAACATCAGGCCGCCCTCTTCTTGGGCAGGCCCATGCCGACCGGCAGCGCGCCGATCGCGAAGCCCACGTCCTGGGCCATCCACATGCGCTGCAACTCGATGCTGCCGCTGTTGGCGTCGGCCAGGAGCTCGCTGCACGCGTCCTCAAGGTCCGCGGGGTCGGTGACGGTGACGGTGCAGTAGGCGGTGTAGCGGACCATGCCGTGACCGGCCGCGCGCTCCTGGTCCTGCGCCTCCGCGCGGCGCAGCGCCTGCTTCTCCGCTTCCGGAACGATCTGACCGGTCTTGTGCCGCATGTTGACGGCGACCTCGCGGGCGGTCCGCTCCTGCATGATCTCGCGCTCGGCGGCACGCGGGCTGCGGGGCTCGAAGTGGAGGTTCAGCGTCCGGCGGTACTTCCCTTCGCCCAGCAGCGGGGCGAGGGCGGTGGCGTACACCTTGTTCTTCGGCCAGCTGTGGACGGCGTAGGTGACCGAAACCGCCCCGTCGTGCTCGTACCGGCCGCGCCAGGCGTGGGCGGCGGACGGGCCGGCCGCTGTCGGGCTGACTCCCGCCGCGAAGGGGACTTGGTCGCCTCGGAGGGCGGCGGAGGTGGCTGCGGCGCGGCGCTCTGCGAGCATCCGGCCGGCATGCGGATCAAAGGCGGTCCTCATGACCTCGGCCAGCTCTCGGGGGTTGAGCCAGCTCTCGACCTGGAGGTCTGCGGAGGCGATCGAGGACGTCATGGCCCGGAGATGGCGGACCAGGACGGCGGCGGCTCCGGCGTCGCCGCCGCCTGCCGCCTTGATGGGGCTGGCGGCACGGGCGGCGGACATCGTGATCGCGAGGTACGCCTCCCGCTGGCTGGTTGCCAGCGTGGCGGTGGAGAGCAGCGACTTGGCGACGTCGACCGCGACGGCGGGCGCTTCGGCGGCGACGTGATCGGCGTGCCAGCGCTGGAGCGCGGCACCGGACTCCGGGACGATCCGCTGGAGCGCCTGAATCCGGATGATCGCGTTGCCCTCGGTGCACTGGGACTGGAGCAGCGAACCCCAGTTGGCCACCCGCTGGTCGCGCCTGCTGGAGTCGGCAAGGCCGATGCCGGGGACGCGTACCCGGGCGACCGCCGTGTAGGTGCGGTCGAGACGGTGGTGGATCACCGCGATCGGGGCTCCGCTGCCCCCGTCCGCTTCGAGCACCGCCAGCGGGGCGAGGATGCCGGGCAGATCCAGCCGGGGCTCGTCCGTCTCGGACGCGCGGGGTGCGAAGGCGCCGGAGAGGAAACGATTCTGCCCACGGAAGCGGAGGATTTCGAAGGACATGAAGGCGACCGCCCATTCATCGACCGTACGGCCGGCGATCCGGACGAACGCGAGTAGGAAGAGGACAAACGACACGGGCCAGGTCACAAGTCCGGCCCGGAGGTAGGAGATTGCGAACGGCCAGATCAGCCCGAGGACCCCGGTGCCGACCATCACGGCCCTCTGGGCCGTGAGCCCGAAGAGGAAGGCGACTTTCTCCTGCTGCCACCCGAAGTACGTACGGGTAGCGGTCTCGGTGCTCATGACTTGCCGCCTCCTTCGGAGTGGTCAGGACGGGTGATCTTGGTGGGGGGAGCAGCGGGGCGCTCGACCGGAGCGGCCTGGGCGCGCGGCGTGCCAGAGCGGTCTGCCGGGGCCGGTGCGGGCGCGGTCTGCCCCTGAGCCGACTCGGGCCTCGGGCCGGCTGCGGGTTGGCTGGCCTGGAGCGGCGCGGCGCTGGAGGCGGAGCGGGTCGCAGCGGCCGGTACCTGGGTGGACGTCTCAGGCCCGGCAGGAGCGTCCGCGCCTGCCGACGAACCTGCACTCGGGCCTGCGGACACCGGGGGCATCTCGATGGTGGGCGGGTCGCTGCGCGGGGCACCGGCGACTGGCAGGTCCGGGGTGCTGTCCTGGAGCGCCTGCTGGTGATCGGGTTGCGCGCTGGCCGGCCCCACCGCGTCGGCCTGCGGCTCTTGCTGGTCCGACCAGTCCGGCTTCGGCTGGTCGGGCAGCAGACCGCCCGCAGTGGGCAACGGTGCGCTGGCATGGCGGTTGACGTACCCGGCGGGCTGCGCCGCGTATGGGTTCGCACCCTGTACCCCGGCGTGGCCGGCCATCTTCTCCATGCCACCGGCCAACGAATTGACCGCTTGCTGGGCGGCCTTGACCGCTGCGACGGCGATCATCCCGACCGGCCCCGCTGCGGCGCCGGCTCCACCCGCCGCAGCGCCTCCGGCGCCACCTGCCGCACCACCACCGGCACCACCGGCAGCGGCGCCTCCGCCCTTGCTGGCGAAGCTGTTCATCGTGCGGCCGGCGCTCTCCTGCCCGAACGAATCCGGCGAGGCGCCGGTCGGCGGACCGCCCGCGGTGCTGAGTCGGCCTCCGGCGAAGCCGAGCAGAGCGGCGAGACCGGCACCACCACCGACCTGGACCGATGCAAACGTAAAGAAGCGTGCGATCGCCGGCCACGCCAGGGCAGCGAGCAGCAGGATGAGCATCCCCGACAGGGTCGTCTGGAGGTCCTTCGAGTCGCCCGCGACGTTGAAGCCCAGGGCGAAGACCAGGGCGATGATCGGCTTGAGGATGATCAGCTGGACGGTGGAGGAGACGAGCTTGGACCACCAGGTCTTGGTGGAGTCGGACACCTGGCCTGCCGCCGAGATCGGCGAGGTGGCGACCAGCACGACGATCGCCGCATTGCGCAGGAGCATCTCGAACCAGAGCACCAGCGTCAGCAGGATGCCGATGATGGCGATGATCAGCAGGAGCGAGGCCGCCGTCCCCGGCGTGTAGGAGACGAGCTTGGCGATCTTGTCGCTGAGGGCCTGCTCTCCGCCGAGTGAGTTGTCGACGATGTACTTCGTCAGTTCGTCACTCGCCGCCAACGCGGTGGAGGCGACGACCAGAGTGAGAAGGAACGCCAGCGCCGCCTTGCCGACGCCTACCGCGGCGGTGGCCAGCGGGCGGCCGTCGTGGGTGATCACCGTACGGATGACCTGGAAGACGACCAGCAGGCAGGCGACGAGGGCGGCAACACCGAGGGATATCGCGTAGACGCTCCTGACTCCGTTGCTGGCGAGGTCTGGCGCCGGAATCTTGACGAAGGCCGTGGCGAACGTCTTGAGCAGCTCGGTCGCGGCGTCCGCGAAGGACTTACAGATCGAATCCCACGCGCTGCTCGCCACCTTGCCGGCGGCGTCGCCGGCGAGTCCGCCGAGGACGGTGTCGCCGATGCCAGGAACGCAGTCGAGGGGACTGGTCAGGCCGCAGGCCATGCGAGCCCCCTGGTGGTGGTACTGGTGACCATGGTTATCGCTTCAATTCCTGCCAGCCCTTGGCCACAGCTTGGGGGCTGCCCGGCTCGGCGACGAGGCTGGTGTAGTCGGTGGTGGAGTTGCCCGAGGGGGCAGGGATGCGCCAGTCGTTGGCGGACCAGGTGAGGTCGAGCGGATAGACGCCCATGCGGGTCTGCATCCCGGTGCCGGGAACGCTCGTGGTGTAGGTGGCCAGCAGCAGGACCTGGACGTTGTCGGGGCCGACCGAACGCACCTGGTACTCGATGGGCGACAGGACGACGGAGGTCCCGGGCTGCAACTGGCCATTCTGCGGCAGGCCGAGTCCCTTGCGGGTGGCTGCCGGCCCCTTGGCCAGGGCGTCCGCAGCGCCGGACCAGGAGTCGACGGCGACGAGCCGGGCGACGGCCGCCGCGCGGTCGGACTCAAGGGTGGAGCCGAGCTGGCGCCAGTACTCGACCGCCGCCGAGACAGCGCCTACCGTGGAATGCGGGAAGCCCAACTGCACCCCGTTGACGAGGCGCTCTCCGCGCACGAGCTGGAGCGGGCCGGTCAGCCCGGGGGTGGGCGACCCTGTGGAGTCCACTCCGGTGACCGAACCCGGTGGCGGGATGGCGGCCGGCGGTGTGAACACCTTGGGCCCGCGGGGCTCGCTGCCGGACTCGATGGCGACCCCGATGGCGACGAAGGCGAGCAGGCCAACGACACCGAAGAGGAGCAGCGGCAGAATCCGGCGGCGGGGGCGGTGGTCGAGGAACTGGTTCATGGCGCGCTTAGGCCGCCGCGCCGAACACGGTGTTCACGAGGGGGATGGCGCACGCGGTCACGATGACGCCGCCCAAGGACCAGACCAGGGAACGCTTCCCCTTCTCGGCGCTGTCGGGCCGGTTGGAGAGGTGACCAATGCCCATCAGCCCCCCAGAGACCACGGCGGCGACGGCGCACGCGATCAGCGCGCCCCACTTCGCGTAGCTGAGCAACAGTTCCGCGCCCTTGCTGCCGTTGGTCGGGTCGGCCGGCGCGGGGTTCTGGATATCCGCGAGGTAGTGGACGTCTGCAAGGTGGTGAACGGCTTGCAGGGTGAGGGACATACCGGGCTCCCGGAAGGCAGACATGCCAGCGATCCCGCAGGATCTGTCCTGGTCAGAAGGAGCCGCCCCTGCTGTCGGGCATGGGGAGGCAGATGAAATGGCCTTCACCTGGGTTCAGCACGTGAGGTCAGTGCGATTCACTCTGGCTAATTTCGGCCGTGAGCAAACGATAAACGCCCGCAAGCCCAGCGCGTCAACCAAAGTGAATGTGACTAGCCTCACCCGACCACTCTCTGTTTACAGTGGCTAATCGGCGTCACTGTGCGCAACGATGAGACCAAGTCAGCAGCAAGGAGTGCTACGCGCGTTATGCCAGTCGAAGAATCCGCCGGGGCCGGCTCGGTTGCGAGCCGCTTGGAGCACTTGTTCGCGACGGTTCACCCCGCGGACCGAGGCCCCTACACCAACCCCGAAGTCGCCCAAGCGATCAACGAGAAGGCGGGCCACCAGGTCCTCGGAGCCACCTACCTGTGGCAGCTGCGCAAGGGCAAGCGGACCGACCCAACGCACAGTCGCCTCACGGCAATTGCCGACTTCTTCGGCGTCTCCCCGCTCTACTTCTACGAGGAGGAGACGGCGAAGCGGACCGACGAGCAATTGCGCCTTGCGAGCGCGCTGCGCAGCGCGTCGATCAGGCAGATGGTGCTCGACATGGACGGCCTCTCGGAGCGCAGCATGGCGGCCATCGCCACCATGATCCAATCGGCCCGGGCGATGGAGGGTTTGCCCGACTCCGGCGCCGCACCTAAGTGACGAGCCCCACACGCGACCCCAACCACCTGATCATCACAAGTTCACACGACGGGCACACTCCCGGTGTCCATTCGCATACAGTTCTGCGAGCCGGGAGGAGTGACCGGCCGACCATCGTCGCCCGCTCCAAGGACCACCTCCCGACCAGGGAGGCATCTTCATGAGCGCGTCGCAGCTCTGCGGCAATCGACAGCTGGACCACGGCGCCCCTTCGCGGCCGTCCCGGCCGTCGCCGGCGGCAGCCGCTCCGCCGACACCCACCGGAGCGCCGCAGAGGCGGCACCCGCTCGCACTGGCGGACATCCGGCCCCACGCGGCCGAGGCGAAGGGGGTCGCCGAAGCAGCCCTTCGCCTGGCCTTCCCGGACCTGAGGCCCGCCGCCCTCCAGCACCTCTTCGGCCGCCCCGGCGCCTGAGCCACTTCCAGCACCTAACGCACCCACCCCTCGGCGGCCCAGCCCCCTCCCCGCCTTCACGGAGCGAGGCATGCCCGAGAAAATTTACTTTGGCTAACCAGTGGCATTGATCACGCTCACTCTGGTTGACCTGAGCACTCCGCATCAGCCTATGGTTCGAGCAAATCCGATTAGCTGATGTGAATTGGCCGTGCGCTGCTACGCGGTGCCGGCCACAGAGGTGGCACGTGAAAAAGGCAGCTCATCTGGCCCTGGCAGGTGTCCTGGCGCCCTTCGGGGTGGTCCTTGGCATCGCGCTCTCCGGCGGAGGAACCGCCGCCGCCACCCCGGCCGCCCCCGGCGCGAACGGCGGATTGGGCTGCTTCAAGCCGGTGGCAGCCGGGCAGATCACCGCGGACGGACAGCAACTGACCACCGAGCAGATCAACAACGGCCAGATCATCTATCAGGTCTCGGTACAGCTCCAGCTCCCCCCGCAGGCGGCGGTGGTCGCAATCGCGACCGCCCTGCAAGAGTCGACGTTGCGGAACCTCAGCTCGGGTGACCTGGACTCGATCGGGCTGTTCCAGCAACGCCCATCACAAGGGTGGGGCTCACCCACGCAGATCATGGACCCCGTCTACGCCGCGACCAAGTTCTACGCCGCGCTGGTGAAGGTTCCGGGCTGGGAGACCCTGCCGGTCACCGTGGCCGCCCAACGGGTCCAAGCGAGCGCGTTTCCCGACGCCTATGCGAAGTGGGAGAGCACCGCCCGGCAGCTGGTGGCTACCTACAGCGGGAACGCCACGGGCTGCTCTCAGGGCAACGGCGACGGCCAGACGACGACCGACGCCATCAGCCTCCCCGCCGGCTTCTCCCTCCCCGCCGGAACACCCGTCCAGGTCGCCACCGCGATCAAGTTCGGCATCTCGAAACTGGGCATGCCCTACCAGTGGGGCGGAACCGGCGATCCGAGCTACGACTGCTCCGGCCTCATGCTGCGCGCCTACGAGGCCGCCGGGATCACGATCCACCGAACCACGTTCGAGCAGGTCTTCGACGGGACACCGGTCTACGCCGCATCGCAGCTCAAGCCGGGCGACCTGATCTTCCTGGCCGGGACCGACGGCACCCCGACCTCCCCCGGACATGTCGGGATGTACCTCGGGTCGAACCTCGTCCTTGATGCTCCACGGACGGGCAAGAACATCCAGATCACGAACTTCACCGGCGGATACTGGGACAAGGAAGCGGTGGCCTTCCGACGCATCGTTCCCTCGTAGGCCCCGGTTGACCTCGCTGGCCAACCGTGACCGCGCCGCGGTTTGGGAGCGGTCCAGAGCGTACAGCGCCGCGGTGGTGGGGCTGCTCGGTCGCGTCGGCTGACCCGGCCAGCGGGCGTGTCGGCCTACGGGATCGGCTCGCGTACATAGGCAGAGGGCCGGGGCCTCACCGTTCGTGGTGAGGCCCCGGCCCCCTGCATGTCGTCACTCCCTGGCCAGCGTCCCCCTATCGGTGGTGGTCCACTCGGCGTGTTCATCACGGCCGCCCGAGGGGGGCCACTGGACGTGAATGCCTCCGGGGCGCACGTCGATGATCAATCCGCGAAGGTACTGGCCGGAGCCGTCCTTGGTCGTCGCCATCCAGTGCCGGCCTATCCAGGCGGCGGGAGGCTGCTCGGCGTAGCGGTCGTAGGTGATGTTGTTCATGGTGACTCCTGCGGTGATGGGAGGCAGCTTCGGCGCCGGTCTGTCGGGAGGAGCAGTTCCGGTCACGGGGGGCGGGGCGCGCGCGGGCATCCCGCTGGGCTGGTCGGCCGACGAGCGGGCACGCTGGCTCGCCGTCGCGTCATCGGGCGTCCCTGTTCCATCCGCAGCTGTCGCGCACCAGGCCCGCCGAGGCCCAGAGCCTCACGTCGGATGGCCGGTAGCGCCGCAGGCCGTCAGTGCTCTCGGTGTACCTGGGGCCGGTGCCGGCAGCAGCCAGGTCCCGCAGGTCCGTGCTCGTGATGCCGAGATAGATCGCCGCGTCGTCCACGGACCACCACGGCCGGCGAGTCGTGCAGCGCTGTCGCTTCATCGCTTGCTCCCCGTGTCGGAGGAGCGGCCTTCCAGCCACTGCCGCACGTCGTGCGGGTCGTACCGCCTGCACCGCCCGACCTTGTAGCTCCGCGGTCCGGTGCCCTTCCAGTTCATCTGGTAGATCGTCTGCGTCGGCACGCCCAGGAACTCCGCGAGTTCCTTCAAGGTCCACAACCTGTCCGTACTCATGAGCACTCACATCTCATTCATGTGTCATTTCGACAACTCTGCTTGTCGTTTGGACAACCGAGATGAGCATCAGGCAGCACTGGCGCCATTGTCAATACGACATTCAAAGTTGTCATTTCGACAACTACGTCACAGCCTGCCTGCCTGCTTTGGCGGTAGCCGAGGTGCGCTTGTCGAATCGACATGCACCGAACGCTGCGAAGTTGTCGATTGCGCAATCGAGAGGTGGTGAGTAGAGTCGCCGATACGACAAGCAAGGAGGCCAGATGTCGAGCGACTCGGCCCCGCCGACTCTGTCGGTGAGCGACGCGGTGGCTCTACGGGTCAAGGAGGCCCGGAATCGGCGCGGGTGGACCATGAAGCAACTAGCAGCCGCCTGCCACGATGCCGGCGCGATCAAGCTGACGGCCCCCGTCCTGGCCAACATCGAGACAGGTCGACGTGACGCGAACGGCGTTCGGCGGCGCGAGCTGTCGATCGACGAAGTCGTGGCCCTCGCAGTGGCGCTGGACATCTCTCCGATGCATCTGCTGGGCCTTCCGGAAGAGGCCGCACCTGGCACGGCGGTCCTGCTGACTCCAGAAGTGGCTGTCAGCGACGGCGAGTTGCTGATGGAGTGGTTCTCCGGGCAGAAGGCTTTGCCCCAGAGCGACGCCAGGCAGTTCTACTCGACCGCCATCCAGCGAAGGCCGGCTGGCGACAGCCAACAGGCCCTCGCCGACCTCACCAGCTCGGTTCTCCAGGATCGGGCCGCCGCGATGACCGCCGCCTTCAACTCGGAGATGGCGGCAACCCTGGCGAAGATCAACGCTGCGGTTCAGTCGGGCGCAAGCCCGGATGAAATCACCGCCCTGCTCAACCCGGGCGACTCCGGCTCGAAGTAGGACCCCAGCAACCAGCAGGCGTTCGGCACAGCCGCAGCGCCAGTTCAACGAACCCGAGGGCGCGACCGACCGGTCCCGCACCCGTACGGGCAAAGAAGAGGAACCCTTATGGCATGCACTCATCAACGATTGGCAGAAGATCATGCTCCACGCTCGGATCGAGGACCGCGGTAGGCACGCGGACTACCTGCTGGCCGCCGCACGCGCTCGTGCAGCCGGCCACACCCCACCGGCCCGCTACCGCGTCCGCTGGCGCGACACATCGGGCACTTCCCACAGCCTGAGCTTGCCGACCCCCCAACTCGCGGTAGCCATGCGGGCCGATATCGCCCACGGCCGGGCGCCGCTGACGCTCGGCGACCTGGTCGATCACTGGTCGTCCCTGCCGGTGCGGTCCACCAAGCCGGGAGCGCCGAGGTTCCCCAACCGCAGGCCGCTCGACCGGCACGTGCTGCCGTGCCTCGGGCGCAGGCTCGCCATCACGATCACCCGGGCGGACGTCGAGAGCCTGGTGTCGACCCTGCGCGCCGAGGGCCAGCTGCGCGCCGCCACGATCAACAGCCTCCTCGCAGCGCTCAAGCGCGTCTTGCAACACGCCGTCCGCTACGGGCACTTGCCCAGCAACCCCGCATCCGGCGTTCGGCCGATCCCCCGGCCGACCTGACCTCCAGCACAGCGTCAGCGCCTCCGGCCTCCACTCTTCCGCACCGCGCCGTCGTCACCGTCTGCGCCACGTGCGGATCACCGATAAACCATGAACCCGAAATGCGGCAGAAGCCGCGCATTCAAACGGGCAGAAAGAAGGAATGGATATGACAATGAACACTGCAAGGCAGACCCAGGTGATTTATGTCCCGCGTATGGATAGAAGACCGAATTAACCATGCCGACTTCAAGTCGGCAGTAACGAAGGCAAAGTCCAGCGGACGCACAGCTCCCGGCAGGTACCGCGTGCGATGGTACGACCCGGACGGCCAGGCTCGCATGAAGACCGTCCAGCGCAAGGTCGATGCCGAAGCCGCTCGGACAGAGCTGGAGGAAAAGCTCGGCAATGGAACCTATCGAGACCCATCCGCGGGCCGCACGAAGTTCGCAGAGATTGCGGAAGAGTGGTTCACGGCCAAGCTCAATGTGAAGCGTTCGACGCGCGCCAGGTACCGAATCGCACTGGACACATACGTGATCCCCAAATGGGGATCGACTCCGGTCGCTCGCATCCAGTTCGACGGCATCGCCAAGTGGCTCGGCGACATCCTCGCGGACTCCGCAGCCAACGGAAAGCCCCTCTCTGCAAGCACTATTCGGAAGATCCACGTCGTCCTTAAGGGGGTTCTGGACTATGCAGTGCGTGCGCGCCGGATTGCCTATAACCCGGCAATCGGAATCCCGCTCCCTCGCTATGTCCCACCGGAGCACGTTTACCTGGACAACATGCAGGTGGAAACCCTCGCTGACGCCTGCGGCGAATATCGGGCGCTGATCCTATTTCTTGCCTATACCGGAGTCCGCTGGGGTGAGGCCACGGCAATCAAGATCAGTCGTGTAAACCTTGCCACCCGCCGCGTTCGAATCGCCGAGACATGGAGCCGAGACAAAGGCGGCCTATACCTCGACACTCCGAAGAACCATGAGCGCCGCTCGGTTCCAGTGCCCGTATTCCTTCTCAAGGAACTCGAATCGCTGATGGTCGGCCGCGATCCGGACGGCCTTCTCTTCACAGCCCCCGAGGGCGGGAAGCTGATCGTCGGCAACTTCACGCGTCGGCGATTCAAGAAGGCCCTGGAAAGCGCTGGCTTGGCAGACCTCGGCATCACGCTTCACAAACTGCGGCACACTGCGGCTTCCCTGGCAATCGCCAGCGGCGCCGACGTCAAGGTGGTCCAGACCATGCTGGGCCACAAGACCGCGACCCTGACGCTGGACACGTACGGTCATCTCTGGCCGGACCGTCTGGACGAGGTGTCAGACCGGCTCGACAGCCAGCGGTCGAAGGTGCTCAAGCTGGCGAAGAAGAAGGCCGAGAAGGCGCAGAAGAAGGCGGCCAAGCTCGCCGCCGAAGTCGCCGCCTTGGAGGCAGCTGCCGACGCCGCTGCGGCGTGATGTGTTCTAAATGTGTTTCGGGCCGTGGTGCCAGCTCCTTCGAGCTGCCACCACGGCCCTCTGACCTGCATGTTTGTTGTGGGCGCGGACGGTTTCGAACCGCCGACATCTGCTTTGTAAGAGCAGCGCTCTACCACTGAGCTACGCGCCCCCGGTCGTGGCCCGGTGGGCGCACGACGAGTGCCTAGGGTACCTGGTCCCGGGGGGTGGTGGGGGCCGGGCGCCGGGTGGGCGGGTGGGAGGGGCGGGGGCGGGAGGGGTGGGAGGGGGTGACGGGCCGGTGGGGTGATCGGGGAGAATGGGGGCGGATCAGCGGGTCGGAGCAGGGAGCGCGCAGTGACGGTGGCCGGCGGGAGCGGGCGGGGGCGGCGTCGGGCGGGGAGTGCGCTGGCGGACGCGCTGGTGCTGCCCGTGGTGCTGGCGGGGGCGCTGGGCGCGGTCGGGCTGGCGTCGGCCGGGACCGGCGGCTGGTGGGGCCGGCGCGGCGGGGGCGAGGGCGTACGGGCAGGGGCCAGGGAGGCCCGGGCCGCGGCGCAGGAGGCGTTCTACGAGCTGGAGGAGACCCAGCGCGAGGTGCAGCTCGCGATGGAGACGGTCCGAGCGGCCGAGGACGGGCCGACGGCGCAGCGCGCGCTGGCCGACCTAGCCGCCATCTCCGGCCGGGTGGACCAGGTCACCGTGAACTACCTGGGCGCGCTCGATGCCCACAACCTGGACAGCGAGACCCTGGACGCGGGCGCGGCGGCGCAGGCCAAGCGCCAACTGGAGGACGTGAAGGGCCAGCTCGGCTCCGCGCGCGCCGAGCTGAACGACTTCCTGCACCGCCTGCAGCCGACCCTGCAGCACGCCGAGCAGCAGCTGATGCGGGTCACCCCGGCGGTCGAGCAGGCCAAGCGCGCGCTGCTCGCAGCTTCCAACGCGCTGGACGAGGCGCGCGGCGCCGGACTGCGGGCGGACGACCTGGCGGCCCGGCTGGCCGAGCTGGCGCCGGAGCTGGGGCGGCTGAACGAGGGCCCGGCCCGGCACGGGGTGGCCGGCACCCTGCAGCGCGCGGACGACGTGAAGCAGCGCGCCGAGGCGATCGCCGCCGACGCCGCGCAGCTGCCGGAGCGGGCACGGGAGATCGACCGCCGGGTGGCGAGCCTGCGGACCCGGATCCAGGCGCTGGAGACCAAGGCCGAGTCGGTCCAGCCCGCCCTGAGCGAGCTGCGGCGCCGGTTCAGCACCGCCTGCTGGCAGGACCTGCAGCGGGTGCCGGACCAGGTCGCGGAGACCGGGCGCGCCGCCGAGCAGAAGCTCGCCGAGGCCGCCCGCGCGCGCGACGAGCAGCGCTGGGCGGACGCCACCGCCGCGATCGGTACGGTGCGCGCGCTGCTGGAGACCGCGGACGGCTCGGTGGCCGCGGTGAACGACCGGCTGCGGCAGCTGAACGAGGTGCAGCACGACCCCAACCGGGAGATCGAGCGCGCCCGCTTCGCCATCCGGGACGCGCAGCGGTTGGCGATGGCCGGGCGCAGCGCGCCGGACCCGCGGCACGCCGCCCCGCTGGACGAGGCGGTGGCCCGGCTGGACCGCGCGGTGGCCACGCTGGAGGCGGCCGGCCGGCACCCCGACTACTGGGCCTTCCTCACCGAGCTGGCGGCGGTGCGGGAGACCTCGGCGCGGGTGATCGGGCTGATCCGCGGCGACCTGGGCGGACACCGCTAGGACATCTCCGGGACACCGCTGGGACACCGCTGGGACATCGCCGGGACACCGCTGGGAACGTCCTCCAACCGAAGACGGCGGGAGCCGGCACGGCTCCCTGGGTACCCTGCCGGTATGCCACGCTACGACTTCCGCTGCCGCTCCTGCGGCGCCACCTTCGAGCTCCGCCGCCCGATGGCGCAGGCCAACGACCCCGCCGTCTGCCCGCAGGGCCACGAGGACACCGTGAAGCTGCTGTCCACCGTCGCCGTCACCGGCGCTGCCACCGCCGGCCGACCGGCCCCCACCGCCGGGGGTGGCGGCGGGGGCGGCTGCTGCGGCGGCGGTTGCTGCGGCTGACCTGAAGGCCGGTGAACCGGAAACCGGAGCGCCGGAGACCCGGAAGGCCGGAAAAGAACCGGAACCGGAAGACCGGAGCCCCGGAAGACCCGGGCAGACCCGGCCGGACCGCTAACCCGCCGTAGCCCCCGCCAGGAAGCGCCGGACGATCTCCTCCCCCGCCGTCACCCCCATCTCCTCGAGGGCGGTGACGCCGGGGGCCGTCCAGCCGCTGTCCGCGAGTTCGCCGTGCCCCGGCCGCCAGCCCGCGTCCGCCGCGAGCAGCAGGTCCGCATCGAGCAGCGAGTCCCCGGCGGCGAGGACGGTGGTCGCACCGCTGCGCCGGACGACCTCGGCGAGCGCGGCGCTCTTGGTGAGCGGCGCCGGGACGGCGTACACCTTGCGGCCCTGCAGCGAGACCGACCAGCCGCGTCCGGCGCACCAGCCGGTCAGCTCCTCGAGCCAGCCGGCCGGCAGCGCGGCGCGCTCGACCACCAGGTAGGCGAACAGCTCGTCGGCGACCTTCCGCTTGTGCGTCCACTCCGGGTCGGTGCACAGCGCGAGCCGCTGGACGACCTCCTCCAGCGGGGCCGAGCCGTCGGCGATCCGCGCGGTGATCTCGGCGCGCCAGTCCCGGTCCGGTACGCCGTCCACCAGCAGTTGCCCGCCGTTGGCGCAGATCGCGTACTCGGGGACCCAACCCGGCGTCGGGCCGGGCAGACTGATCCGCTGGTACTGCTCCGGCGTCCGGGTGGTGGTGGGGACGAAGCGGGCCTGCCGGGCGAGGTCCGCCAGCAGGCCGGCGGCCCGTTCGGTCATGTAGGACAGCGGCCGCCCCTGGTACACCTCGACGCAGAGCAGCCGCGGCGCGAGCCGGTCGGGGACGTCCAGGTAGAGGGCCCGGTCGGAGTAGATCAGCGTCCGGTCGAGGTCGCTGGCCACCAGAACACCCATCAGGACTTCTCCTCCGTCAGACGCACAACAGATGAAACGGATGCCGCCGACCGGCCGTCGGCCCCGGTCGCCCCACGGCTGTAGCGGGGGTGGATCAGACCGACGCAGGTGTACGGCAGGCCGTCCACCTCCTCGACCTCGACGCCGCGCTGGGCGGCGAGCAGCCGGACGTGGGCCAGGTCCGCGCCGGCGCCGCGGCGGGCGAGGATCCGCCAGGGGACGCGGCGCAGCAGCACCCTGGTGGTCTCCCCCACGCCGGGCTTGACCAGGTTGACGTTGTCGATGCCGTACTCGGCGCTGATCCGCTCGACGGCGGCCCAGCCGGCCCAGTCGGGCGTCCGGTCCGGGTCGGCGGACAGCCGGTCGGCGCCCTCGGCCGCCGGGCCGCGTACCTCCCCGAAGAACGCGGCCACGGCGTCCAGGAAGGCCGCCGAGACGTCGCTCCCGGCCAGCTCGGCGTAGTGCTTGGCGCCGTGGAAGTCGTCCGGCCCGATCAGTCCGGGCCGCAGCACGGTGCGCGAAACCAGCCCGGACACCGTGGAGTTGAGGCAGGCGGACGGGATCAGGAAGTCGTCCCGGGTGCCGTACGTACGGACGCAGCGGCCCGGGTCGGCGAGCACCGCGAGGTCCGGGTCGAAGCGGGTTCCGGCCAGCGCGTCGGCGAGTTCGCGGGTGATGGCGCCCTTGCCGGTCCAGCCGTCCACGAAGACCACGTCCTCGGCCCGGTGGTGGGCGGCCAGGTACCGGAGCGCGACGGGGTCGATGCCGCGGCCCCGCACGATCGAGACGGCGTAGTGCGGTACGGACAGACCGTGGGCGAAGGCCAGCCAGCGGCGGACCAGGATGCCGACGGGCGTGCCGGCCCGGGCCAGCGAGGCGAGCACCAGCCCGGGGCCCCGCTCGCGCAGCAGCGTCTCGGCGACGGTGCCGACGGCGAGCGCGATCCGGCGGGCGGAGCCGCGCAGCGCCTGGTGGAACAGCTCCTGGTACTCGGGGCTGGGCTGGTACTCGACCGGCAGCGACTCGGCGTAGTGCGCGCCGCCGTGTTGGACGGCCTCCTCGCGCTCCTCCGTGGGCGCTTCCAGCGCGACCCCGGAGAGGTCCTTGAGCAGCCAGGCCACCTCCTCGGCCCGGTACGAGGAGAACCCGGGCCCGTACAGGGGCGCGGGCGCCGCCGGCACACAAACCGCGGGCACGGGCTCCGCCGGCACACAAACCGCGGGCACGGGCTCCGCAGACACACAAGCCTCCGGCACACAAGCCGCAGGCACCGGCCCCGCCGGCCGGTGCGAGGGCAGCACCACGAGCACCACCCGGTCGGTGACCTGCCGCAGCTGGCCGAGCAGTGCCCGCTCGCCCCGGTGCAGCGCCGGGGTGTCGGCGACGTCGTCCACGACCAGCACGACGGCGTCGAAGCGCCGCGCCGGGTCGCTGCCGGGGGCGACGTTGTAGGCGTAGCGCTCGCGCGAGGCCTCGTCCTGCGGGTCGTCGTGGGCGGGGAAGGCCAGCCGGGTGCGGATGGCGTAGCCCGGGTCGTCCACCGCCAGGACGGGCGAGCGGGTGGTGGTGGAGTAGCGGACGCGGTCGCCGCCGAGGTGCTCGGACAGGGCGTCGGCCAGGCGCAGCGGCGCGTACATCAGCTCCTCGAAGCCGAGCACGAGCACCCGCCGCGCCTCGGCGGGCAGGGCCTCGGCCAGTTGCCCGGCCAGCCGGGGCAGTGCGGCGTCGAGCCGGGCGCGGTCGCGGGCGGTGAAGCCGTGCCGGCCGCCGTCCGGGAGCCCGGCGGGCCAGTCCAGCCCGACCCGGACCAGCGGCGCGGGTTCGGCCGAACCGCACGGAGCCGCCGACGAGACAGCAGAGACAGCAGAGTCAACAGAGGTAGCAGAGGGAGCACTGGGGACCGAGGAGACGGCAGCCGCTTGCGCGATCAGCCGCTCGGCCCGCTCCAGGAGGTCCGCGGGCAGCTCGACGCCGCCGCTGGCGGTGGCCACCAGGTCCAGCCGGACGCCGAGTTCGGCGGCGGCGTCGGCGAGTCGGCCCCGGTCGGCGGCGGAGCGCAGGTCGACCAGGGCGACCACGACGTAGTGGTCGCGCGGGTGGCGGGCGTGCAGTTCGCGGATGGTGTTGAGCACCGTCCGGCCGGTCGAGAACTCGTCGTCCACCAGTACCAGCGGCCCGTCCCCGGCGAGGAGTTCGGGGTCGGCCGGGAGCAGCAGGTGCGAGGTGGCGTGCGAGTGCTCCTCCTCGAAGCCGCCCAGCGGGGTCATCCCGGGCACCGGGCGGCGGGTGGAGTGAAGGTAGGGGGCGTCGAGGCCGTCGGCGACGCTGTGACCGAGGCCGGTGGCGGTCTCCGCGTAGCCGAGCACGACGGCCCGCGCGGCCGCCTCCTCGCCGAGGAGTTCGCGCACCCTGCCGCCGAGTTCGAGCCCCGCGCCGTGGACGACCGAGGGTCGCTGCGGCACGTGCTTGCCGAGCACGTTGGAGACCAGCAGGTGGGCGCGCTTGCGGTTCTCCCGGAGGGCCAGGCCGACGAGTTCGGGGAGGCGCTCGGAGCCGGTCAGCGCGATCCCGGTCCGGTCGGCGACCCAGCGCCCGGTCCACGGCTGCGGTGTTGCTGTCACTGCTGGTCCTGCCTTCGGTGGTGCGTCGGTGCGTTGGTCATGGGTTCGGCGGCTCGAAGGTCAGCCGCACAGACAGGCCGACAGCAGCTCGGCGAAGCTCACGTCCTCCCGGGCCACCCCGAACACCTGCGCCCGCAGCAGTACCCGCTCCGCCCAGGCCCGGTGCGGCCGGGCCTCGTTCATCTTGTTGGTGTACGCCGAGCGCAGCACCCCTCCGCCGTCCTGCTCCTGTCGGAGGATGTCACGGGCGTCGCAGTACTCCTCGTGCGTGACCACGGAGAGGGCGTGCACGGCGGGTACGTGGCTGGGGTGGATGCAGGTCTTGCCGAGCAGGCCGTTGGCCCGGTCGAGTTCGACCTCCCGGATCAGCCCGTCCAGGTCGTGCTCGATGATCCGTCGACGGACCTCCTCGCCGGAGGCGGGGGCCGTCCCGAGGGCAGCCGTCCCGCCGACGGCAGTCCCGTGAGCAGCGGCAGTCCCAGGAGCCGCGGCAGTCCCAGGAGCCGCGGCAGTCCCGAGAGTCGCGGCGCCGAACGAGGCCTCGGCGAACGGGGTGCGGCGCAGCTGCGGCTTGAACATCCGCTCCTGCACCGGGAAGTACTCCCAGACCGGCCCGGTGACGGTGTACCCCGTGCCGTCCGCCCGACCGAGCACGTTGACCACGTCCCCGATCACCGCCGCGACCAGCGCGACGTCGTACGCGGTGAGGTCGGGCGAGCGCCGCAGCCCGTACGCGGAGCAGAGATCGGTGACGCCGAGCCGGACGGCGAGCACCCGCTCCCGGTGCCCGGAGAGCAGCTCGGCGATGCCGAAGAGCTGCTCGCGCCGGGTCTCCAGGTGGGCGAGCTCGGGCGATTCCAGGACGGGCATGGCGAACAGCCGGCGCCCGGTCGCCGCCTCGGCGGCGGCGAGCGCGGCCAGGTAGGCGCCGCCGTTCTCCGGGGTGAACTTGGGCAGCACGAAACCGCTGAGCAGCTCGACGGCCGGACCGAGCCGCTCGGCGAGGTCGGGAATCTGGGAGGCGGCACGGACTCTGATGAAGAGCAGTGGATGACTCTGTGCGCAGTCGGTGAAATCCTTGACCAGGTCATTCAACTGCTCGACCAGGTTCCGCTCCCCGGCATCCACCTCGTGGTCGGCGATCGCGTCCTCCAGGCAGAGCACCATCGACACCACGCCCCGAGCAGCCTGTTTGCGGATGTCGGCGGCCAGCGCGGGCCTGGTGGCCGGGGAGTACAGGGTGCCGCCGAGCGCGGTGGCGAGCACGTCGGGCTCGCTCTGCGCGGTGAACGTGCGCGGCTGCTCCAGGAAGAGCCGGCCGCGTACGTCCTCGGCGAGGTGGCCGAAATGGCGCAAGGTGCTCTCCTCCAGGAAGTGGACGGGCCTGCGGGCCCATGACCGACGGCGCCCCAGCCGACGACGCCCCTCGTCGAGCGGCAGACGCCCTCGTCGACCGCCCGACACCCTGGTCAACCGGCCGACCGGGCGCCTTGGTTCCCGGGACGCGCCACCGGCGGACGCCCCCGCACCGAAACCGGCCGGCGCCCTCCGTCGAACCCCCCGGGAGCCTTACGACCGCCCATCGTACGGACGGGATCCGGCCGTTCCCGGTTCCCCGGCACTGAACTCCCGGAACATCCCGGTCCACTTGGTCGATCATGGGCACGGCGACGGCAAACCCCGGGAAGCGCAAGTCTTGGCAAAGTCCGCCCCGACGCGAACCGCTCAGGTCACGTTGTCCGAAGGGGTGGCGAACAGGCAGGATGGTCCGCTATGACGCACGTGATGGCCAAGGGCGCCAACATCGCACTGCCGGCGGCGGCGGTCCGCGCCGTGCTGCGCTGGAGCGCCACGCCCGGTGCGCCGGACGTGGACGCGTCCGCGCTGCTGCTCGGTGCCGACGGCAGGGTCCGTTCGGACGCCGACTTCGTCTTCTACAACCAGCCTCGCCACCCCTCCGGCCTGGTCCGCCACCTGCCCAAGCAGCAGACCTCCGGCGGGACCGAGATCATCGACACGGTCGAGGTCGAGCTCGGCAAGCTGCCCGCCGACGTGGACCGCGTGGTCCTGGCCGGCTCCTCCGAGGGCGGGTCGTTCCGCGCGGTGCCGGGCCTGCGGCTGCTGCTGTTCGACGCCGGCGCCGGGGAAGGCGCGCCCGCGCTGGCCGAGTTCGAGATCAGCGACGCCGAGAGCGTCACCGCGCTGGTCGCAGGCGAGCTGTACCGCCGGGCCGGCTCCTGGAAGTTCCGGGCGATCGGCCAGGGCTACACCTCCGGGCTGATCGGCCTGGCCACCGACTTCGGCATCACCGTCGAGGACGAGACGGCGGAATCCGCGCCCGAGCAGGCGTCGACCCCGGCGCCCGCCTCCACCGCCGCCCCCACCGGCGCGGTGGACCCGCGCAGCACCCCGGCGCCGGACCGGCGCCCGATCGCCGAGCCGGGCACCTTCACCCTGGCCCCGGCCGTCCCGCAGCCCCAGGCCCCGGCCACCCCGGCCCCGACCCCGGTCGCCGCCGCCACCGGCACGCCGCCGACCCCGCCGCCGCCCGCCGCCCCGCCGACGGTGCCCCCGACCGTCCCGCCGGCCCCGCCCACCCCGCCTCCGGGCCACCAGCCCGGCACCGGCTACGGCTACCCCCAGCAGCAGCCCGGCACGGGGTACGGCTACCCGCCGCCGCAGCCGGGCACCAGCTACGGCTACCCCCAGCCCACCCAGCCGTACCCGCAGCAGCAACCGGCCACCGGCTACGGCTACCCCCAGCCGAACCAGCCCGTCCCGCCGCAGCAACCCGTCCCGCCGCAGCAGCCGCACCCGGGCGGCTACGGCTACCCCCAGCAGCAGCCCGGCACCGGCCAGCAGCCGCCCGTCCCGCCGCAGCAGCCGGCGCCCGCCGGCGAGGAGTTCGCCCTGCCCCCGCAGGGCCCTCAGTTCCAGCCCCGCTGAACCCCGTGCGGGCCGGCGGCCGCCGTCAGTCGGGCGGCCGCCGTCAGTCGCCGCCCGGCTGGTTCTTGTAGCCCCGCTGCCACTGCATCCCGAACCCGTACAGCCGGTCGATGTCCGACTGGAACCCGTTGACGTACCGCACCTCGCGCCGCACCGTCAGCTGGTTGTCCCCCGCGTTCTCGATCAGCACCACGGCGCAGGAGCGCGCCGCCCGGGCCCGCTCCTCCAGCTTGATCTCGATCCGCGGTCCGGTCTGCGGCACGATCGTCACCACCGCCTGCGACTGCTCGAAGGCCGGCGTGCCGTCGTAGATGTAGACGAAGATCAGCAGCCGCTTGAACTTGTCCTTCTTCTCCAGGTTGACGTACATCGTCTCGCCCGACGGCGCCCCGTACTGGTCGTCGCCGCTGAGCTTGACGTACGGGGCGTTCTGGAGGTCGCCGAAGAGGCCGCCGAGCGGCTGCACCACGCCCGTGGAGCCGTCGGAGAGTTCGTACATGCACGCCAGGTCGAGGTCGACGTTCATCGGCTCGTTGCCCTGCGGCGAGTCCGGCTCCAGCGGGCTGAGGATCCGCGGGCTGAAGAACCGCTTGAACGAGTCCCGGGTGCTGGGCCGGCCGGCGCCGGCGCGCATCGACCAGTGCAGGTTGACGTAGAGGTAGCCGGTGGTGGCGGCCGACCCGGTGATCGCGTGCTGCGGGGCCGACTTGGTGAGTATGACCTTGTGCTGACCGCCCGGGTTGTCGAACGTGTAGCTCTTGTCCCCGCGCAGGTACTCCCAGATCGAGACCATCCCGTCCTCTCCCCTGCCCCCGTCAGGAGATCTGACGGTCCGCCGACCAATGATCGGGCATCGGCCCGGCCGACGGATACCCCGTCCACCCCTGCGCCACCCCGCCCGGCCACCCGCCGGTCACCAACAGGCCGAACCGGTGGGGCGATTGGCCGGAGCAAGCCGCCCTCCCGTAACATGCCGCCCCTTCGGACGCGATATCGTCTAGCCGCACAGGTGTCCCGGCCGCCCCTGCCCGGGCGCGGCGGGCATACCGTGCGGTGACGAACCGATCGTCAGGCAGCGCCAGCCCGGCAGGACCTGACCGCCTGTGTGTCGCACCGTGTACCTGTCCCCTGCGGAAACCCGAGGCCCGACCCGCAATGAACCTGACCTCCATACAGCTGGTCTGGACCGTCGTCGGCGGCGTAGCCCTGCTGTTCGTTGCCGTCCTGATGGCGACGCTGCGTTTCAAGAGCACGAAGAAGGACGAGGCCACCGACTCCTGGGAGCGCAGCGAGGAGCGCCGCCGCCGCAAGGAGATGATCTACGGCATCTCCTCGTACACGCTGCTGTTCTGCTGTGCCGGTGTCGCCGCGGCGCTGTCCTTCCACGGCCTGGTCGGCTTCGGCAAGGAGAACCTGGGCCTGTCCGACGGCTGGGAGTACCTCGTCCCGTTCGGCCTGGACGGCGCCGCGATGTTCTGCTCGGTGCTCGCCGTCCGCGAGGCCAGCCACGGTGACGCCGCGCTCGGTTCCCGCCTGCTGGTCTGGGTGTTCGCGATCGCCTCGGCCTGGTTCAACTGGGTGCACGCCCCGCGCGGCTTCGGCCACGCCGGTGCCCCGCAGTTCTTCTCCGGCATGTCGATCTCGGCGGCGATCCTGTTCGACCGCGCGCTGAAGCAGACCCGCAAGGCCGCGCTGCGCGAGCAGGGCCTGGTGCCCCGCCCGCTGCCGCAGATCCGCATCGTCCGCTGGCTGCGCGCCCCGCGCGAGACCTACGCGGCCTGGTCGCTGATGCTGCTGGAGAACGTCCGCAGCCTGGACGAGGCGGTCGAGGAGGTGCGCGAGGAGCGCCAGGCGAAGCTGGACGCCAAGGTCCGCGCCCGCACCGCCGACCGCCGCGAGCGCGCCGAGCTGAAGGCCATCTCCCGCCAGGGCGGCGGCATGCTCTCCCGGGCCCGCAACGGCCGCCAGGTGCCCGCCCTCACGGCTGCCGGAGACGGCCCGAGCGCTACGGAGCCTGCCCTAGCCGCGGAGTCCGACGCCATCTCCTCGACCTCGCAGACCTCCTCGGCCGCCACCGCCTCGCTGGAGCACGCCGCCCTGGACAGCGGCCGCCGCCCCCGCGCCGCTGTCGGCTCCTCGTACTCCTCCTCCTACTCCTCCTCCTACTCGTCCCCCACGACGTACTCCTCGTCGTCGTCCTCGTCCTCGTCCATCGACCTGACGGCCGACGACGACACCCTGTCGATGCCGAAGCTGGACTCGCTGGAGCGCAAGCTGCGCGCGATCGAGCAGCAGCTCGGCTGACCCGCCTCCCGCACGACACACGAACGGCCGCCCCCGGGAAACCCCGGAGGCGGCCGTTTCGCTTGCCCGGCAGGCTACTTGCCGGTACTGACCAGCTCCGGTTCCTCGCCCGCGCCCTCGCGCCGGTTGCGCAGGATCGACGAGCCGAGCGCCAACCCGATGAAGGCGACGCCGATCAGGCCGGTGACGATCTCCGGGATGTGGTACTTGATCCCGACCAGCAGGATCACCGACAGGGCGCCGATCGCGTAGTGCGCGCCGTGCTCCAGGTAGACGTAGTCGTCCAGGGTGCCCTTGCGGACCAGGAAGACGGTCAGCGAGCGGATGTACATCGCGCCGATGCCGAGGCCCAGGGTGATCTGGAAGATGTCGCTGGAGATGGCGAACGCGCCGACCACGCCGTCGAAGGAGAACGACGCGTCCAGCACCTCCAGGTAGAGGAACAGGAAGAACGCGGCCTTGCCGCCGACCTGGACGATCGACTTGCCGGCCTTCTCCGCCTCCTCCTCGCGCTCCTCCTCGGCCTCCAGGCCCGCTTCGAAGATCGAGGAGAGCCCGTTGACCGCGAGGTAGGTGACCAGGCCGAGGACGCCGGCGAGCAGTACGGTCTCGGCGTGTTCACCCGCGAAGAAGTTGGAGGCCAGCAGCAGGGCGACCAGGGCGACCACGGTGGAGAAGGCCTCCAGCTTGCCGACCTTCTCCAGCGGGCGCTCGATCCAGGCCAGCCAGTTGTAGTCCTTCTCCTCGAAGATGAAGTCGAGGAAGATCATGAGCAGGAAGACGCCGCCGAAGGCGGCGATGGCCGGGTTGGCCGCCTCCAGGTACTGGGCGTAGGTGAGGCCCTCGTACGTCTTGTCGGAGTGCAGCGCGAGGTCGATGACGGTCGAGGGGGCGAGCTTCGCGGTGAGGCCGACGACCAGCAGCGGGAAGATCAGGCGCATGCCGAAGACGGCGATGAGCACGCCGACGGTCAGGAAGATCTTCTGCCAGAACGGGTTCATCCGCTTCAACACCGTGGCGTTGACCACCGCGTTGTCGAACGACAGGGAGATCTCCAGGACGGAGAGGATCAGCACGATGCCGAAGCCTTCGGCTCCCCAGATCAGGCCGGCCGCGATCAGGCCGATGACGGTGATCGCGAACGACCAGCCGAATGTGCGGAGGAACACGGGAGTTGGCTACCTTTCGGGTTCTGGCCGTGCCGGGGGCGGCCTCGTCCCCGAGACGCCCTGACCGGGCCGGGCCCGGTCAGGTCACCCCCGCACTGCCCTTGGTTCTCATGATCGGGTCGGGTGCGATGGTCCGATATCCGCCCTTACTGTACGTTCACCCCGAAGTCGAGCGCGATGCCGCGCAGGCCGGAGGCGTACCCCTGGCCCACCGCGCGGAACTTCCACTCACCCGCGTGACGGTACAGCTCGCCGAAGATCATCGCCGTCTCGCTGGACGCGTCCTCGGACAGGTCGTAGCGGGCGATCTCCTGGCCGTCGACCGAGTTGACGACCCGGATGTAGGCGTTGCGGACCTGCCCGAAGTTCTGCAGCCGCGCCTCGGCGTCGTAGATCGAGACCGCGAAGACCACCTTGTCCGCCTGAGCGGGGACCAGGTCCAGGTTGACCAGGACCACCTCGTCGTCACCCGTGTCGTCGCCGCCGGTGAGGTTGTCGCCCTGGTGCTCCACCGAGCCCTCGGGGCTCTTGAGGTTGTTGTAGAAGACGAAGTACTCGTCACCGAGCACTCGCCCGCCACCGCAGAGCAGGGCGCTCGCGTCGAGGTCGAACGGGGCGCCCGTGGTCGAACGGGCGGACCAGCCGAGGCCGATCTGGACCTGCGTCAGGTTCGGCGCGGCCTTGGTGAGCGAGACGTTGCCACCCTTGGCGAGCGTGACCACCATGACGTTCTTCCTCCCTTGCTTCTCCCGGGGCGCGCCTTCCAGGTGTAGTCCCCCGCGGCCCCGGCCGACCGGCTTTGGTCGGCTGAACTTCCTGAACTCACATCCTCGCAGCGCGGCGGGCCCCCGCGGCACCCGGTCGGACGAAGCCGGGGCGGCCCCGGACCACGGAGGTCCGGGGCCGCCCCGGGAAGCGGCGCCGCACGGCGTCGGCGAGGAGTCGGACGCCGAGGAATCGGCTGTCGACGACTCAGACGTTGACGCCGAAGTCCTGCGCGATGCCGCGCAGGCCGGAGGCGTAGCCCTGGCCGATGGCGCGGAACTTCCACTCACTGCCGTTGCGGTACAGCTCGCCGAAGACCATCGCGGTCTCGGTGGAGGCGTCCTCGGAGAGGTCGTAGCGGGCCAGCTCGGTGTTGTCGGCCTGGTTCACCACGCGGATGAAGGCGTTGCGCACCTGGCCGAAGTTCTGGCCGCGGGTCTCGGCGTCGTAGATCGACACCGGGAAGACGATCTTCTCCACGTCCACCGGGACGCCGGCCAGGTTGACCTTGATCGCCTCGTCGTCGCCCTCGCCCTCACCGGTGAGGTTGTCGCCGGTGTGCTCGACCGAGCCGTCCGGGCTCTTCAGGTTGTTGAAGAAGACGAAGTTGCCGTCCGAGGCGACCTTGCCCTGGGCGTTGCAGAGCAGTGCGCTGGCGTCGAGGTCGAAGTCCGCACCGGTGGTGGTCCGGACGTCCCAGCCCAGGCCGACGATGACGGCCGTGAGGCCCGGGGCCTCCTTGGTGAGCGAGACGTTGCCGCCCTTGCTGAGGCTGACTCCCACGTGTCCTCCAAGAATCGGGAGGCACGTCCTGTGGTGCCCCCGGTGGTGCGGTCCGGGGCCCCGGGAGACGAATCGGCTCCCGCACCCCACTCCGCCAACGGCCCGAGCGTAGTACGCGGTTCCCGTCCGCAGCGCGGTTCGGGTGGGACACGACCGTTCGACACCCGGGCGGACGGACCGCCCACGCACCGGGCGGCCGGACCGCCCCCACGCACCGGGCGGCCGGGCAGACCCCTAGAGCCCGGCGAGGACCTTCAGGTACTCCTGCTCGTCCCGGGCGTCCGGGAGGCCGTTGACGACGCTCCAGCGCACCGTGCCCGCCTTGTCGATCACGAACGTGCCGCGCAGCGGGCAGCCCCGCTCCTCGTCGAGGACGCCGTACGCCCGGGTGACCTCGCCGTGCGGCCAGAAGTCGGCCAGCAGCGGGAACTCCAGGCCCTCCCGGTCGGCGAGGACGCGCTGGGAGAACTGCGAGTCGCAGGAGAGGCCTAGCACCTGGACGTCGTCGTTCTGCAGCCCGGCCAGCTCGCGCTGGATCGCGCCCAGCTCGCCGGTGCAGACGCCGGTGAAGGCGAACGGGTAGAAGACCAGGACGACGTTCTTCTCGCCGCGGAAGTCGGCGAGCCGGACCGACTCCCCGTGCTGGTTGTTGAGCTCGAAGTCCGGAGCCTGGGTGCCGACCTCGACGGCCATGGGCGGGACCTTTCTGACGCGACCGCGCCGCGCGGCGGGCGCAGCTGGCCACATCCTCCCATTCGTCGACGGCCGTTGCGCCGAACGAGTGAGGAGGCCGCCCGACGCCCGCCCGCGTTCGCCCTGGGCGAACGTGGCGGGCACCCCCGCGGGGGCCGCGGAAAAGCGCCGGGCCCCGTCGGAGCCTGGAACTCCGACGGGGCCCGGCGCGGGGCTTCAGAACCCGTTCAGCGCTTGCCGCTCGGCTTCGCCGTGGACTTGGTCGCGAGCCGCGTGGCCGCCCACTCCTTGACGATGTTGATCGAGCTGGTCTGGGAGAGGCCGGCGGTCTTGGCCGCGTCGCTGATTTCGGACGCCTCGATGTGGCCGTCCCGCCCGGTCTTGGGCGTCATCAGCCAGATGACGCCGCCCTCGGCGAGGTACTCCAGCGCGTCGACGAGGGCGTCGGTGAGGTCCCCGTCGTCGTCGCGGTGCCACAGCACGACGCCGTCGGCGACGTCGTCGTAGTCCTCGTCGACGAGCTCCGTCCCGGTGATCTCCTCGATGCCCTCGCGGAGGTCCTGGTCAGTGTCGTCGTCGTAGCCCAGCTCCTGGACGATCTGGCCCTCATCGAAGCCGAGACGAAGTGCCGGGTTGGACTTGTCCGCGGGGTCCGCGGTCGCGCTCACGGGAATAACCTCCAGTATTCGGCTCGGCGTCCATGCCGAGGCTGTGGCCGTAGTCCACACGGGCGCGGCGGTTCGCGCAAGTACCCGACCCCCGATCCCCTCCAAAGGTTGACGTGTCGCACCGGGACACGCCGTGGGACGTGTCTGGAATCACACCGATTTGCCCTTCTCTGCATAGGACAAGGATGCTTCGGGTGGTCCCGGCCCACAGGCCGTACGTGTGCCCGAGATGCGAACGGCATTCGGGGTCCGCACGTGCGCGGGCGTAAAGTCTCCTGTTGGCCCTCACCCCGGCCGCCCGCCATCGGGCGGACGGGACACCAGGTCGGACCACCTCTTTTCGTAACACCCGGGGGTGTGCGGAGCGGACGAAGACGCCCGCGCCGTGCACCGCCAGACCGGCCCGCCCACCAGGCGGAACGGTTACCGATCGGTAGAGATGACGGATCTCCGAGCGCGGTAGCACGATGGAGGCGGCGCGACACACCTCAGTTTCGACCGACAGTGAAGGAACAGCGTGGCTTCCGGATCCGATCGCAACCCGATCATCATTGGCGGCCTTCCGAGTCAGGTCCCGGACTTCGATCCCGAGGAGACCGCGGAATGGCTGGAGTCGCTCGATGCGGCCATCGACGAGCGGGGGCGTGAGCGTGCCCGCTACCTGATGCTGCGGCTGATCGAGCGCGCCCGCGAGAAGCGTGTCGCCGTGCCCGAGATGCGCAGCACGGACTACGTCAACACCATCGCCACCAAGGACGAGCCGTTCTTCCCCGGCAACGAGGAGATCGAGCGCAAGATCCTCAACGCGACGCGATGGAACGCGGCCGTCATGGTCTCCCGGGCGCAGCGCCCGGGCATCGGCGTCGGTGGCCACATCGCCACCTTCGCCTCCTCCGCGTCGCTCTACGACGTCGGCTTCAACTACTTCTTCCGCGGCAAGGACGCCGAGGGCGAGTCCGGCGACCAGATCTTCTTCCAGGGCCACGCCTCCCCCGGCATCTACGCCCGCGCATTCCTGCTGGACCGACTCACCGAGCAGCAGCTCGACGCGTTCCGCCAGGAGAAGTCGAAGGCTCCGTACGGCCTGTCCAGCTACCCGCACCCGCGGCTGATGCCGGACTTCTGGGAGTTCCCGACCGTCTCGATGGGCCTCGGCCCGCTCGGCGCGATCTACCAGGCCCGGATGAACCGCTACCTGGAGCACCGCGGCATCAAGGACACCTCCGACTCGCACGTGTACGCCTTCCTCGGCGACGGCGAGATGGACGAGCCCGAGTCGCTCGGCCAGCTCTCCCTGGCCGCCCGCGAGGGCCTGGACAACCTGACCTTCGTGGTCAACTGCAACCTGCAGCGCCTCGACGGCCCGGTCCGCGGCAACGGCAAGATCATCCAGGAGCTGGAGTCCCAGTTCCGGGGCGCCGGCTGGAACGTGATCAAGCTCATCTGGGACCGCAGCTGGGACCCGCTGCTCGCGCAGGACCGCGACGGCGTGCTGGTCAACAAGCTGAACACCACGGTGGACGGCCAGTTCCAGACCTACGCCACCGAGTCCGGCGAGTACATCCGCGAGCACTTCTTCGGCTCCGACCTGCGCCTGCGCAAGATGGTCGAGTCCATGACCGACCAGCAGATCCAGCACCTGGGTCGCGGCGGCCACGACCACAAGAAGATCTACGCCGCGTTCAAGGCCGCCCGCGAGCACAAGGGCCAGCCGACGGTCATCCTGGCCCAGACGGTCAAGGGCTGGACGCTGGGCCCCAACTTCGAGGGCCGCAACGCCACCCACCAGATGAAGAAGCTGACGGTCGAGGACCTGAAGCGCTTCCGCGACCGGCTGCACCTGCCGATCACCGACAAGCAGCTCGAGGAGGGCTACCCGCCCTACTACCACCCGGGCCGCAACTCGGAGGAGATCCAGTACATGCACGACCGCCGGCAGGAGCTCGGCGGCTACGTGCCGACCCGCAAGGTCCGCCCGCGCAAGCTGGAACTGCCCGGCGACGACGCGTACAAGGCGGTCAAGAAGGGTTCCGGCAACCAGACCATCGCCACCACCATGGCGTTCGTCCGGCTGCTCAAGGACCTCATGCGGGACAAGGGCATCGGCAACCGCTTCGTGCCGATCGCGCCGGACGAGTACCGCACCTTCGGCATGGACTCGCTCTTCCCGTCGGCGAAGATCTACAACCCGCTCGGCCAGACCTACGAGTCGGTCGACCGGGACCTCCTCCTCGCCTACAAGGAGTCCCCGACCGGCCAGATGCTGCACGACGGCATCTCCGAGGCGGGCTGCACCGCCTCGCTGATCGCCGCCGGCTCGGCCTACGCCACCCACGGCGAGCCGCTGATCCCGGTGTACGTCTTCTACTCGATGTTCGGGTTCCAGCGCACCGGCGACCAGTTCTGGCAGATGGCCGACCAGCTGGCCCGCGGCTTCGTGCTCGGCGCCACCGCCGGCCGCACCACCCTGACCGGTGAGGGCCTGCAGCACGCCGACGGCCACTCGCACCTGCTGGCCTCGACCAACCCGGGCGTCGTCGCGTACGACCCGGCGTACGGCTTCGAGATCGCGCACATCGTCCAGGACGGTCTGCGCCGGATGTACGGCTCCAGCGCCGAGCACCCGAACGGCGAGGACGTCTTCTACTACCTCACCGTGTACAACGAGCCGATCAAGATGCCGGCCGAGCCCGAGAACGTGGACGTCGAGGGCATCCTCAAGGGTCTGCACAAGTACGCGCCGGGCACCGCCGGCCAGATCCCGGCCCAGATCCTCGCCTCCGGCGTGGCCGTGCCGTGGGCCCTGGAGGCCCAGCGCATCCTCGCCGAGGAGTGGAACGTCAAGGCCGACGTCTGGTCCGCGACCTCCTGGAACGAGCTGCGCCGCGACGCGGTGGAGTCCGAGGAGTTCAACCTGCTGCACCCCGAGGAGCAGCAGCGCGTGCCGTACGTCACCCAGAAGCTCCAGGGCGCCGAGGGCCCGTTCGTCGCGGTGTCCGACTGGATGCGCGCGGTGCCGGACCAGATCGCCCGCTGGGTGCCGGGCCAGTACCAGTCGCTGGGCGCCGACGGCTTCGGCTTCGCCGACACCCGTGGCGCGGCCCGTCGCTTCTTCCACATCGACGCGCAGTCGGTCGTCCTGGCGGTGCTCACCGAGCTCGCCAAGCAGGGCAAGATCGACCGCTCGGCGCTGAAGGACGCGATCGACCGCTACCAGCTGCTGGACGTGGCCGCGGCCGACCCGGGCTCCGCCGGCGGCGAGGCCTGATCACCGGCTAGGCACTACCAGGCGCTGCCGGGCGCTGCCAGGCACTGAAGGGCCGGACTCCCCTCGGGGGTCCGGCCCTTCGGCGTTCCGGTCGCGGGCCGCCCGCACCGAGGCGCGGACCGTCCCGCGGGCCGCCCGCACCCGCGCCCGATCCGCGCCCGATCCGCGCGCGAGACCACGACGGCCCCGGACTCCGCCGAGTCCGGGGCCGTGGCGTGCGGGCGCCGGCCTGGGTCAGATGTGCACGGCCGGGCCCGCGTCGGTGGCGCCGCGACGGGTCAGCAGGCCGAGCACGGCGGCGGCGAAGGCCACCACGGAGGCGACCGCGAAGGCCAGCGACATGCCGCTGACGAAGGACTCGTGGACGGCGCCGGCCATCGCGTCCACCGCCTGCTGCGGGGTGCCGGGCGGGGCCGGCGGGGCGATGCCGAGCTGGGCGGCCTGCTTGAGGCCCTCGGCGTCGGCGCCCTGGACCGGCGGCAGGCCGGCCTTCGCCCAGTTGCCGGGCAGCACGTCGCCGACCTTGGCGGCCATCAGCGCGCCCAGCACCGCGGTGCCGAGGCTGCCGCCGACCTGCATCGCGGACTGCTGCAGGCCGCCGGCCACGCCGGACAGCTCCAGCGGGGCGTTGCCGACGATCACCTCGGTGGCACCGACCATGACCGGGCTGATGCCGAGGCCCATCAGGACGAACCAGAGCGATATCACGCCGGTGCCGGAGCCGGTGTCCAGGGTAGACATGCCGAACATCGCGGTGGTGGTGATCAGCATGCCCGCCACGATCGGGATCCGCGGGCCGAGCTTGCCGATCGCGATGCCGGCGACCGGCGAGCCGACGATCATCATGCCGGTCATCGGCAGCAGGTGGACGCCCGCCTCGACCGGCTTCATCCCGTGCACGTTCTGCAGGTAGAAGGTCACGAAGAAGATCGCGCCGAAGAACGCGAAGGCCATCAGCACCATCAGCAGCACGCCCGCCGACAGCGGCACCGAGCGGAACAGGCTGAGCGGGATCAGCGGCTCGCGCGCCTTGCCCTGCCAGAGCGCGAAGAGCACCATCAGCACCACCGCGCCGCCCAGGAACAGCAGCGTCCGCGGGTCGCCCCAGCCCCACTCGGGGGCCTTGATGATGCCGAAGACCAGCGCGAACATCCCGGCCGACAGCAGCACGATGCCGGGCACGTCGAAGGACTTGGCGGCGTTCTCGGCCCGGACGTCCTTGAGGATCCACAGGCCGAGTGCCAGCGCGATCAGGCCCACCGGGATGTTGATGAAGAACACCGACTCCCAGCTGACGTGCTCGACCAGCAGGCCGCCGACGATCGGGCCGGCCGCGGTGGAGGCGCCGATCACGCCGCCCCAGATGCCGATCGCCATGTTGAGCTTCTCGGCCGGGAAGGCCCCGCGCAGCAGGCCGAGCGCGGCCGGCTGCAGCAGAGCGCCGAACAGGCCCTGCAGCACCCGGAAGGCGATCACGGTCTGGATGTTGCCCGCGAAGCCGATCGCGGCCGAGGTGGCGGCGAAGCCGACCGCGCCGACCAGGAAGGTGCTCTTGTGGCCGAACCGGTCGCCGATCTTGCCGGCGGTGATCAGGAAGACCGCCAGGGCGAGCAGGTAGCCGCTGGTGACCCATTGGATCTCGGAGGGCGCCGCGTTCAGCTTCTCCTGGATCACCGGGTTGGCGATGGCGACGATCGTGCCGTCCAGCGCGACCATCATGACGCCGACCGCGACGGTCAGCAGGGTCAGCCAGGGGTGCCCCTTGAGGCCTCCCCCGGACGGCGGGCCGAGCGGCGGCGGGGCGTCCGCCTCGGAGTTCTTGACGACGGACTGGCTCATCTGGGCCCTCCGGGGGCGTGGTTCGTTCGCAACGTGGCCGTGGCGCCCCGGCCCACCCGTCCCCACAGGTGCCCCGGCCCGACGGGCGCCACTCGCGGCAGATTATGTCAGGTGCTGACATTCGGCAAACAGTGACTTCTGGCCATTACTGACATTTGTCACAACGCTAAGGTTGAGCTCCCACCCGCCACACCCGCACTCCGGAAGGCCCCCGCCATGGCCGCTCACACCCCCCGCCCCGCCGGCACCCCGGAGGACCTCGGACGGACACCCGGGCTGCGTGAGCGCAAGAAGCAGCAGACCCGGTACGCCCTGGTCCAGGCCGCCCACATGCTCTTCCTCAGCCAGGGCTTCGCCCGGACCACCGTCGACGAGATCGCCTCCGCCGTCGACGTCTCCCAGCGCACCTTCTTCCGCTACTTCGCCAACAAGGACGAGGTCGCGCTCGCCGTGATGGCCGAGGCGGAGGACTACTTCATCGAGTGCCTGCGCCACCGCCCGGCCGAGGAGACCCCGCTCCAGGCCCTGCGCGCCTCGATCGTCAAGGCCTGGCGCGACCTCGGGAACGCCGACGCCTCCGGCCCCGGCTCGATCACCAGCGCGCTCGAGCTCATGCGGATGATCGAGGAGGCCCCCACCCTGCTTGCCGCCCACCTGCGCCGGGTCACCGAGCAGGAGCGGATCGTGGTCCGGGTGCTCGCCGAGCGCGAGGGGCTCGATCCGCGCGAGGACCTGCGCCCCACCGTGCTCGCCGCCGTCTTCGGCAGCGTGCTGCGCGCGGCCCACCTCTCCTGGACGGCCGACCGCGAACCCGAGGGACCGGAGGGCATGATCGCCCTGATCGAGCGCCACTTCGACCAGCTCGGCCCGGCCCTGACCGGCCACTGGCGCACCCCGGGCGGAACGGACAGCGCCTGAACGGCCGGGGCCGAACAGCCTGAACGCCCCGGCGTCATACCCGGGTACGACCCCTGATCCCGGCCCCGGGTCGGACGCCGGGCCGCCGCCGCGCCCCTAGTCTGGCCGGATGATCGACTCGTCCGCCCGGCCCGGCCCCCTCGGCACGGTACGCGCCCTGCTCGGCACGCTCGTCCGTCCGTCCGCCGACCACACCCCGCTGCTGGCCCAGTCCTCCCGCCCGTGGCTCCGCCACCTCCCGTACGTCCTCGCGGTGGCCGCGATCGCCTCGCTGCTGCCCAGCGGGATCAACGTGATGGCCGACGACTACGGGATCGGCGGGGGGCTCGCCGCCGCCCTCGCCGTCACGCAGACCGCGCCGCTGCTGCTCGCGGTGAGCCGGCCGCTGGCCGCCTGGTGGATGATCGGCGGCACCGACCTGCTGGCCGCGCTGCTGGCCATGACCACCGGGAGTGGGACCGGCGGCCCCTGGCCGTGGATACCCACCGGGCTGGTCGGCTACCTGTTCCTGATGGTCCCGCTCTCCCTCCGCGAGCCGAGGCGCACCCTGGTCGCGGTCTGGCTGGCCACCGCGGCTTCCGGGACCGCCCTGTCGCTCGCCGGGCTGGGCTCCCACTACACCGGGGACAACGCGATCCTCGCGACCGCCCTGACCGGCGCCGTCCTGGTGCTCGGCGGAGCCCTGCGGGAACGCGCCGAGGCGCGCCGGCTGCTCACCGAGCAGGAGCACATCAGCGAGGTCGAGCGCGAACGGCGCACGCTGCTGGAGGAACGCGCCCGGATCGCACGGGAGTTGCACGACGTGGTGGCCCACCACATGTCGGTGATCGCGGTGCAGGCCGCCAGCGCGCCGTACCGGATCCCCGACGTACCCGCCGACGCCGCCGAGGAGTTCGCCGCGATCGCCGGCACCGCGCGCGAGTCGCTCGCCGAGATGCGCCGGCTGCTGGGCGTGCTGCGCAGCGAGGAGTCCGGCGGGGAGAAGGCCCCGCAGCCCGGGGTCGACCAACTCGCCCAGCTGGTCGAGACGGTGGGGCGCGCCGGGGTGCCGGCCGAGCTGACGGTGGAGTCGGGGCTGGTGGAGGCGGTGCCGCAGGCCGTCGGCCTCTCCGCCTACCGGATCGTCCAGGAGGCGCTCGCCAACGTGGTGCGGCACGCCCCCGGCGCGCGGACCTGGGTCTCGCTCTCCTCGGACGGGCCGGAGCTGCGGGTGACCGTGGTCAACGCGCCCCCGGAGCAGCGCACCGAGTCGCTGGAGGCCTCGGTCGAGGGCACCGGGCAGGGCCTGGTCGGAATGCGCGAACGCGTCCGGCTGGTCGATGGCAGGCTGGACACCGGCCCGCTGCCGGACGGCGGCTTCAAGGTGGCCGCCGTCCTGCCCTTCGACACCCTCGACACCCTTCGGGAGCCCACCGCATGACCATCCGCGTGATCATCGTCGACGACCAGGCCATGGTGCGCGCGGGCTTCGCCGCCCTGCTCAACGCCCAGAGCGACATCGACGTGGTGGGGGACGCGGCGGACGGCGCCCAGGCCCTGGAGGTCGTCGGCCGCACCCACCCGGACGTGGTGCTGATGGACGTCCGGATGCCCGTGATGGACGGGCTGGAGGCGGCCCGGCGGCTGCTCGACCCCGCCGTGCCGGGCGCGCACCGGCCCAAGGTGCTGATGCTGACCACCTTCGACGTGGACGACTACGTGTACGAGGCGCTGCGCGCCGGGGCCAGCGGCTTCCTGCTCAAGGACGCCCCGCCCGCCGACCTGATCGCCGCGGTCCGGGTGGTCGCGGCGGGCGAGGCACTGCTCGCCCCCTCGGTGACCCGTCGGCTGATCGAGGACTTCGCCCGGACCCGCCCGCCCAGGCGCCACGACCCCAAGGTGCGGCTCAACGGCCTGACCCCGCGGGAGACCGAGGTGCTGGTGCTGATCGCCCGCGGCCTGTCCAACCAGGAGATAGCCACGCAGCTGGTGCTCGCCGAACAGACCGTCAAGACCCACATCGGGCGCATCCTCGCCAAGCTCGACCTGCGCGACCGCGCCCAGGCGGTGGTGCTCGCCTACGAGTCGGGTCTGGTGACCCCCGGCCGGTAGGGGGGTTGTCCCCACCCGGCCGGCCCCCGGCCCGGCAGCCGGAAATCCTCCTGATACCCCGGTAGCACAAGGGAGTTGGCCCCGCGGTGTGACGTCCGCGGGGCCGTCCTGTTCCTACCTTCCTCTTCGTCGCAAGCCGAACGGACGAGGAGAGCAGGGACATGCGCAGATTCCGGACCGGGCGGGCGCTCGCCGCCGCCGCGCTGGCACTGGCCGCGGTGCTCGGCGTGGGCGGCTGGGCCGCCGACACCCAGACCCCCGTCACCGGCCCGCCGCCCGGCAGCGCCGCCTGGACGGCCGACACCGCGCTCGGCCTGCGACTGCCCGACCCCGCCACCACCGACCCGGCCCGAGTCGCCGCGTTCTTCGCCGGGTTGACCGCGCCCCAGCAGGACGCGCTGGCCACCCGGCACCCGCTGGTGGTCGGCAACCTGGACGGCGCCCCGGTCGGGCTCCGCTACCGCGCCAACGCCCTGGCCCTCGCCGCCGAGCGCACCCGCGAACTCGCCCTGGTCGCCGACCCCGCCCGCACCCCGCAGGACCACGCGGCCGCCGCCGCCCGCGCCGAGCGCTACCGCACCCTGCTGGACGGCGGACGGCAGGTCCTCGCCTTCGACCCGCGGGGCCGCGGCCAGGTCGCCGAGGTGTACGGCGACCTCGCCGGCGCCGCCCGCACCGCCGTGGTCGTCCCCGGCTCGGACATCGACCTGCTCCGCTTCGACCGCGCGAGCGACCCGTACGGCACCCCCGCCGGCATGGCGCGCGCCCTCCACGAGGCCACCGGCCGGCAGACCGCCGTGATCGCCTGGGCCGGCTACACCACCCCGGTCGGCCTCGGCCTGGACGCCGCCACCGAGGACCTCGCCCGGGCCGGCGCCGCCCGCCTCACCCGGCTGCTCGACGGACTCGCCGCCACCACCCGCCCGCAGGCCCCGGCCACCGTGTTCTGCCACAGCTACGGCTCGGTGGTCTGCGGCCTGGCCCGCCCCACCCCGGCCCGGGCCTCCGGCGTGGTGGTGCTCGGCTCCCCCGGCATGGGCGTCGACTCGGCCGCCGACCTCGACCCGGGCGTCCCGCTCTGGGCCACCGCCCGCAACGGCTCCGACTGGATCGGCGACGTGCCCAACGTCCGGCTGCTCGGCCTCGGCCACGGCGCCGACCCGACCGCCCCCGGCTTCGGCGCCCGCCCGCTGCCCGCCACCGGATCCCACGGCCACACCGGCTACTTCGCCCCCGGCACCGCCTCCCTCGCCGCCTACGCCGCCATCGCCCTCGGCCGGGCCTGACCGCCCACACCGGAAGGAGCACCACCATGGCCCACCCCCTCGCCGCCCTGCGCCGCACCGCCCGGCAGGTCGACGCCAGGACCCCCGCCACCCGCGACCGCGCCCTGGACGGGCTGCGCGCCCTCGCCCTGCTCGCCGTCCCGGTCGGGCACTGGATGCTCGGCGGCTTCACCCGCGACCCCGACGGCTCGCTGCACAACGCCAGCCCGCTGTCCTCCCTCGGCTTCTTCGCCCCGATCAGCTGGGCGCTCCAGATGCTCGGGGTGTTCTTCCTGGTCGGCGGGCACTCCTCGGTCCGCTCGCTGGAACGCGCCCGCGCCCGGGGCGAGTCGGCCGGCGGCTGGCTGCGGGCCCGTACGGTCCGGCTGCTGCGCCCGGTGCTCGGGGTCACGGCCGTCTGGGCGCTGCTGCTGCCGCTGCTGCCCGCGCTCGGCGTCCCGTCGGACACCGTTCGCACCGGCGCGACGCTGGTGGTGCAGCCGCTCTGGTACATCGGGGTCTACCTGGGGCTGACCGCGCTCACCCCGCTCTGCGTGGCCGCCGGGCGCCGACTGGGCGGCTGGTCGGCGGGGCTGGCGGTGGTGTCGGTCGCGGCCGTCGACCTGCTGCGGTACGGGCCGTGGGCGCAGGCGGTGCCGTCCTGGATCGCGCTGCTGAACATCCTGCCGGGCTGGCTGTTCGGCTACCAGCTGGGGGTGCTCTGGGCCCAGGGCCGGCTCGGCCGTCCGACCGCCCGGGTGCTGCTGTCCGGCGGCGGCGCGCTGTTCGCCGTGCTGCTGCTGGTGTTCCACTACCCGGCCAGCATGGTCGGCGTGCCCGGGGCCGAGCGCACCAACTCGCACCCGCCGTCCCTGCTGGTGCTCGCCCTGGCGGCGTTCCAGTGCGGCGCCGCGGTGCTGCTGCGGGAGCGGCTGGGCCGGCTGCTGGCCCGCCGTCCGCTGCTGTGGCTGCCGGTGGTGGTGGTCAACCTGTCGGCGATGACGATCTTCTGCTGGCACCAGAGCGCGATGCTCGCGGTGGCGGTGCCCGGCGCGGCCGGGCTGGGCGCCGTCCCGGGGCTGACCACCGCGCCGGACTCGCTCGGCTGGGTGGCCGCCCGGCTGGCGCTGCTTCCGCTGTTCGGAGCCGCACTGGGGGCGATCGGGTGGTTCACCCGGCGCTTCGACGGGCCGTGGACGGCCTTCTCCCGGGCCGGGAAAGCGGCGGCGGGGGCCGCGGCGGCGCTGTTCGCGGCGTATGCGCTGGGCGTGGTGTGACGCTCCGCCGAGGGGAGCCGAGGGAAATACACCGGCATGCGAACCACCACGTGGCGTGATCTCCTGTCACCGTCGGCGACCACCGCAGGACCGCGCCCGCCCACGGCCCGTCCGTCCGCATTCGCCACCCCCTCCCTTCGCACACCCCGCTCCCGAGGAGACCCATGTCCCTGTCCCCACCACGCCCGCAGCCGCGTCGCCCGGCCCGCCGACGGCTGTCGGGCACCGCCGTGGTCCTCGCGGTGACCGCCGGCAGCCTGCTGGGCACCGCCGCCCCGGCCCTCGCCCACGGCCCCGGTCCGGACGACCTCACCCCGCACGTCGACTCCCCCCGGGTGATGGCCGAACTGCGGGAGGACGAGGTCGCGGCGCTCGGCCAGGAGCACGCCGAGGAGCACGCCCGGATGCGCGCCGCCATCCGCGGCATCGGCGACTACCCGCAGACCACCCGCACCAACCGGTACAACGCGCTGACGGCCTCCCAGGCCGATCACAACAAGGCCTTCGACCCGGCGGTCTTCGGCGCGTTCAAGGAGTACTTCCCCTCCCCCGACTTCGGCGACCACGTCGCGCTGCTGCCGACCGGCAAGGTGCTGCTGTTCTCCTTCGAGCGGATCGAGACCAACCCGGAGAAGGAGCCCGCCCCCACCCAGACCACCGGCAAGGAGAACGCCGGCCGGGCCTTCCTCTGGGATCCGGCCAAGGGCAACGGACCGGACGCGTTCAAGCAGGTCACGCCGCCGGTCGCGGACATGCCGGACGGCCTGGGCGAGCCCCGCCCGGTCCCGTTCTTCTGCTCGGGCCACTCCTTCCTGCCCAACGGCATGCTCGGCGTGTTCGGCGGCAACCTGGGCGGCAACGGCGGCACCGGCGCCAAGCTCTCGCTGATCTTCGACCCGTGGACCGAGACCTGGACCCGCAACCCCGACATGTCGGTCGGCCGCTGGTACCCCTCGGTGGTGACCGGCGCCGACGGCCGCCAGCTGATCATGTCCGGGCAGTCCGAACTCGGTTACGGCACGCCCACCCCGGTGGTCGAGCGTTTCCCCGCCAAGAAGTTCCCGGTGCCGGTGAGGAAGACCGACGTACCCGCCAACACCCCGCTGGAGCGGTTCAGGGCGGACGCCCCGTTCAGCACCGACTACCCGCACCTGTTCTCGCTCAACGACGGCAACGTCTACGGCTTCGGCCGCACGGCCGGCGAGCAGTGGAAGTTCGACCCCGTCGCCGAGACCCGCAGCGACCTCACCGCCCGTCCTGACGGCCGCAAGCGCAACTACGGCTCCGCCGTGATGCTGCCGAGCGGCGTCAACGGCCCGGACTCCGCGCTGATCCTCGGCGGCGACCGGGACAACCCGAGCACCCTGCGCTTCTCCAACGGCAGTTGGACCGCCGAGAAGTCCCGCGCCTTCGGCCGCACCCAGGACGACACCATCCTGCTGCCCGACGGCAAGCTGATGACCGTCAACGGCGCCTACGACATCCGCGACTACGGCAACGGCCCGTACAACCCCAACGCGGACCTCAAGTACCGCCAGATCGAGCTCCGCGACGACCAGGGCAACTGGAAGCTCGGCCCGGTCCAGCGGCTGCCGCGCGGCTACCACTCCAACGCGGTGGTGCTGCCCGACGGACGCGTCATGGTGACCGGCGACGAGCTCCAGCAGATGGCCAACAACACGGACATCAACGGCACGGTGGGCGGCATCCCCGGCACCACCGGCCCGACCACGATGAACGGCACCATCGAGATCTACGAGCCGTCGTACCTGCACCAGGGCGACCGGCCGGCGCTGGCCAACGCGCCCACCACGCCGGTCGGCTACGACAAGACCTTCACCGTCACCAGCACCACCCCGGGCCTGGCCGCCAAGGCCGTCCTGCTGTCCCCGACCACCTCCACCCACTCGGTCAACACCAGCCAGCGGCACATCGAGCTGAGGCTCGTCAGCCGGGCCGGCAACCGGATGCAGCTCCAGGCCCCGCCGGACGCCAAGGCCGCCCCGCCCGGCTGGTACATGCTCTTCCTGCTCAGCGACCAGGGCGTGCCCAGCGTCGCGCAGTGGGTCCAACTCGGTTCCTCGGCCTGATCCCGCAGCACGAAAGGACTTCCCACCCATGACCACGGAACTGAACCTCCGCGAAAGCGAGGAGATCCAGGGCGACATCCTCGCCGGGTTCAAGAAGGACAACGTCAGTGTCCTGTTCCTCAAGTTCGAGGACGCCGCCCGGGCCCGCGACTGGCTCCGCAAGCTGACCCCGCAGATCTCCACCACCCGCGAGGTCGCCGCGTTCAACGAGGCGTTCAGCGAGGCCAGGAAGGCCGCCGGCGGCGACGACCCCAAGTCGCTGACCGCCACCTGGCTCGGCGTCAGCTTCACCTACGAGGGCCTGCGGATGCTCTCCACGACCGACCCGTTCCCGACCGCGCCGCCGGTCGGCGGCGGCCTGGAGGCCTTCAAGGAGGGCTCGGCCAAGCGGGCCGGGGCCCTCGGCGACACCGGCGACAACTCCCCGGAGAACTGGCTGTTCGGCAACGGGAAGAACCAGCCCGTCCACGCCCTGCTGAAGATCTCCGCCGACACCGAGCGGGATCTGCAGTCGGCCGTCGACGCCCAGCGGATCGCCGCCGCCGAGTGCCGGGTCCTGGTGGTCTACCAGCAGAACGCCCAGACCCTGCTGGGCAGCCGCCGCGGCAAGGAGCACTTCGGCTTCAAGGACGGCATCAGCGAGCCCGGCATCAGGGGCTTCGACCGACCCGACCCGGCCAAGCCGGAGGAACAGGAGGGCCACCCGGGCACCCGGCTCATCCCGGCCGGCGAGTTCGTCTGCGGCCTGCCGAACGACCCGTTCAGCGGCCCACCGAGCCAGTACCCCGAGTGGGCCCGCAACGGCTCCTTCCAGGTGGTCCGCCGGCTCGCCCAGGACGTCCCCGGCTGGTGGTCGCAGGTCGCGATCAAGCTCAGGGAGCTCAAGCAGGCCAAGGCCGTCCCGGACACCGCCACCACCGAGTGGCTGGCCGCCCGGATGGTCGGCCGCTGGCGCTCCGGCGCCCCGGTCTGCAAGCACCAGTTCAACGACGTCCCGAACAACCCGGGCGCCGCCTCCGACAACGACTTCGACTTCCGGGACGACCTGGAGGGCCTGGTCACCCCGCTCTGGTCGCACCTGCGCAAGACCAGCCCGCGGGCCGGCCTGCAGGAGAGCCCGGACAAACCGGCGCTCGACGCCGGGGTCCTCGACGGCCGGCGGATCATGCGCCGCGGCACCCCGTACGGCGCCCCGTTCGACCCGGCCTCCGAGGGTCCGGGCGGCCCCGACGACCCGCGCGGCCTGCTGTTCATCTGTTACCAGGCCGACATCCAGCGGCAGTTCGAGTTCATCCAGGCCGACTGGATGGACCAGCCGAACTTCCCGCCGAACCGCGACAGCGGCGGGACCGTCCCGCCGGGGCACGCCAACCCCCGGCCGGTCCCCGGCAAGGACCCGGTCACCCAGGAGGCTCCGGACGTCGACTTCGAGAGCCGCGACGAGGGCGGCCTGATCAGGCACACCCCGGTGAGCTTCCAGCAGTTCGTCCAGACCACCGGCTCGGTGTACGCCTTCATGCCCTCGCTGAGCATCCTGCGGGGGCTCTGCGAGGGCCGGCTCACCCCGGTGGGCGGCACCACCACCCGGCCGGGCGGCGGCGGGCAGGGCACCACCACGGTGCCGGGCGGCGGCGGCACGACGCAGCCCAGGCCGCAGCCGGTGAAGGCGTACCCGTGCGACGAGTTCGTCGGCGTCCCGGACCAGTACCGCAAGGGCGGGCAGAGCCAGTACTGGGCGTTCCACGGCGACCGCTGCCGGCTGATCTCGATCGCCGACGGCTCCGCCCACACCGACCGCAAGGTCGAGGACGACACCTGGCTGACCGGCTGGTCCTGCCTGCAGGGCATCGGCCGGGTCGACTGCTTCCTGCCCGTACCGGACCAGCAGGACCCGGCCGGCAAGAGCTGGTACTGGTGCTTCCACAGCACCGGCGGCCGCCAGCAGTACCGGCTGGTCTCCGTCACCTGCAGCGGCGGCCGGTACACCACGGCCCTCGAACGCTCCGACCGCGACCTCACCTACTGGGGCTCGCTCAGCGGCATCGGCCAGGTGGACTGCTGGCTGCCCGTCCCGGACCAGCAGCGGGTCGGCGGCAAGAGCTGGTACTGGTGCTTCCACACCACCGGCGGCCGCCAGCAGTACCGGCTGATCTCGATCGCCGACGGCTCCTCGCACACCGACATCCGCGAGCGCACCGACCGCGAACTCTCCCAGTGGACCTCCCTGAACGGCCTGGGCCGGGTGGACTGCTTCCTGCCCGTCCCGGACTGCCAGCGGGTCGGCGGGAACAGCGAGTACTGGGTGTTCAGCGGCCAGAACTACCGCCGGATCTCGATCTCCGACGGCAGCGGCCACCCGGACCGGCTGGTCGCCGCCGACCGCTCCTGCGACGCCTGGTCCTCGCTGTCCTGACCGGGACCGCCTGACCGGGCCCCCGGACGGGCCACGCGCCCCCGGTGCGCCATCACGCGCGCCGGGGCCGCGTTGTCAGTGCCCTGCTCTAGCCTGCCGTCATGGCGATGACGTTCGACGAGTTCCGCACGATGGCGCTGGCCCTGCCGGAGGCCGCCCAGGAGCCGACCTGGGAGATCGAGACGCTGCGGGTCCGCGGCCGGATCTTCGCGATGGGCGCGCCCGACGGCGACCGGGTCACCGTCAAGGCCTCCCCCGAGGACCAGGCCGAACTGCTCGCCGCCGAGCCCGAGGTCTTCTCCTCCGCCCCCTACGTCGGGCGGCACGGCTGGGTGAGCGTCCGGCTGGACCTGGTGGACCGGGAGGAACTGCGCGACCTGGTCACCGAGGCCTGGCGGCGGACGGCACCGAAGCGGCTGGTACGGGAGTTCGACGCCTGAGCGAACGGCCGTACGGGCTGCCGCCGCACCTCCGGGAGACGCCGCGAGGACACCCCCCGGTTCATGTGATCCATCCCACAGTTTGGGCGTGTCCGCCATCCCTTCGGGCCCCCTAGGCTTGCGCAGGGAAGTCAGCAGTTCAGATCGCACCCTCCGGGCACCGCCCGAGAAACGGTGACGGGCCCCAAGGGAGTTGGTGCGGTGCGCAACCGTCGACGCTGGAAGCGGGTACTGGTCGGGGCGTTCGCGGGTTGCGCCGTACTCGCCGACGCCGGCGCCTCCGCGGCCGCGGCCGCTGTCTCCTCCGAGCAGCTGGCGATCTCCACGCCCCCGGCCGGCAGCTCCGCCTGGGTCCAGGACCACTCCTTCGGCCGACCGCTGCCCGACCCGGCCACCACCACCCCGGCCGCCGCCGCCGAGTTCTTCGCCTCGCTGGCGCCCACCGAGCTGGACCGGCTGATCCAGGCGTACCCGCTGGTCGTCGGCAACTACGACGGCGCCCCGCTGGACCTGCGCTACCGCGCCAACCGGATCGCCCTCGCCGTCGAGCGCGACAAGGCCAGGGCCCGCGCCGAGGACCGCGAGCTCGACTCCGACACCCGCGCACTGGCCGTCTCCCGCGCCAACGACACCGAGCACCTGCTCGCCCCCGGCCGGCAGGTCCTGGCCTTCGACCCGCGCGGCCGCGGCCTGGTCACCGAGGTGTGGGGCGACCTCGCCGACGCCGAGCGGATCTCCGTCCTGGTGCCCGGCTCGGACGCCGACCTCGGACACTTCGACCAGACCGCCGAGCCGCTGCGCTCCCCGGCCGGCATGGCCCGCGCCCTCTACGCCGAGCAGAAGCGCCAGGCCCCCGGCACCCGTACCGCCGTGGTCTCCTGGACCGGCTACGTCACCCCCTCCGGCCTCGGCCCGGACGCGGCCACCTCCCGGCTCGCCGACGTCGCCGCGCCCCGGCTGGAGCGGCTGCTCGCCGGACTCAAGGAGACCACCCGCCCGGACGCGCCCCCGTCGCTGCTCTGCCACTCGTACGGCTCGGTGGTCTGCGGGACCGCCGCCCCGAAGATCCCGCGCGCGGCCTCCTCGCCGTCCGACACCTCGGGCATCACCGACATGATGGTGTTCGGCAGCCCCGGCATGGGCGTGCAGAGCACCGCCGAACTGGGCGCCGGTGTGCACGTCTGGGCCGCCCGCAACCCCAGCGACTGGATCGGCAACGTCCCGTTCCTGGAGGTCGGCAAGCTCGGCCACGGCGCCGACCCGACCGGCGACGGCTTCGGCGCCGAGCAGATCTCCTCGGCCCGCGCGGTCGGCCACAACGGCTACTTCACCGACGGCACCGACAGCCTGCACAACTTCGCGGCGATCTCGCTCGGCCACTACCAGGGCGTGGTCCGGGCGACGCCCAACTCCTAGTCGCCACACGGCTAGGAAGGCTGGTCCTGGTAGAGCCGGAGGGCGTCCGCCGCCGCCCGGGCCAGCTCGCGCCGGGCGGCCGGCGGGGCCAGCACCTCGACGTCCGCCCCGAAGGCCAGCAGCGACCGGACCGCCGCCGGGGCCGGGAAGGCCATCGCCACCTCCACCCACTCCTCGGCCGGCCCGACGCCCGCCTCCGGCGGCGGCGCGGTGACCCGGCCGCCGTGGATGCGCAGGAACATGTCCAGCCGCCCGCGCCGGACCCGCACCCGTACCGGCAGCTCCACCGGCAGCCGCTCCACCTGCTCGCGCAGCACCGCCCAGACCTCGCCGAGCCCCAGGCCGGGCCTACGGCGCACCGCCTCCTCGGTGGTCCCGGCGGCCAGCACCCGGTCGGCCCGGAACAGCCGCGGCTCGCCGTGCAGATCGGCCACCAGGTACCAGACCGCGGCCTTGCTCACCAGCCCGTACGGGTCGACGGTGTACTCCACCGGCGCGGGCGTACCACTGTGCCGGTAGCGCAGCCGCAGCCGCCGGTCGGCGAAGACCGCGTACTGCAGCTCGCCCAGGTCCGGGCCCGGCGCGGCGGCGGGCGAGCCGCCGTGGTGCATCCAGCGGGCCGGGTCGACCAGGATCCGCTCGCTGATCCGCTCGGCGGCCGGGCGGTGCGGGGCCGGCAGCGCCGCCATCACCTTGCGCAGCGCCGAGCCGAGCGCGCCGTCCAGTCCGAGGTCGCTGTGCGCGCCCTGGGCGGAGAGCACGAACAGCGCCCGGGCCTCGTCCGCGGTCAGACCGGTGACGTCGGTCCGGTAGCCGGGCAGCAGACCGATGCCGCCGTGCCGCCCGCGTTCGGTGAACACCGGCACTCCGGCCGCGGAGAGCGACTCCACGTCGCGGTAGATGGTGCGCACGGACACCTCCAGCCGCTCGGCGAGTTCGGTGGCGGACACCCGGCCGCGGGTCTGGAGCAGCAGGAGGATCGAGAGCAGGCGGTCGGCCTTCATGGTCCAAGAATCCCAGTAATCCTGACGGCACTTGTCAGGTTTTACTGGGAGATTGCGTTCCGAGCCCGAAAGCCCGACCCACCACGGGGAGTTGACCGCACATGAACGCCGTCCAGGACGCCCGCCCGCAGTACCTGCTCGCCCTCGACCAGCTGGAGAAGCTGTTCGCCACGATCACCCCGGCGGACCTCGACCGGCCCACCCCGTGCAGCGAGTTCACGCTGCGGCAGCTGCTGAACCACGTGGTCGGCGGCGTCCACCGTCTGGCGTACATGGGCGAGGGCGGCCGCTTCGAGGACATCGTGGCCGCCATCGAGGACCCGTCGGACGACGGCTGGCCGGCCGCGCTGGGCCGGGCCCGCGCCCGGGCCGCCGCCGCCTGGGCGGACGACGCCAAGCTCGGCCGCCCGACCGTCGCGCCCTGGGGCGAGGTGCCCGGCGGCGCCGTGGTCGGCGGCTACGTGATGGAGGCGGTGACCCACACCTGGGACATCGCCACCAGCCTCGGCAACGGCTTCGCGCTGGACGAGACGCTGGCGCGGACCGCGCTGGGCATCGCCCAGGCCGTCCTGCCGCCCGAGGCCCGCGTCGAGGGTGTCCCGTTCGGCGCCGTCCGGCCGGTCGCCGAGGACGCCGACGTCCACGCCCGGCTGGCCGCCTGGCTGGGCCGCGAGGTCTGACGGAGAGCCCGGGGGGTCGCCGACTCCCCGGGCCCGCCCGGCTGTTCCGCTCCGGGCTACTCCCGTCCGACCGAGGTGAAGCTCATGTCCGCGTAGCGGTCCCCTGACACCCGGCCGGCCACCGGCTCCAGCAGCGCCAGCTCCTCCGCCGTGAGCCGCAGCGTCGCCGCCGCGGTGTTCTCGGCGAGGCGGCTGCGCTTGCGGGTGCCCGGGATCGGCACGACGGTCAGCCCGTGCACCTCGGACCGCTGGTGCACCCAGGCCAGCGCCACCTGGGCGAGCGTCACGCCGTGCGCCTGCGCGATCTCCCGCAGCGGAGCGAGCAGTTCGGCGTTGGCGGTCGCGTTGTCGCCGGTGTAGCGCGGGTGGGTGCGCCGGAAGTCGGTCTCGGAGAGCTTCCCGGCGTCCTGGAAGGCACCGGTCAGGAAGCCGCGCCCGAGCGGCGAGTACGGCACGAAGGCCACGCCCAGCTCGGCAGCGGCCGGCACCGCCGAACGCTCGACGTCGCGGGCGAACACCGACCACTCGGACTGCAGCGCGGCGATCGGATGGACGGCGTGCGCCTCGCGCAGCTCGGCCCCGGTCACCTCGGACAGGCCCAGGTGGCGCACCTTGCCCGCCGCGACCAGCTCGCCCATGGCGCCGACCGACTCGGCCAGCGGCACGGCCGGGTCGCGGCGGTGCATGTAGTAGAGGTCGATCTCGTCCACGCCGAGGCGGCGCAGCGAGGCGTCGACGGCGGCCTTGATGTACGCGGGGTCGTTGCGGATGGCGCGCCGGGTCGGGTCGTCCTCCGAGCGCTCGATGGCGAACTTGGTGGCGATCACCACCTTGTCCCGGTTGGCCCGGACGAAGGGGCCGACGAACTCCTCGTTGCGGCCGAAGCCGTACATGTCGGCGGTGTCGAACAGGGTGACGCCGGCCTCCAGCGCGGCGTCCAGGGTGGCGAGCGCCTCGTCGGTGTCGGTGGGTCCGTAGAACTCGCTCATGCCCATGCAGCCGAGGCCCTGGACACCCACCAGCGGGCCGCCGGTGCCGAGTTCGGCGGTGGGAAGGACGGGGTGGACGGGGTGAGTCATGCGCTCTGCTCTTCCTCTGCGCGGTCGTACTGGCATTGGGCCGGGGCGCCGGCGGTGTCGGCGACCTTCCCGGCGTAGAGATCGATCTTGTAGTCGAGGACGGCGAGGGTGGCCTGGAGGTCGACGATCTTCTGCCGGACCTCCTCGCGCTGGGCCTCCAGCAGCAGGCGCCGCCCCTCGTAGGTCTGCTCGCCCTGGCGGGCCATGTCCACGTACTTGAGCATGTCCGCCACGGACATGCCGGTCAGTCGCAGCCGGCCCAGGAAGGCCAGCCGGTGCAGGTCGGCGTCGCAGTAGCGGCGCTGGCCGCCGGCCGCGCGGTCGACCGGGTCCAGCAGGCCGATCCGCTCGTACCAGCGCAGGGTGTGGGCGGTGAGCCCGCTCGCCACGGCGACCTCGCTGATGGTGTGCCGCGGGGTCCGGTCCGGATCTCCGCCCGGGGCGCGGTTGTACACCTCGGAACAGCTGCGCAGGTCGATCTCGACCCGTGCGGGTGTGGCCATCGAACGTTCCCCCCTGTCCTGTGCGACGGGAAAGACGCTACCGAGTTGGAGTGCACTCCAAGCAAGCCCGCCCGGCCCCACAGCCGGGTGCCCCCGCCACCACGCTCCGGCCCCCGTTACAGTCGGTACCCATGGAGAGCTTGCGTTTGATCGACAACTGGCCGGTGCCCCACGCCGCGGCGGCGGTGGTCCGGGGGGCGGACGGCGCGGTGCTGGGGGCGCACGGGCCGCAGCAGCAGCTGTTCCCGCTGGCGTCGGTGACCAAGCTGCTCACCTCGTACGCGGCCCTGGTCGCGGTCGAGGAGGGCGTGTTCGAGCTGGACGACCCGGCCGGCCCGCCCGGCGCGACCGTCCGCCACCTGCTCGCGCACACCTCCGGCCTGGGCTTCGACGAGGACCGGGTGTTCGCCGAGCCCGGCAACCGCCGGCTCTACTCCAACGCGGGCTTCGACGCGCTGGCCCGGGCACTGTCCGAAGCCGCCGGGATCGAGTTCTCCCGCTACGTCGCCGAGGCGGTGTTCGAGCCGCTGGGCATGGCCGACACCCTGATCAACACCGCGCACAAGTCCCCGGCCGGCGCCGGCGGCCTGTCCACCATCGCCGACCTCGCCCGGTTCGCCGCCGAGCTGCAGGCGCCCAAGCTGCTGGACCCGTCCACCGTCCTGCGGGCCACCCGCGAGGTCGCCTTCCCCGGCACCGGCGGCGTGCTGCCCGGCTACGGCCACCGCCGTCCGAACGACTGGGGCCTCGGCTTCGAGATCCGCGACGGCAAGAGCCCGCACTGGACCGGCACCGCCAACTCCCCCGCCACCTTCGGCCACTTCGGCCAGTCCGGCACCTTCCTGTGGGTCGACCCGCAGGCGGGCGCGGCCTGCGTCGCGCTCACCGACCGGGACTTCGGCCCGTGGGCGGTCGAGGCCTGGCCCGCCTTCTCCGACGCCGTCCTCGAAGAACTCCGGTAAGCCTCAGCCGTACGAGACCGGCGAGTGCATCTCCCACAGCAGGAGCTGCGCGCCGGTCTCGCCCGCCGTCGGGGCGGCGAAGGCCTCGCCGGTGATCCGCACGCTGTCGCCCGGGACCATCGACCGTCCGCCGCCCTTGGGCCCCGGGATGGTCCGGTAGCCCAGCGAGCCGGCCGTGAGGTGGGCGTACCGCCAGGGGGCCGCGGGCAGTTCGGGCAGCGGCTGCCACGGACCGGCGGTCGCCAGCCAGAGCGCGGCGTCGCTGCGGCGCAGCCGCAGGGCGTCCGTCCCGGCGTCGCGCTCCAGACCGGAGGCGAGCAGCGTCAACCCGCCGTCCGCGGGTTCCACCTTGCGCAGCCCGTACGCCGGGGGCGCGTCGAACCGGTCCGGCTGGAGCCACATCTGGACGAAGCGGACCGGGACGGTGGCGCCGCCGGCGTTGCGCTCGGTGTGGGTGACTCCGGAGCCGGCGCTGAGGTGCTGGACCATCCCGGGGCGGACCACCCCGTCGTGGCCGTGGGAGTCCCGGTGGGCGAGCGCCCCCTCCAGCACCCAGGTGAGGATCTCGGTGTCCCGGTGCTTGTGCTCCTCGAACCCGGCTCCGGGGGCGAGGAGTTCCTCGTTGCACGCGAGCAGCGCGCCGAAGTGCGTGTTCTTCGGGTCGTAGTGGCCGGAGAAGGAGAACGCGTGGCGGGTCTCGATGCCCTCGGCCGGGGTGGAGCGGTAGCGCTCGGCGGTGCGGCGCAGGTCGGCGCGGGGGCGTTCAGGGGCGTCGGTCACGCCCCCCACAGTAGAGGCTGTGACTCTTGCCACCGCGCCGCTCCGCCGGGGGGTGTGCACGAGCAGTCACTCGCGTGAGGCAGTCTTGTCCTTGTGCCAGCCGCTTCCACGAACTCCAAGAGCGAACCCAGTCCCGTACCCGAACCGACCGGGAAGAGCCCGGCTCCCCGGTCGGGCCGCGACCGTCCCGGGCGCTCGGCGCCCCGGCTGACGGCGCAGGAGCGCAGAAACGCCGCCGAGCGCGCCGAGCGCCGGGCGGCGACGCTCAAGCGGCTGGAGAAGTCCTCGGGCAAGCTGGCCACCGCCGCGATCTCGCGGATGGACGACCAGCTCGGCTGGTACCGGCGGATGCCCCCGGAGCACCGGTCCTGGATCGGCCTGGTCGCCCAGGCCGGCATCGCCGCCTTCACCGAGTGGTACCGCCACCCCGACGCCGCCCAGGCGATCTCCACCGACGTCTTCGGCACCGCCCCGCGCGAGCTGACCAGGGCGATCACCCTGCGCCAGACCGTCGAGCTGATCCGCACCACGATCGAGGTGATGGAGGAGGCCATCGAGGAGGTGGCCGCCCCCGGCGACGAGGCGGACATGCGCGAGTCGGTGCTGGTCTACGCCCGGGAGATTGCCTTCGCCACCGCCCAGGTGTACGCCCAGGCGGCCGAGGCGCGCGGCGCCTGGGACGCCCGGCTGGAGGCCCTGGTGGTCAACTCGCTGCTGTCCGGCGACGCCGACGAGGGCGTGCTCTCCCGCGCCGCGGCGCTCGGCTGGGGCCAGCCCAGCCAGGTCCGGGTGGTGATGGGCAGCGCCCCGGACGGCGACAGTGAGCTGGTGGTCGAGGCGATCCGCCGGGCCGCCCGGTACGCCAAGCTGCACGTCCTGACCGGGGTGCTGGGCAAGCGCCTGGTGGTCGTGGTCGGCGGCGACAAGGAGCCGGTGCACGCCGCCCGGGCGCTGATCGGCCAGTTCGCGCCGGGCCCGGTGGTGGTCGGCCCGACCGTGCCCGACCTGCTCTCGGCGACCCGCTCGGCGCACGCCGCCGCGGCCGGTCTGCGGGCCTGCGCGGCCTGGCCGGACGCCCCCCGCCCGGTGCTGGCCGACGACCTGCTGCCCGAGCGGGCGCTGGCCGGCGACCAGGCGGCGCGCCGCCAGTTGGTGGAGGAGATCTACACACCGCTGGACGAGGCGGGCTCGGCGCTGTTGGAGACGCTGAGCGTCTACCTGGAGCAGGCCTCCTCACTGGAGGGCGCGGCCCGGATGCTCTTCGTCCACCCCAACACGGTGCGCTACCGGCTACGACGCGTGACCGACGTCACGGGGTACGCCCCCTCCGACGTACGTTCGGCGTTCACCCTGCGGATCGCACTGGCCCTCGGCCGGCTGACCGCGGCCGGAGAGCCTGGCTGAGCCGGAGTGTAGGGACCATACAATCCCGGATGGTTTTCTTCGTTACCGTCGCCTACCCGCCCCTGGGCGCCTGGCGAGAGAGGGTTGAACCGTGCTCGTAATCGTCGCCCCTGGACAGGGTGCCCAGTCCCCCGGTTTCCTCAGCCCCTGGCTGGAGCTCGACGGTGTCGCCGACCGCCTGCGTGGCTGGTCGGAGGTCGCCGGGCTCGACCTGGTGCACGTCGGCACCGAGGCGTCCGCCGAGGAGATCAAGGACACCGCCGTCGCCCAGCCGCTGCTGGTCGCCGCCGGTCTGGTGACCGCCCGGGAGCTGTTCCCGGACGAGGACGCCGCCCGCAAGCTGGTCGGCGCCGTGGCCGGCCACAGCGTCGGTGAGATCACCGCCGCCGCCGGCGCCGGGGTGCTCAGCGCCCACGACGCGCTGACCTTCGTCCGTGAGCGCGGCCGGGCCATGGCCGCGGCGGCCGCCGTCACCGAGACCGGCATGACCGCCGTGCTCGGCGGCGACCCGGAGGTCGTCGCCGCGAAGCTGGCCGAACACGGCCTGACGGCTGCCAACAACAACGGCGGCGGCCAGATCGTCGCCGCCGGCACGCTGGCCCAGCTGGAGGCGCTGAAGGCGGACCCGCCGGCCGGCGCCAAGCTGATCGCCCTGAAGGTGGCCGGCGCGTTCCACACCGAGCACATGGCCCCCGGCGTCGAGCGGCTGGCCGAGCTGGCCCCGACCCTGACCGCGGCCGACCCGCAGGTGCGCTACGTCTCCAACAAGGACGGCGGGGTCGTGGACTCCGGCACGGAGGTGCTCGCGCGCCTGGTGTCGCAGGTCTCCAACCCGGTCCGCTGGGACCTCTGCATGGAGACCCTCGGGCAGCTGGGCGCGACGGCCGTGATCGAGCTGTCCCCCGCGGGCACCCTCACCGCGCTGCTCAAGCGCAACCTCAAGGGTGTGGCCACGCTCGCCCTCAAGACCCCCGCCGACCTGGACAAGGCCCGTGAGCTCGTCGCCGAGCACGGCGGCCAGGAGCAGGAGATCACCGCATGACCAAGCCCCAGATCCGCCCGGCGAGCGGTGCGCAGTACTCGCGCATCCTCGGTGTCGGCGGCTACCGCCCGGTCCGGGTGATTCCCAACGCCGAGGTCCTGGAGTGGATCGACTCCTCCGACGAGTGGATCCGCACCCGCAGCGGCATCGCCGAGCGCCGCTGGGCCGGCCCGGACGAGTCCGTCGCCGAGATGTCGATCCAGGCCGCCGGCAAGGCCATCGCCCAGGCCGGGATCTCCCCCGAGCAGGTCGGCGGCGTGATCGTCGCGACCGTCTCGCACCTCAAGCAGACCCCCGCGATCGCCACCGAGATCGCCGAGCGGCTCGGCTGCGGCAAGGCCCCGGCCTTCGACATCTCGGCCGCCTGCGCCGGCTTCGGCTACGGCCTGGGCCTGGCCGACGGCATGATCCGCGGCGGCAACGCCGAGTACGTGCTGGTGATCGGCGTCGAGCGGCTCAGCGACCTGACCGACAAGTCGGACCGCTCGACCGCGTTCATCTTCGGCGACGGCGCCGGCGCCGCGATCGTCGGTCCGTCCGACACTCCCGGCATCGGCAAGCTGATCTGGGGCTCGGACGGCTCGCAGGCCGACGTCATCACCCAGACCCAGGCCTGGGACACCGCCTTCGCCAAGCCCGAGGCCGTCAACGGCCCGGGCGAGGAGACCACGTGGCCGTACCTTCGGATGGACGGCCAGCCGGTCTTCCGCTGGGCGGTCTGGGAGATGGCCAAGGTCGCCCAGCAGGCGCTGGACGCCGCCGGGGTGACCGCCGACCAGCTCGGCGCGTTCATCCCGCACCAGGCCAACATGCGGATCACCGACGCCATGATCAAGGCGCTCAAGCTGCCCGCGTCGGTGCCGGTCGCCCGTGACATCGCGGAGACCGGCAACACCTCCGCGGCCTCCATCCCGCTCGCGATGGAGCGCATGCTGGAGACCGGCGAGGCCCACAGCGGCGACCTGGCGCTGATCATCGGCTTCGGGGCGGGTCTCGTGTACGCCGCGGCAGTCGTTACGCTCCCCTAGGCGCGTTTCGCCCCACTGATTCACAAGCCTGTGTCCGGCCGCCGGTCGGACACGTTCAACACTGAAGAGGAGCAGCCAGTATGGCTACCAAGGACGAGGTCCTGGAAGGTCTCGCCGAGATCGTCAACGAGATCGCCGGTATCCCGACCGAGGATGTCGCGCTCGACAAGTCCTTCACCGATGACCTGGACGTCGACTCGCTGTCCATGGTCGAGGTCGTCGTGGCCGCCGAGGAGCGCTTCGACGTCAAGATCCCGGACGACGAGGTGAAGAACCTGAAGACCGTCGGCGACGCGGTGGACTACATCCTCACCAACGCCTGAGCGATCGACTCGTTCGACTCGGCCAGCCCGTCCGGCGGTTCACCCGCCTCCGACGGCTGACCTGTCGGCCCGGCTCACCGAGCCGGGCCGACCAGCCGGCCGGGACGCCCCACTCGGGGCGCCCGGCCGGGCCCATCCGCGGCTCCCGCCGACCCCCCGCACACGTGAGAGAAGAAGAAACCAGTGACCGCTGAAAACCGCACCGTGGTCGTCACGGGTATCGGCGCCTTCACGCCGCTGGGCGCCGACGCCGCCGGCACCTGGGAGAACCTGGTCGCCGGTAAGTCCGGTGTGGCGGCCCTGACCGAGGAGTGGGCCGAGGAGCTGCCGGTTCGGATCGCCGCGCGCACCGCCGTCGAGCCCGGCGAGATCCTGCCCCGCCCGCTGGCCCGCAAGCTGGACCGCTCGGCCCAGTTCGCCGTGATCGCCGCCCGCGAGGCCTGGGCCGACGCCGGCTACGAGACCCCCGCCACCGACGAGTCCTCCAAGCTCACCCCCGAGCGTCTGGGCACCGTCATCGCCTCCGGCATCGGCGGTGTGACCACCCTGCTCGACCAGTACGACATCCTGCGGGAGAAGGGCGCCCGCAAGGTCTCCCCGCACACCGTCCCGATGCTGATGCCCAACTCCCCGGCGGCCAACGTCGGCCTGGAGGTCGGCGCCCGCGCGGGTGTGCACACCCCCGTCTCCGCCTGCGCCTCCGGCGCCGAGGCGATCGGCTACGCGATCGAGATGATCCGCACCGGTCGCGCCGACGTCGTGGTGGCCGGCGGCACCGAGGCGGCGATCCACCCGCTGCCGATCGCCGCGTTCGCCAGCATGATGGCGATGTCCAAGAACAACGAGGACCCCGAGCGCGCCTCCCGTCCGTACGACAAGGCCCGCGACGGCTTCGTGCTGGGCGAGGGCGCCGGCGTGATCGTCCTGGAGTCGCTCGAGCACGCCGAGGCCCGCGGCGCCCGGATCTACTGCGAGGCGGTGGGCCAGGGCCTGTCCTCGGACGCCCACCACATCGCCCAGCCCGAGCCGACCGGCGCCGGCGTGGCCCGGGCGCTGGCCGACCTGTTCGAGCGCAACCAGCTGGACAAGGCCGAGATCGTGCACGTCAACGCGCACGCCACCTCGACCCCGCAGGGCGACACCGCCGAGCTGAAGGCGCTCCGCAAGGAGCTCGGCGACGACCTCGACCACATCGCCATCTCGGCCACCAAGTCGATGACCGGCCACCTGCTGGGCGGCGCCGGCGGTGTCGAGACCGTCGCCACCGTGCTGGCCCTGCACAACCGTCTCGCCCCGCCGACCATCAACGTCGACGACCTGGACGACGACGTGGACGCGGACATCGTGCGCGGCGAGGCCCGCAAGCTGCCCGAGGGCCGGATCGCGGCGCTGAACAACTCGTTCGGCTTCGGCGGCCACAACGTGGTGCTGGCCTTCCGCACCCGCTGACGCACACGACGGAAGGGGCCGGCGCTCGCGGAGAGCGCCGGCCCCTTCCGTCGTGCCGGGGCTGTCAGACCACCTGGTGCAGCCAGCGCACCGGCGCTCCCTCGCCCGCGTACCGGAACGGCTCCAGCTCGTCGTCCCAGGGCTTGCCGAGCAGCCGGGCGATCTCGGCCTCCAGGTCGGCCCCCTCGCTGCGGGCGCGCAGCAGGACGGCGCGCAGCCGGTCCTCGGGGATCAGGATGTCGCCGTGGATGCCCGTGACGGCGTGGAAGATGCCGAGCGAGGGCGTGCTGCTGTAGCGCTCCCCCTCCGCCGTGGCGCAGGGCTCGCTGGTCACCTCGTACCGCATCAGCTGCCAGCCGCGCAGCGCGGAGGCGAGCTTCGAGGCCGTACCGGGCTCCCCCTGCCAGGAGAGCTCGGCACGCCAATGCCCGGGTGCGGCCGGCTGGCGGATCCAGTCCAGGCTCACCCGCACACCGAGCACCCCCGCGACGGCCCACTCGACGTGCGGGCACAGCGCGCGGGGCGCGGAGTGGATGTAGAGAACTCCACGTGTCGTCACCGGGACCTCCAGGCTGTGGACGAGGGTCGCCTTCCCCAGCTGCCTCGTGCCTGCAGTTGATCCACAGTTACCCACGTTTGCCGACATTAAGTCACTAAATTGAGCAAAACGGACAGGCTTTCGCTCAATGCTAGTCGAATCCTCAACGAGGTCTACCCCTCGGCCGGATCTCTCCCCCGAACGGCCCCATCGCCAGGCGTGACCACCGTACCGCGCCGCCCCGCAGGATGGCTGACGCACTTTCGGATCCGACCGGAATACGGTAGTGCGGCCGGTCGCCCCGCGCCCGACTGCGAACCTTCCGCACAACGACCGCCCCGCGCGCCCGGTCGGGGCGGCGGGGCGGTCGGCGCGAAACGGCGCCCTGACGCGGCGTCCTGACGCGGTGTCCTGACTTCGCGTCAGCCGCCCAGGCGGACGACCATCTTGCCGGTGTTGACGCCGCGCAGCAGGTCGAGGAAGGCCTCGGCGGTGTTCTCGAAGCCGTCCACCACGGTCTCCTCGTGGCGCAGTTCGCCGGACGCCAGCCAGCCGGCCACCTCGGCGACGAACTGCGGGCGCAGCGCGCCGTGGTCGCCGACCAGCATGCCCTCCAGGCGCAGCCGCTTGCCGATGGCGAGCGCGAGGTTGCGCGGGGCGGCGGGCGCGGTGGTCTCGTTGTACTGGGCGATCGCGCCGCAGAGCACCGCGCGGCCGTGCACGTTCAGCGCGCCGATCGCGGCCTCCAGGTGGTCGCCGCCGACGTTGTCGAAGTAGAGGTCGATGCCGTCCGGGGCGGCGGCGGCGAGCTGCTCGCGGACCGGGGCGTCCTTGTAGTTGAAGGCGGCGTCGAAGCCGTACTCGTCCACCAGCTTGGCGACCTTCTCCGCCGAGCCGGCCGAACCGACCACCAGGGAGGCGCCCTTGAGCTTGGCGATCTGGCCGACCATGGAGCCGACCGCGCCGGCCGCGCCGGAGACGAAGACCTTGTCGCCCTCCTTGAGGCCGCCGACGGCGAGCAGTCCGGCGTAGGCGGTCAGGCCGGTCATGCCGAGCACGCCGAGGTAGGCGGAGAGCGGGGCCGCGGACGGGTCGACCTTGACCGCGTGCCCGGCGTCCAGGGTCGCGTACTCGCGCCAGCCGAGGCCGTGCAGCACCGCGTCGCCCGGGGCGAAGCCCTCGGCGCCGGAGGCCACCACGTAGCCGACCGCGCCGCCGTCCATCGGCTTGCCGAGCTGGAACGGCGGGACGTACGAGGGGACGTCGTTCATCCTGCCCCTCATGTACGGGTCGACCGAGAGGTAGGCGTTGCGGACCAGGATCTCACCCGGGCCCGGGGTCCGGACCGGGGCCTCGGCCAGGGCGAAGTCGGTCGGCACCGGCCAGCCCTGAGGACGGGCGGCGAGGTGCCATTCACGGGCGGTGGCGGGGGCGGCCTGCTCTGCCATGGGTGGGTGCTCCTTGCGGTTCAGGTACCTGAAAGGTTGAGAAACTGAAGTAACCATGGGCATAAAAGGTTCACCTTGTCAACTTTTCAGGTAGACTCTGGACCATGGACACTCAGCCGGCCCGGGACGCCACGCCGCAGCCCGACGAGATCACCCGCGAGGTCGTCGACCTGATGGCCAACCTGGTCGCGCTCTTCCACCGCGAGTACGAGGAGGCCGCCGCCGCCCGCTCGCTCACCGGCGCCCAGGCCAAGGTGCTCGCCCTGCTGCGGCGCGGGCCGATGCCGATGCGCCAGATCGCCCAGACGCTCAGCTGCGAGCCGTCCAACATCACCGGAATCGTCGACCGGCTGGAGTCCCGCGGCTTCGTGACCCGCGAGGCCGACCGGCAGGACCGCCGGGTCAAGCTGGTCGCCGCCACCGACACCGGCTCGGCCGCCTCCGCGGAGCTGCGCGAATCGCTGAACTTCGCCCGCGAGCCGCTGGCCGCGCTCGGCCCGGACGAGCGGACCGTCCTGCGCGACCTCCTCCGGCGGATGCTCACGGGCGCCTCCGGCCCCGGAGCGTGACCAGCATCACAGGCCCGGCGGGCGATCCGTTCGCCCATCGGGGGTAACCGAACCGCCCCCCGGAACGTCTAACGTTCGAATGTCGAACGCGAGACAACTGAGGAACGGGGGGCACGGAGGATGAGCAGCAGCACGCGCCGGCGCCGCTACCTGCGCACCGCCATCGGCCTGGCTGCCGTTCTGGTGCTGTCGGTCGTGGGTGCCGGAGCCTGGTTCTACCACCGGCTGGACAGCAACATCACCACCTTCGACGCGGGCGGTGTCGCCACCGAGCGCCCGCCGGCCCCCGTCCCGGCCAGCCCGGGCGCCTCCGTACCGGTCAACGTGCTGCTGCTCGGCTCGGACACCCGCGACGACGGCAACAACGCGCTGGGCGGCGGCGACGAGGGCGTCGGCCACTCGGACACCGCGATCGTGCTGCACATCTACGCCGACCACAAGCACGCCGTCGGCGTCTCCATCCCCCGCGACACCCTGGTCACCATCCCGTCCTGCCGACTGCCGAGCGGCAACTGGACGGCGCCCAAGCACGACCAGATGTTCAACTCCGCCTTCACCGTGGGCGACGCTCCCAAGGGCAACCCGGCCTGCACGCAGAACACCGTGGAGAAGCTCACCGGGCTGCGGATCGACCACACCGTCGTGGTCGACTTCAAGGGCGCGGCCGCGATGGCCGACGCCGTGGGCGGCGTGGAGGCCTGCGTGCCCAACGACGTCAACGAGTACGGCATCCACCTGAAGAAGGGCCTGCAGAAGCTCTCCGGGCAGTCCGCGGTGGACTACCTGCGGGCGCGCCACGGCATCGGCGACAACTCCGACGTGGGCCGGATGAAGCGCCAGCAGGCCTTCCTCTCCTCGATGATCAAGAAGGTCCAGAGCCAGGGCTTCTCGCTGCCCACCCTGCTCCCGCTGGCGGACGCTGCCACCAAGTCGCTCACCGTGGACGAGGGGCTGGGCACCGCGATGAAGCTGGTGGACTTCGCCCGCTCGGTGCAGGACATCAAGCTCTCCGACGTCACCTTCGTCACCGCCCCCTGGCGCTTCGCCGGCGACCGGATCCGGCTGGTCCAGCCCGACGCCGACACCCTGTGGAAGCTGCTGCGGGAGGACCGCACCCTGGACGGGCAGAGCACCGCCGGGACGGGCCAGGTGACCTCCTCCCCCAGCGCGACCACGTCGGCCGGCGCCGACGTCCCGCTCACCCCCGAGCAGGCCGCCGCGCCGATCACCGTGGTCAACGGGGTCGGCACCCCCGGCGTGGCGAGCTCCGGCGCGGAGGCGCTCAAGGGGCGGGGCTTCCGGAACGTCACGCTCGGCGCCAACTCCCCGGGGCACCAGACCACCCGGGTCGCGTACGACCCCGCGCTGAAGGCCACCGCCGACCAGGTGGCGGCGCTCTTCCCCGGCGCCCAGGCGGTCGAGGAGCCCGGTGCGGAGTCGGTCACCGTCACGATCGGCGCCGACTACCGGCCCGCGGGCACCCAGATCAACTCGCTGTCCTCCCCGAGCCCGAGCCCGACGCCCGGCACCACGCCCGGCACCGCGGCCGACGGCACGCCCGGTGCCGCGCCGAGCACCGCGGCCGGCACCGCGCCGACCGGCGGCGTCCCCACCGGCATAGCGGAGAACACCCGCAACGCCGACACCGACCCGTGCGCCAACCTGACCTTCGGCTGACGGACCGCTCCTCGGACCCCGACTACTCGGGATCGGGCAGCCCCGTGACCACGGCGGTGAGGCGGGTGCCCCGCGGGAAGGCGCCCGCCGCCGCCAGGTCGGCCAGCGCGGCGAGCAGCTTGGCGACGTAGCGGCGTTCCAGCGGGACGCCGTGGCGGCGCTCGAACCCCTCGGCGAAGGCCGCCAGCTCCGCCGGGACCTTGCCGTAGCCGCCACCGTGGTGCGCGTGGTCGATCCGCCAGTTGTCGAACCCGCGTCCGTACGCGGCCCGGTGGAGGCGGTCGACCTCCGTCTCCAGGTAACCCTCACCGCCGCGCAGCACGGCCACGCCGAGCGCCCGCGCGCCCGGCGGCAGTCCCGCCGCGATGCCGGCCAGGGTGCCGCCGGTGCCGACCGGGCAGCAGACCACGTCCCGCGCGCCCAGGTCGGGCAGTTCGGCCGGGATCGCCGCGGCCCCGACCGCGGCCAGGGCGTTGGAGCCGCCCTCCGGGAGCACCAGGCAGTGGCCCCAGCGGCGCTGCAGCTCGTCGTCCGTCCCGTCGTCGCCGCCCGCGCGGCCGGTGGCCTCCCGGTACGCGGCCCGGGTCAGGAACTCCAGCCGCATCCCGGCCGCCTCGGCGGCCCGCAGCGACCAGTTGCGCGGCCGGTCGGCCAGCTCCTCGCCGCGGACCAGCCCGACGCTCTCCAGCCCGAGCGCCCCGGCGGCGGCCGCGACCGCCCGCAGGTGGGTCGAGTACGCGCCGCCGAAGGTCAGCAGCCGGGTGTGGCCCCGCTCGACGGCGGCGGCCAGGTTGGGCGCGAGCTTGCGCCACTTGTTTCCGGGGACGGTCGGGTGCAACAGGTCGTCCCGCTTGAGCCGCAGCTCCACCCCGGCCCGGGCGAACGCCTCGTCGGTACAGTCCACCAGCGGGGTCGGCAGCAGCGCGGGTTCGAGCACCGTCCCAGGCTACCGAGGCGGCGTGGGGACCAGCAGTCCCAGGTTGTAGGCGGCGGCGACGGCGGACGCGCGGTCCTTGACGTCGAGCTTGGTGTAGATGTGGATCAGGTGGGTCTTCACGGTCGCCTCGCTGATGAACAGCCGGGCGGCGGCCTCCCGGTTGGTCGCGCCGGAGGCGACCAGCTCCAGCACCTCCACCTCGCGCGGGCTGAGCGCCTCCCGGACCGGCTCGCGGACCTGGCCGAGCAGCTTGGCGGCGACCGTCGGCGCGATCACCGAGGCGCCGCGGGCGGCCTCCCGGACGGCGTGGAAGAGCTCGCCGCGGGCCGCGTCCTTGAGCAGGTAGCCGGTGGCGCCGGCCCGGACGGCGGGCAGCACGTCCGCGTCGGTGTCGTACGTGGTGAGGACCAGCACCCGGCTGGTGAGGCCGCGTTCGGCCATCGTGCGGATCGTCGTGACGCCGTCCATCCGCGGCATCCGCAGGTCCATCAGCACGACGTCCGGGCGCAGCGCGGCGATCAGCGGCAGCGCCTCGGCGCCGTCGCCGGCCTCACCGACCACCTCGAAGCCGGGGGCTGCGGCGAACATCCCGCGCAGCCCGTCCCGGACCACCGGGTGGTCGTCGACCAGCAGCAGCCTGATCGGTGTCTCGTTCACGAAAGCCCCCTCATTCCTCGATGCCGATCGCCGGCAGGGTCGCGGTCACCGTGGTGCCGACGCCCGGTTCGGTCTCCAGGTCGAGCCGGCCGGCGAGGCGCTCGGCGCGGCGGCGCATCACCGCGAGACCGTAGCCCCCGCCGGTGGCCCGGGAGGCCGGTTCGGCGGCCGGGTCGAAGCCGGCGCCGTCGTCCCGGACGTCCAGGGTGACCAGGCCGGGCATGTACGAGAGGGTCAGTCCGACCCGGCTCGCCCGCGCGTACTTGGCGGCGTTGGCGAGCGACTCCTGGGCGATCCGCAGCAGCGTCACCTCGACCTCGGGGTGCAGCGGGCGGGCCTCGCCGGTGACGGTCAGCCCGGCGGTGGTGCCGTTGCGCTCCTGCCACTGCTCGGCGAGTTCGGCCAGCGCCTCCGGCAGAACGGCCCGCTCCAGCTCCAGCGGGCGCAGCGCGTGGACGGCCCGGCGGGCCTGGGTGAGGCTCTCGCGGGCGAGCCCGGCCGCGTTGTCGAGGTGGCGCTGCCACTGCTCGACCGGGGTGTCCTGCTCGCGGGCCTGGTCGGCGGCCTGGAGCTGGGTGACGATCCCGGCCAGGCCCTGGGCGACGGTGTCGTGCATCTCCTGGGCGAACCGGCGGCGCTCGTCGGCGGCCCCGGCCTCCCGGGCCTGGGCCAGGAGCTGGGCGTGCAGGCCGACGTTCTCGGCCAGCGTCTCCGTCAGCCGCCGGTTGGCCTCGGCGAGTTCGGCGTTGGCCTGCTTGCGGTGCCGGCTCATCCGGTCGGCCACCTCATTCAGCGCGACGAGCACCCCGACCACCACCAGGTTGAAGGCGAGGACGGTCAGGAACCCACCGGCCTGCCCGACGCTGCGCGGCAGGCTCCCGCCGGTCTGGGCGAGCGTGGTGGGGATGGCGGCCACCGCCGTCCCCACCACCCGGGCCCGCCCTTGCAGGTACAGGGCCGCGTGCAGGTAGGCGCTGAACGCGAAGAAGCCGTAGATCGGGTTGTCCAGCACCAGGACGGTGATCACCGCCAGCAGCCCGAGGAAGTGGGCGCCGGCGTAGCGGGGCCGGCCCTCCGGCCCGGGGCGGCGGTCCAGGGCCGAGCGCAGCAGCAGCCAGAGCAGTGCGACGCCCGCGGCCGGGAGGGTGGCCCGGACGGACCGCGCCGTCGGCACCGGGACCAGCAGGACGAGGGTGGTGGCGATCAGCAGCCCGACGTACCCGATCAGCCCGGCCGCCGAATCCAGCCGCCGTTGCCAGGCGCCGAGCACGCTCTCGTCCACCGGGTCGGCCTTGATCACTCCCACCGGAACAGCCTGGCAGCTGCGGCGCCCGAGAGCAGGGCGTACACCGCGAGTGTGAGCAGGCCCACGACGTGCGGGAACTGCCCGGCCCAGGCGTCCTGCAGGGCCTGCACGGCGGCCCCACTGGGAGTGAAGTCGCCGATCCGGTTGAGCAGCGCGGGCGAGAACTCGCGGGGCAGATAGATCCCGGAGAAGAACATCATCGGGAAGAAGGCCAGCGCGCCGACCGCGTTGCCCGCCTTCGCGGAGGGCACGACCGCGGCGAGCAGCAGGCCGATCGACAGCAGCGCGGCGGCGGCGAGCAGGAAGGCCAGCACGAAGCCCAGCGGCCGGCGCGGCAGCCCGACCCCGAGGACCGGCCCGACCGCCATCACCAGCAGCAGCGAGACGGTGGCGATGACCAGGTACAGCGGAAGCAGCGCCCCGAACAACAGCGCCGGCCTCACCGGGCTGGCGGACATCCGGCGCAGCACACCGCGTTCGCGGTAGGCGGCGAGCAGCGAGGGCAGTCCGTTCAGGCCGAGCATCATCAGGGTGAAGACGGCGAGGATCGGCGCGTACAGCTGGACGGTGCTCATGCCGTGCATGTCCGGGGAGGGCTTGCGCATCGACGGGATGGAGCCCAGGAGGCTCAGCAGGACGACCGGGAACGCCAGGCCGAAGAAGGCGGCCAGCGGATCGCGAAGGAACAGGCGGGCCTCGACGGCGGCCAGGCGGCGGACGGCGTTGACGGTGTGGTTCATGGCGGGTGGTCCTTTCCGGGGAGAGGCGCTCGGGGGGCTCAGGCGTCGTGGCGGGTGAGGGCCAGGTAGGCGTCGTCGAGGCTGTGCTCGCGGATCCGCAGGCCGGTGACAACGACGCCCTCGCGGGCGAGCAGGCCGGTGACCTCGTCGGCGAAGTCCCCGGTGCCGGTGACCTCGATCCGGCCGTCCCGCTCCTCGACGGCGGTGACCCCGGGCAGGGCGGCCAGCCGGGCGGTGTCCAGCGGGGCGGTGGGGCGGAAGCCGAGGGTGCCGCCGGTGCCGGAGCGGGCGACCAGCTCGGCCGGGGTGCCGGCGGCGACGATCCGCCCGCCGTCCAGCACGGCGGCCCGGTCGCAGAGCGCCTCGACCTCGTCCATGAAGTGCGAGACCAGCACCACCGTCACGCCGTTGTCGCGGATCCGGCGGACCAGTTCCCAGGTGTCCCGGCGGCCCTGCGGGTCGAGCGCGGTGGTCAGCTCGTCCAGGAACGCCACTTCCGGGTCGCCGATCAGGGCGAGGGCGATGAACAGCCGCTGGCGCTGGCCGCCGGAGAGCTTGTCGAAGGGCGTCCGGACCTCGCGGGCCAGCCCCCACTCGTCGAGCAGCTCGCGCGGGTCCCGCGGCTTCGGGTAGAGGGCGGCGTACAGCTCCAGTGCCTCGCCGACCCGCAACGCGCCCTGCAGCTGGGCCTGCTGGAGCTGGATGCCGATCCGGGGGCGCAGCTTGTGCGCGTCGCGGACCGGGTCCAGGCCGAGCACCCGGACGGTGCCGGAGTCGGCCACGCGCAGGCCCTCGCAGCACTCGACGGCGGTGGTCTTGCCGGCGCCGTTCGGACCGAGCAGGCCGAACACCTCGCCGCGCTCCACGGTGAAGGACACGTCCTCCAGCACCTGGCGCCGCCCGTACGCCTTCCGCAGGCCCGCCACCTCGATCACGGCCATCGTGCCGCTCCCTCCCGTTCGTCCCGGGCGCTCCCCGGCTCACAACGAGCTTCCCGCGCGGGGGCGTTGCGGCGAATCGACCAGCCGGTCGGACCGGTCGGCGGATGCGGTGGACCGCCGATCAACCGATCGGTGGATGGCGCGGGTCGACCGGAGCCGCCGTGGGACAGCCCGGCCCCGCGGACGGCACGAAGCCCGGCTGCCGTGGACGGCGGCCGGGCTCGGGGCTGGTCGAGCTCGGGGCTGGTCGGGCTCGGGGCGGGGCGGGCTCGCGGCGGGGCGGCCGGGTCAGGCCGCGCCGCCGCCGTCGGAGCGCGAGGCGTCGACGGCACGGCGCAGGGCGCGCGGCACCGGGCCGGCGGCCGGGGCGAGCTTGGCGATCCGGTCCCGGAACCCGCGGCGCTGGCGCCAGGTCAGGACCGAACCCAGCTGGGCCGCGTCGACCAGGGCGACCAGGGCGGCGTCCGCCGGGTCGACCCGGCTGAACGGGCCCTCCAGGGCCGAGAACACCGACGCCACGAGCGCCTTGCGCAGCCCGGGCTCCGCCAGGCCGACCCGGGCGGACGGGAACAGTCCGAGCACCCGGCGCTGCTCGATCCGGATCCGGCCGGCCGCCGCCAGGCCGTCCCGGACCACGCGCGCGGCGCGGGCGGTCGGGCCCCGGTTCCGGCCGATCCAGCTCTGCCAGCTGCGCCGCCGCTCCTGCCGGATCTGCTCCAGCAGCGCGGCGGTGAGCGGGTCGAGGCCGTCGACCCGCCCGCGGCCGACGGCGGCCGGGTGGCGGCCGTCCTCGCGGATCAGTCCGCGCCGCAGGAGTTCGACGAGCGCTCCCGCCCGTACCACCAGGTCGAGCCGGTCGGTGGCGGTGAGCCGCTCGTGCTCGGGGTGGTAGGCGAGCAGGTAGAGCTTCTCGGGGAGGGTGACGGGCAGGTCCATGTCGGTCTCCGAAAGGTCTTCACACGCCCGGCCGTCGGTCAGCTCTCCGCGGACTGCGCGGAACCGCCGTCGTCCGGGCTCTCCTTGGGCGGGCGTCCGCGCCGGGGAAGCCGGTTCGCACCGCTGGGCATCCGGCCCGCGTCCGTGAGGGCGCGGCGGAGCAGGAACTCGATCTGCGCGTTGGTGCTGCGCAGGTCGTCCGCAGCCCATCTGGCGAGTGCGTCGTGGACCGAGGGGTCCAGTCGCAGCAGGATCTTCTTCCGCTCCGTCGCCACCGCCGCGCCTTACTGGTAGAGGGAGCCCGTGTTCACGACGGGCTGGGTGCCGCGGTCACCGCAGAGCACCACCAGGAGGTTGCTCACCATGGCCGCCTTGCGCTCCTCGTCCAAGTCCACCACGTCACGCTCGGCGAGCCGGTCCAGCGCCTCCTCGACCATGCCGACGGCGCCCTCGACGATCAGCCTGCGCGCCGCGACCACGGCCCCGGCCTGCTGGCGCTGCAGCATCACCTGGGCGACCTCCGGCGCGTAGGCGAGCCTGGTGATCCGGGACTCGACCACGCGCACGCCCGCCGAGGAGACCCGTGCCGCGATCTCCGCGGAGAGCTTGCGGGCGATCTCGTCCGCCCCGTCGCGCAGCGACAACTGGCCCTCGCGGTGGGCGTCGTACGGGTAGCTGGTGGCGATGTGCCGGACGGCCGTCTCGGTCTGGATGGCGACGAAGTCGGTGTAGTCGTCCACCTCGAACACGGCCATCGCGGTGTCCTCGACCTGCCAGACCACCACGGCGGCGATCTCGATCGGGTTGCCGTCCGCGTCGTTGACCTTGGCGGTCTCGGTCTCGTGGTTGCGGATCCGCAGCGAGATGTGCCGACGGCTGGTGAACGGGTTCAGCCAGGTCAGCCCCTCGGCCCGGACGGTGCCCCGGTAGCGCCCGAGCAGCTGCACCACCCGCGCCTGACCGGGCGAGACCACCGTCAGCCCGCACAGCAGCACCAGCGAGGTCAGCACCAGCAGCGGCCCGACGACCAGCAGCGCGACGCCCGACCCCTTGCCGTCACCGGCCAGTTGGACCGCCCCGGCGACGATCGACCCGACCCCCGCGAGCAGGCCGAGCAGCGACCCGAAGAGCACCGGCAACCCGGCGGCTCCGGTGATGATCCGCTCGGTGATCCTGGGGACCGGAAGGTCCAGGGCAGGGCCGTCCTCGACGGCGATGTGCGGTGTGGCCATGAGACCGGCTCCTCCAGCGAGTGTCCGCATCCGATGGCAAAGTGATATCACTTTTTTGGCGGAGGACACCAGGGGTCGGCAGTGGGAGGGCAGCGGAACGGAAGCGGGGAGGCCGGGAACCGGGAGCGATCGGGGGACGCCGGGACCGATGCCAACAGGCGGGTGATTTCCGGCGCGCCACAACGGAAAGGGGATGGCCGCGCCCTAGACTCTGCGTCGTCGCAGGCCGCGGAGCTCCACGGCTCGGGGGCCTGCCCGCGGACGGTCCTGCGACCTCGTCACGCGTCGGAAAAGGTGGGGCGGGTGGGACTCGAACCCACGACCAAGGGATTATGAGTCGTCAGGCCACCCGCACCACCTTGCACTGCCTGGCACCGTCCTGGGCGTTTCCCCAGCCCAGGAAGGTGCTAGCAGTTTCATGCTGCACTGCCTTGCACGCGGCTGCACCGCCATGTCGTTCCCATGACGTTCCCATTCGGGCGGCCTCAGGGTGTGAATACCAGCCCATCACTCCACCACCAGCCGGTTGACGGGCCTTCGAACCCACGACCAAGGGAGAGCCTTTCCCAAGCAAAACGGCTCCGACCCCCAACTGGTCGGGGGCGGAGCCGCTTTCCTACGCCACTCTGGATGCTACCCGACCCGGTGGGGTTGCCGCCGGGCCCGCCAGCACGGTGACCCGCCAAGGGGAGTCCCGCATCCCGAGGCGGCAGAGCAGCAGGCTCCGCCTGGAGCGGTCAGATGATCACGAGCTGGTCGGCTGCGGGACGGCTGGGCTCTGGTCTGTGGACCTTGACGAGGTAGCCGCCACCCGGGGCGCCGCCCGACTCGTGCCACTTCTTGGCGTTGCCGGTCCAGACCTTGAGCGGCCCGCCCGTGTCCCACCAGCCGGGCGGGTAGACGGCGTCGCGGTGCGCTCGCCAGCGGGCGCCGTTCTTGCCGCTGGTGCCTCGGGGCATGGTGGGGAGCGTCCGCCAACCGGGGTGGGTGTGGTCGAGTGCGTCCTCCACCGCTTGGTTTCGGCTTCGACGGACGGGGCCTTCCCACGAGCAGGCCAGGCACGCGCCGCGGTATTCGTGGCTGGCGCGGAGGCTGCGGTCGAGGAAGGTCGCCGTGTGGCGCTCGGTTGAGGTGATGGGCTTGCGTCCGTTGAAGCCGGGTTCGGAGTACCCGATCTCCCAGGCAGCGATGATCGCGTCCCTGGGGATGGCCCGGGGCAGGGCCAGGTAGGTGTTCTGGCGGGCGACGGCGCCAGCAGCGGTGTGGGCGGCGATCCAGGCATTCGTGGCCGCTACGCAGGCGGCTGTGTCGGCTTCGAGGCCGAGGCCGCCGGGGCCGTTGTAGATCTGGAGGTAGGGGCCGAGGTCGTCGGGGTCGCAGAAGTGGATGGCGCCCCAGGGGTCGTGTTCGTCGGCGGGGTGGGCGATGTTGGCCTGGGCGTCGGGAGGTTGATGCGGATGGCGCGTCCGGCGGTGCTGATGTCGATGCTTGGGGTGACGCCGGCGGCTATCAGGCTGTCCCAGAGGTGATGGCCGGCCGCGGGTCGGTCGTTGGGGACGGGGCAGTCGGCGCGGTCGGTGATGAGCTCGCGGAGTTCGTCGAGGGCTGCGGGCGAGACGCTGCTGCGGGCCGTGCGGACGGCGAGCCATGAGGTGACGGCCTCGACGCAGGCGGCGGTGTCGGCGGCGTGCGGACGGTTGCGCCCCTCGTAGAGGACGACATAGCTGCCGGCTTGGTCGGTGGGGTCGTCGTAGTGGATGGCGTACCAGGCTTCGTGTTCCTCGGCGGGGTGGGTGATGTCGCCCTGCTCGCTGAGCATGACGGTGGTGCCGTCGCCGAGGTCGAGGACGATGGCAATCCCCGCGTTGTGGTCGAGGAGCGTGGGGGTAGCGCCGGCCCTCGACCACGGCCTGCCACGGAGCCGCCAGCTCGACGACCAGATCCGCCAAGTGGCCGCGAGACGCCGGTCAGCACCCGATGGCCGAGGACCGCACGGTTCACCATAACCATCACACCGTCAGATCATGCTGCCCACAACACCACTGGCCACATCGCCGCTGCAATCGCGCACCAGCTCGCAAGAAGGCTGATGAAGGTCTTGGTGATCTGTCAGATGGTGAGTCCGAGGTTGAGCAGCACGCGCTTATTCTCAAGCTGGAATCACGGGTCCGGCACGTCGTCCGGGTTGTCGTATAGTCCCGGTGCGTACTGTGCCAGTGCCGCACGGAGCCGGTTCGGATTTACCGTCGTCGCATTTCCCTTTGTGGGGCCGTAAATGACGTGCCCGCCGTCCGCCCGTAGCTTGATACCGTGTGTGGTCCGCCACTTCTCTGCGGGCATACGCGAGGAGCGGAACCGGGCAACGAGTGCGGCCTTCTCGCCATCTTGCTCCACCGCGATACCTTCGAGGGCGTCCCAATGGACCGTGAAGCCACCTCGTTTCACCGTGCCATCCGACAGTTGGACCAGGTTTCCTCCGGCTACAACGAGTTTCTCGCCATCCACCGCAATGCTGTCGGCGTCGATCAGGAAGAGCCCTAACAGGCCACCGAGAAACCCACCCACGAAAAATCCGATCATGGTGAGCCCGAGGACTTTCCCGAACGTAGGAGCGTTCTCTGCGATGCCAGGAAGGGTCATTTGATCCGTTACGCCGGTCACCGCGAGGACCACGCCAAGCGCGAGCAAGACCGCGCCGAGAACTGTGGAACCGGTGTCCGCTGCGGTCTTGGTCCGAAACCACCTGCTGTTGGTGATCGTCGTACCACCGCTGGGCGGGATTGCCGGCGGTGTGGCACCCCCCTCCCCCTCCTCCTTCCACTCCACCGAGACCGGAGCACTGGCCCGCGAGACAGCGGAGGAGACGGACAACGGCACCTGGGCCAGGCTATCGGCGGCTGCCGTCAGAACCTCCCGCACATGGGCAGCCGAAGCAGGTCTCCCGGCGGGATCCTTGGCCAGCAACTGCTCGATCAGGTCATCGAGTTCGGAAGAGACGTCCGAGCGCACCCCGCGGATTCGGGGCGGGGTGCTGTTGAGGTGCTGGTGTATCAGTGCGGCGACGGTCGGCCCAGGGAAAGGTGGCACACCGGACAGGAGGGTGTACAGGGTGACACCGAAGGCGTAGAGATCGGTGGCCGGGGTGAGCTGCGCGCCCAGCCACTGTTCGGGGGCCATGAACGCGGGGGTGCCGAGAACGCTGCCCGTCGCCGTGAGGTGGGTGGTGGCCTCTGCATAGCGGGCGATGCCGAAGTCACAGATCTTGACCCTGCCGCCAGGAAGAAGCATCAGGTTGGCGGGCTTCAGGTCGCGGTGCACCACGCCTCGGCTGTGCGCATGATCGAGCGCCTCGGCAACCTGGGCCATCAGGTCCACCACCATGGCGAGGGGCGCACCATCGGGGTGCTCGGTCAGCAGGGCGTCGAAGTTCTCGCCGTCGAGTAGTTCCATCACGAAAAAGGGGCGGCCGTCATGCTCGCCGATGTCATGCACTACGGCGATACCCGGGTGCTGGAGCGCGGCTGCGGTGCGCGCCTCGTGCCGCAGCCGGGTGATCAGGTCCGGGTCGGCGGCCAGATCGGCAAGAACGATCTTGATCGCGACCGAGCGCCCCAGCTCGCTGTCCTCGGCTACCCACACCTCGCCCATGCCTCCGCGGCCCAGGCGCCGCTCTAGCCGGTACCGCCCACTGACCACCGCACCCGATTCCACGTCGGCACGCCCCTTCTCCCCGCACACTGATGCTGTTGGGCCGACCACCGCACCCGCGGCACTACCCGGATGTGAGGGCCGTCACGCTATCGCGCGTCACGATGCTGGCAGGAAAGTGGCGGGCATCCAAGTCCGCTGCGGTCGTCTTGGACCTGGCCGACGTGGAGTCGCAGCCGAGGGGCGACGGGCAAGCCGCAGGCAGGGCGGCGGCATTGGCTTCGGCGCGTCTGGTGGGCTTGTGAGGTGTGGGTGCGCGCCTGGCCTGTGCGCCAAGTGCGCCTGGAGGGGGCCAGCGGTGACAGGCTGGTGATCGCCGGAGGGACGAGGCATCTCCCACCAGCTCTACGCCGACGACACGCAGCTTCTGCTTGCCGTCGGCGGGTTGTTCCATGGGCCGCCGGCGTCTGCGCAGGTCAGCATTCTAAAACGATCAGTTAGCCACCGGCCGCGAGCCACGATTGGGCAAAGGCGCACCGGTTCGGATCCCGCGGAGCCCACTGGACAGAGTAGGCGGAGATGTAGAAGCAGTCGCATGCTGGGCAGATGCCGTCCGAGCTACCCTCGATGTTGTCTGGAGTCATACGCCCACTGCACCCCGGGCATGGACACTTGCCTTGGGCGAACGACTCCAAGCAATGCGCAGTCCATTCCCGGGTCCCCACCCACGATGCGGGCCACTGGCTCATAGGACCATCCTCCGTCTTTCAGGAATTAGAGGACCCGGTTCCTGGTGATCGCGGTCAGTGCATCCTGCGGGCTCAGGAAGTCTTCCGTGCCCGCCTGCGGCTTGTCCACCAGGATCTCGGTGCCTTGCTGTACGCAGATCCACTTGGTGCCGGTCACGGGGACGTCACCGAACCAGGAGGTGCTCGGGGTGTAGACACCGGCCCGGTACTGGCCGGGGCGGACGTCGCTCGGAATCACCACGCCTACCACGGTGGTGCCGTCCATGGCCCAGAGCACCTCGGCGGGATTGTAGCGAGCGGGCATGAGGGTCAGTTGTCCTCGACGCCGAAACATCGGATACAACACCAGCCCTTCTGGATCGTGGGATGCTCAGGCAGGCTAACCGCAGTGGCCGGGGATCGGCAACGGGGCGTAAAGCAAGCCGAGTTGACGGGGCGCAAGTCTGACCGGCACATCTTTACGGTCCCATGCGCCGGTCGGGCAGGCCAGGATTCCCAGGTGCGTGGTTGCATCCGCCGGTGCCGCAGGCGCTTCACCGGAAGCAGGTGTCACCGCTTCACCGCGACGGCGGCGTAGGCGCTCACCTGGGCGTCGGTGATCTCCTGCTCGGCGCCGTCCGGCCGCCACCTGTGGGTGGGGCAGACCCTGGGGTCGAGGAGGTTCCAGCCGTCGAAGTGGCGCGGCCAGGCCGAGAACGTCCCGGCCAAACCGCGGGTCCGCCGTCGCTTTCAGGCCCTGACCCCGCTACTGCCCGAGGACGTCCGGCGTGACATACTCGCCCGCTGCCATGAAGGGCTTCACCCCCGACTCCCCGCAGCCCTTGAGACCGTCATCAACCAGCTGACGGTCCTGTGCGACGACGAGGACTTCGGCGAGGTGCCGCAGCCCTCGCCGACCCTCGCCGGACAACTCGCTGGGTGAGCCTGCCAGTACCGACCGCGCATGAATCTGGTTTGTGATCACCCGTTTGTGCCGTAGAGTCGGGGTCACCGACGCGGGGTGGAGCAGCTCGGTAGCTCGCTGGGCTCATAACCCAGAGGTCGCAGGTTCAAATCCTGTCCCCGCTACCACGTACGTCGAAGGGGCGGACACACGATGTGTGTCCGCCCCTTCGACGTCCCAACGCGTGAGTCGAAAAGCCGGCTAACGTAGCCAGTTGGTCCCGCAGAGCTCGCGACACTCACCCTGCCCTGCACTCCTACCCAGAGCGCGAAGACTTCGCTGTCGGGCAGCGGTGGTCGGTGTTGGTACGGGCGGTGATCAGCGCGCGCAGTTCGTCGAGGGGTTCGGTCGGGACGGCGCCTCGGGCCGTTCGGGCAGCGAGCCAGGAGGTGACAGCCTCGGCGCAGGCTGCAGTGTCGGCGGCGTGCGGACGGTTGCGCCCCTCGTAGAGGACGACGTAGCGGCCGGCCTGGTCGGTGGGGTCGTCGTAGTGGATGGCGTACCAGGCTTCGTGTTCCTCGGCGGGGTGGGTGATGTCGCCTTGCTCGCTGATCATGATGGTGGTGCCGTCGCCGAGGTCGAGGATGACGGCGATCCCCGCGTTGTGGTCGAGGAGCGTGGGGGTGGTGCCGGCGGCGATGAGGGTGTTCCACAGGAGTTGTCCGGCGGAGGGGGCTTGGCCGGGCGCGGGGGTGATGCCAGCCGCGGTGGTGAGGTGGTGGGCGTAGTCGGGGGCGGTCATGAGGTCCTCGCCGGGGTGAACAGTCGGGTCTGATCGGTGATGGGCTCGCAGGATGCCGGGCAGGGGATGTACTTCCAGGGGCTTCCGTGGGGGTAGCGGTGTTGTTCGAGGTGCCGGTCGGGGTCGTTGGGTGCGCAGCGGACGGGCAGTTGGCCTCGTGATCCGCAGTGCGGGCAGAGGTCGAGCGGGTCGGTGTTGTCGGTGGTGACTGGGTGGGGGTAGGGGCGCGCGGAGTGGTCGACTGACCTTCCGGTCGAGGGGTTGAACAGGAAGTACGGCGAACGTGGGTGGGTCGGGAGGGACCACCAGGGGTAGGTGGGGTCGCTGGTGAGGATGTAGCGGGCGTTGTGGAGGGCGTGGCCTTGGTGGTGGGCCCAGGCGATGAACGCCCAGGCGGTGCCGGTGCGGTGGTGGACGCGGGTGACGTTGCGGGTGAGGGCGCCGGGGATGGCGGGGGCGGCTTGTTCGAGTTCTCGGCGTGTGCGGGCGATGACCACGGCGACGAGGTCGAGGGGCAGGGCGGTGATGTCGATCTCCACGGTGGTGTCCTTGGCGTGGGGTGGGGCCGGGCAGTGTGTGCCTGCCCGGCCCCGTGGCGGTCAGGGGGTGTGTGTGTCGGGGTTCGGCTGGAGGCGCCGGCGGAGGGTGCCTTGGCTGGGGCCGATCAGCGCGGTGAGGTGGGGCCCGTCAGGGTCGCCGGTCCAGGTGATGGCCCGGCCGCGCTGGTCGGTCGTGATGGTGAAGGCGGTGTCGGGGAAGAGCGTGGTGAGGCGCTGGAGCAGTTCGGCGTCGGTGAGGCGGGGGTTGTAGGTGCCGGGGGTTCCGGTGCAGCCGACGTGGCGTCGGCCGTGGCCCCGGGTGGCACGCAGGTGGCTGTAGAAGAGGCGGCCGCTCCAGCTGCACCCGGTGCGGCCGCAGGTCAGCTCCCAGTGGACGTCGCTGCCGGGGTAGGGGTGGAGGGGGATGAACTCGAGTTCTTCCAGGCGGGCGAGTGCGCGGGTTGCGGAGTCGGTGTTGCGCCGGGTGGTGAGGTTGAGGGGCCTTCGGGCCGATTTTGACGGGTAGGGGCTGGCGGCGATCCACTCGGCGATGGCGTCCGCGCAGGCGTCGGTGTCGGCCTCGAAGTCGAGGTCGGACAGGTGGTACACCGTGGCCGGGAACTCGCGGGTCTCGTCGTCGCGGTGGTAGAAGTTGGCTACCCAGCCGGGGTGTTCGGTGAAGGGCTTCGTGATGTGTGAGTAGAGGTCGCTGGCCCAGATGGTCCCGCTCCCGAAGGGGATCGTGAGGACCCAGAAGTTGCCGCCGGTGTACTCGGGGATGGCGGTGATCCCTCGGGCCTGTAGGGCCGTGTAGAGGCGTCGGCCTGCGACGGGGGTCTCGTTGGCGGCGAGCACGCCGCGCAGGAGCCGGTCGATCTCGCTCATGGCTTCGACGTCTTGGTCACCGTCGTTGGCGGCGGGGGTGTGCTTGGGGCGGCGGATGGTCGGCGGGCTGGGCCAGTTGGTGACGTAGGTGGCGATGGCGTCGACCAGTTCCTCGACGGCCTTCGCGCAGTCGCTGCTGTCGTCAAGCGCGCGGTCGTAGACGTTGATCTCCTCTTCGGGGATACCTGCATGCGGGTCGCCGAGATGGTGGATTGCGGACAGGCCATCAATGTGGTTGACGGGGATGTTGATGCGGCCCTGGTGATCAGAGGCCCATATGACGGTGTCGTCGGGCAGCGTGACGGTGAGCCAGCCGTGCTGTCCGGTGAGGTCGTCACCGTCAGCGTGGGCGGTGACCCCACGCTCTTGGAGGCCGGTGCGGACGAGTTCAAGCAGGGTGGGGTCGTTCATGGGTTTCGGGTCCTTCGGTGTCGGGCGCCGGGGCGCTGTGCCGCCCCGGGGCCGGGTGGGTTCGGTCAGGCCGTGCTCTTCGTCGAGGCCTTCGATGTGCTGCTGGCCTTGGTGCTGGTGCGGGCCCGGTTGGGCTTGGCGTCCGTCGCCTTGGAGGTCGTCGTCTTGCGGGCGCGGGCCGGGGCGAGCTTGTTGGCCTGGGCCTTCGTGGCCTTGGCGCTGGTGGTGCGCTTGCGGGTGGGCTTGGCGTCCGGCTCGGCGGCGTCGGGCGCGGTGGTCGGGGTGGTACTGCCGGGGTTGCTGGCGGCGGGGCTCGGGGTGCCGGTGGCGGGGTACTGCTGGTCGGCGGTGTCGGATTCGGGGGCGGGGGTCTGCGGCGGCGTGGGGATGGGCTGGTCGACGTCGGCGTCGTCTTCGTCGAGGTCGAGCCAGGGGCGGTGGCCGACGGCGAGCGGCGGGTGGTCGAAGGCGGGGAAGAGGTCGACGGCGAAGGCGCCAGCGATGGCGGCGAGCGGTTCGGTGACGTCGGTCAGGTACAGGACGGCGTGGTAGTTCGCGCCGCGCTTGAGGGCGGAGCTGTCGCCGCCGGTGATCCAGAGCTGGAGGGTTTGGCCGTGGGTGCGGGTGCGGATTCCGGCTTGGCGTCCGTCAGGTCCCTGGAAGTAGGCGACGGCGTCGGCGGAGCGGTCGGTGTCGAGGCTCCAGTCGGCGCCGAGGAGTTCGGCGGTGGCGGTGGCAATGCGGGACATGTCCGCGGTGTGGATCTTCATCTCTTCTCCAAGAGGTCGGGGAGGGCCGGGGCTGGTGGGCAGACCAGCCCCTTTTGCCTTTTTTCTATGCGCATTTAGGGCATGGGTTCAGTGCCGTTGCTCAGGCGGCCACTTCCTCCCCCTCGGGCGCCGACATCCGGTCCAGGAGCGCGACCATGCGGGCAACGCCCAGGTAGCGGTCACGGTGCTCGATCACCTCGGCGCGCACTCGGGCCGCACGCTGGGCCCCGTCCGGTTCGGCGAGGGTGTCCCCGCACCAGACGAGGACATCGGGTCCCAGGCCCCACAGGGTGGCGTTCACCGCGCAGCAGGCCGCCGCGACCGGGTTGACGTCGTTCACCGACCAGTGGTGGTCGGCAGGGTCTGCGCCGCGTTCGCGCAGCGCCTGGGCGTAGCTGCGCAGCAGGCCGCCGCTGCCGCCCGCCGGGTCGGTGAAGGCCTGCCCCGGTTCGAGGCCGCCGTCCAGCAGCAGGATGCGCGCCATGAGGTCGGCCATCTCGGGAGGGGTGTGGAACTCCGCGTGGGCGTCGCGCTCGACGCGCGAACGGAAGTGGGCCAGCAGGGGGCCGAGGACATCGGCGGCGGAGGCGAGGTGCTGGTCGTCGCTGCCGGTGAGGTCCGCGAGCCGGTAGTCGAGGGCGGTGAGGAGTGCGGCGCGGATGGGCTCTGCGTACTTCTTGGTGACGGTCTCGTCGGTGAGCCATTCGTGGATGGGGCGGGCGACCTCGGCGAGGTCGGGCCGGAAGACCCACCAGCGGGCGAAGGACTCTCGCAGGGCGCCGGTGGTCTGCTCGGCAGTAAGTCCGCGCCACCAGTTGGCCACGATCGGAGCGACGGTGTCGCCCTTGAACGGCCACAGGGCGACGCCTGCGACCACGCCGATGGGGATCTCCATGCGGTGGTCGCCGCGGGCGCGGTACCAGGCGGCAGCGACGGCCTCCCCGAGTTCGTGGGCGGCCTCGTTCGGGCGGCTGGGCATCCGCAGCCGGCCCAGCGGGGCGGGGAACTCGGCGGCTGGCGCGGCGAAGGTGGGGCTCGGCGCCGGGGCGGGAACGGGCAGGGCCCGGGGGTGAAGCTTGAGCGTGGGCTTCGGCTCGGGGGCCTGGGCGAAGATGTCGAGCTGCACGGTCGGGTCTCCTCTTCGGGTCAGCGGTCGGCTTGGCTGACGGTGCGCGCGATGGCCGAGTGGGCGAGCAGGAGGGCGTCGGCGGCGGTGGCGGCGTTGACGGTGATGCTCTCCTGGCAGGCGAGAGCCAGTTCGGGGTCGTGACTGTCGGGGTCCGGCTCGATGGCGAGGATGTTCGGCAGGGGGGAGTCGAATGGCGGGTAGTAGACGGCTCGCCAAGGACGAAGGGGCGCTTCGGGGTCGGCGGCGGGCTCGTCAGCCCACAGGTAGTCGCCGCTGTTGATGAAGTGGCCGTCGCCGCGGTTGCGCAGCACCGTCAGGTGGGTGGTGTTGAGGAGGTAGACCCAGGGGTGGCGCGAGTCCGCCGTCTGCTCGGTGAAGGCGCGGCTTACTGGCTTGGCGCGGGTGTGGCAGTAGCAGGCGCCGGGCAGGCCGCGTTCGGGCAGCGTGAGCCAGCCGGCAGGGTGGTCGAGGATGTAGCGGTCGATGACGGCTGCGACGTCCTCGTGGTGCTGGTTGCGGACGAGGTCGAGCAGGAGGGGCACTCGGGCGGCGGGCTGGCCGAGGATGTCGATGGCGCAGCCGAGGAATCCGCTCGGAGTGGGAAGGGCGAGTATCGAGCCGGTGGGCATCTGGGGCCTCCAGGGGGTGGGCCGGGCCGCCGCGGGGCGGCCCGGCCGGGGCGGTCAGTTGATGAGGTCGGCCACGTGGACGGTGATGAGGTCCATGACCTTGCGGATGTAGCGGCGGTCGCCGTTGGCGGCGAGGGCCTGGCCGAGGGCGTACGGGTAGGCGGCGTACATGGCGAGTTCCTCGTACTGGCCCTGGGTGATGGTGAGCTGGTCGTCGGGGCGCAGGGCCCAGGCGGCGATGGTGGCGTTGGCGATGAGGCGCTGTGAGGCCAGGAGGGCGGGCCCGTGGGCGTGGGCGGCGAGGTTGGTGATGGCCGCGTGGTGGTGGGTGTTGGCGGGGCGGTTGAGGGTGGCCTGCATGGGTGCTCCTTGTGTCAGGGCGGATCACCTCGGCCTTACACCTTTATTTTATACGCATTACGGGTGGGGGTCCACTCGCCTGGCGAGAGATCCGTCCGGTCAACTACCTCCACCGCGAAGCCAGTTCGCCACGGAACTGGACGACGAGTGCCGTCGCATTGTCCACGGCTCCACCGTCTGCACCGGCACTCTCCACGGCATCGCCCACCAGGAGCCCGGCCGCCTCCTGCGGATTGAGCGGCAGGTCGAGGCGGTTCGCCACGCCCTGGCGCTCGGCGTTCTCCAGCGGGTGGTAGACGCCGTCCGAGCAGAGCAGCAGGCGCACGCCGGCGCGAGCCGGGGTCCGCATCCTCCCGATCGGCCCGTCCGCGATCCAGGACAGCGCCCGATTGTGGTCGTTCTCGTCCGGCATCTTTCCCGCGTCGATTCGCTGCTGGGCGACGTTGTGGTCCTTGGTGAGGAGGGTGACCACGCCGTCCGGACCCTGCCGGTAGGCGCGGGCGTCGCCGCACCAGGCGATATCGGTCTCTCCCCACCACGGGTGGTAGGTGGCGACGACGGCAACGGCGCTGGGTGCCCAGTCGGGGCTCCCGTACTCGTCGAGGGTCTGGGTCCGGATCAGGCGTAGGGCGGCCTCAGGGTCGCCGAACTCGGCGGCGGCACGGGCGAGGCGGGGAGCGAGGTCCCGTACGGCGTCGTTGACGGCGCGGTCGTCGCCGATACCGTCGAGGACGGCCCAGGCATGGACGCCGCTCTTGTGGTCGTGGTAGACGGCGAAGGCGTCGTTCTGCTGTCGGCGGGTGCCCTGCAGCTGTGTGGCGCTGATCTCGACGGGGCCGGGGTAGGCGGACGGCACGGTGTCGGCGGCGTCGAGGACGGCCAGGTGCTCGCGGTCCTGGATGAGGTGGATGGTGCCGTCTGGCCGAACGGGGCCCGTGACAATGACGAGGCCGCGCATCTGCGGCGGGTGGCTGCCTCCGGTGAGGTGCCGCCAGGCGGCCTCGGCGTAGCGGTTGACGCTCTGCCGGTAGGGCGAGCCGCTGACGAAGAACGTGGCCCGCTCCCCGAGGCGATGCACGGTGCGGTTCGGGCCGAGGTGGAAGTCGATGATCTCTCGGGGCTCGGTGCCGCCGGTGTAGTCGAGGTTGTCGCAGTCGCCGTCGACGTCGAGGTAGATGCCGAAGGTCTCGCGGATGTCGTCGTTCAAGTGCTGATGCTCCTCATGTCGAAGCGGAACTAGGCCGCCGTGTTGGTTCATCCGTACGGTGCTCGATGGCAGGTTCAGTGCGCGGGGAAGACCGCGAGAATCGCTCGGCGCTGCCCATCGGTCCAAGCCCCCTCGAACCGGGCGTGGTCCAGCTGGATGGCGTCGCTGGGCCATTCCTCCATGCGCGCGGCCTCCAAGCGCGGCTCCGCGCCATCGAGAGCGTCCGTGAAGGGGATCTCGGCCAGCGCCTTCAGCTCTTGGATGGCCCACCGGACGGGGTCCAGTCCGGCCGGGCAGCTGACCGCGCGCCACGTGAGCGGGACGCAGACCGTACGGCGCTCCGGATTGAAGTCGTCGGCCGGCATGAAGGTCTCGCTGCCTAGCTGGATCATGCAGAGGCCCCAGAAGGTCTCGCGGTTGTTGTCGTTCAAGTGGGCTTCCTTGGTCGGGTGTTCACAGTCCGCTGATCGCGTACTGGTGAGCGAGGACGCAGTCTTCGCAGCACAGGTCGTCGAAGATGTAGTCGGTGGGGTCTCCTGGTTCGATCGACATGCGGCACTGGGCGCAGGTCAGGTCGGTGAGGGCGGTCAGCATCCGGCACTCCCTGGGGAAGGGCGGCGGATCCACTCCGGGCCGGGCCGGCGGGAGCGGGGGCTAGTGCGCCACTGGTCGTCGAAGACCTGCGCGTAGGGGTGCAGGATCTGGACGGTTGCGCTGCTTTCGCACAGCAGCGCCATGGTGGCGAGTTCCTCGCCGATGACCCATGCGATGTCCTGGCGTGCGCGGCCTTCGGGCACTGCCACCGAGCCGCCCCAGGGGGAGTGTGCGCGGTAGGCGATCCAGTCGGCGGCCCCGCACTCGATGGACCAGGTGCAGGCCACCAGCACGGTGTCCTCGAACAGGTCGGTGGTACGCCGGGTGCGCCAGTGCCGGGGCCGGAGGTAGGCGGGGCCGCCTTCCTCCGCGGTGGCCGGCAGGCAGGAGTTGGCGTCGGAGATGCAGTAGGAGATGTTGCGCTCGACGGTGACGTCTCCGGAGCCTTCGGCTTCGACCCACCGGTCGACGCTGACCAGGAAGCGGGTGTCGAGGCGGACCATCACGCAGACGCCTCGGCCACCTGGCTGTTCGGTGGGCTGGGGTTCGTCACCTGGCGCAGGTGCCGCAGCAGGGCGAGGGCCGCGATGGCGAGGTCTTCCGGGAGGCTGCCGGGTCGGCGTCCGTTGTCGGGGGCGCCGAGGAGGATGACCGGCCCGTACAGGGTGGTGCCCGACGAGTGCCCCATCAGCTCGATGAGGGCGGTGGCGTACGCGTTGGGCGCGGGCGCGGTCGTGCAGACCACGGTGATCGCCCGTCCGTTGCACAGCTCGTAGGTGATAGTGGACGGTTCGCCGGGTCCGGTGTGCTCGCGTAGTGCGGTGACGAGGTCGTGGCCCGGGAGGGCCAGCAGGGCGGCTGTGCCGACCGGGTCGATGAGCAGGCCGTAGACCTGGGCGGGTTTCGGGTTCATGGGGTCGCCTGTCTGGGGTGGGGCGGGTGGCCGCCGCCGGGCGGCCACCCGCGGGGTCAGGAGGCCGGGGTCTCGGTGAAGTGCGCGATGTAGTTGGCGACCGAGCTGCGCAGCCGCGCGGGGGTGATGTCGCCCCCCATGGCCACGTCGTGGTGGTTGTAGGTGGTGACCTTGGAGTTCTCCGCCTCAGGGAGCGTGGCGTAGTGGCTGAACGGGAAGAAGTTGCGGCTGATCTCGCCTGCGGTCAGCGTCGTGACGACGACGAGGACGCCGTCGTAGACGTCGCGGCGAATGCTCTCGTGGAGGCGCACGGTGATGATCACCGGGCCGGTGCGGGCTATCTGGACGTGGCCTTCGACTGCACCGCCGTCCAGCAGGTCCAGGGCAGTGAGGATGTTGGCGTGATTGACGGGCATGGTGGCTCCCTCGATGGGTTCGGGGTGGGCGGGGCCGCCGGCTGGCGGCCCCCCAGGTGGGGCTAGCGGCGGTGAAGCTCGTGGGCGAGCTGGCCGAGGAGGATGAAGCCGAGCTTCTGTGCGCGCAGGGCGTCGTCGGGCTCGGTCTCGGCCTGGACGGTGATGTCGATGAGGCTTGAGAGGAAGGTGTCCGGCACCTGCTCCAGCCAGTAGTGGTAGCCGAAGCCGTTGCTGGTGGCCTTGCAGGCGGCGCGCGCCGTGCGATCGACCGTGCTGGCCACCCGGTGCGCGCCGTCGCGGTCGAGTCCGTAGGCCGCCTCCAGTGCCTCGCTGAACAGCGGGCCGCTGGCGATCAGGTCCGCCGGGCCGTAGGCGACGATCCAGCCGTCGCGGCGGCTGTAGCCGAGTTCCATCGGGTAGGTCAGCGGGTGCACGAGTTCCTCCTGTTCGGGGGCCTTTCCCCCTCCCTCATGTCTTAATTCTATACGCATTCAGCCCGGGGGTCCAGTTCGATTTCATGATCCTTTTCTCGTTTTCGCAGGTCATGGGCCTGCTGGTGCCGCCTCGGCCGGCTCGGGCCAGGCCACCCCGTCCAGGGCGCGCCGGTGCATCTGCGGCACCTGCACCACCGGCTGTCCCAGCCAGTCCCGCCCCATGTGCGCCATCACCGCCGCGTCCGCCTTGTCGTACCGCCCGGCCCCCTCGCACTCCAGGCCGTACCGGGTGGCCACCGCGTCACGCACCATCCCCTTCGCCACCAGCGAGCGGCCCTTGGCCGGGAAGTCCCGTGCCGGGTTCGCCCGCCCGCAGGCATAGACGATCCGGCAGGACGGCGGCACAACGGCGTACGGGATTGCGCGCTGCCACAGCGCCTGGGTGACGTGCCACCACAGGCCCGCCAGCTCGTGGTGGAACGCCTGCCCGCCGTGCCCGTGCGATGGCCCTTCGACCAGGACCAGGTCGGCCCGGCGCGTGCGCTCCTTGATCTCCCGCAGATGCCAGTCGATCCGGGCATGGCCGCGCAGGGCGGCCTTCGGACGAAGCGCGTCCGCCCAGTCGACACCGGCGATGCCCGTCGAGGTCAGGCTGAGGTCCAGGCCGATCACCAGGGGAATGGGGCCCGGGTCGGTCGGTATCCGTGCGGTGTTCATTGGTCCTTCCGGTTGTCGACTCCGTGCTGCGCCCGGCCCCATCCGGGGCGCAGCACGGGAAATTGGTCGAGGACAGCGGGCTTCACCGCTGTTTCACGCGCTCCAGGTGAGCACCGATGTCGGACATGCCGTACACGAGATCGCGGTGGCCGCCTTCCGCGCAGGGGCGGTGGAGTACGAACGCGTACTGTTCGTCGACACCGCTGAAGTGGAGGCGGTAGCCCGAGACGCCTGGGATGTCGGCGAACGCTGCATCGAGGCCGTCTTGGCCGGTGGGATCCGCCTTCCAGATCAGGTGCTTGGCTGCGGTGATCCCGAAGGCGCTTTGGGCGGCTTCGTCAGCGCGGGCCGCCGCGCGTTCGGCGTAGCTGGGGCTCGTCCGCTGTTCCTCCTTGTGCTTCTCGATGCGTTCGCGGCCGCGTATGGCGGCTTGCGCCTCGGGGCTGATCGGCCCCCGGGGCTTCGCCCGCTTCTCGACAAGCGCGCGGGTCGCGATCTCGGAGAAGGTCGGCTCGTTGGTCACTGTCTGGCTCCTGAAGGGTGGTTGGGGGTCGTGCCGGTTCAGTGGCCGGTGCGCAAGTCGTGGAGGTGCTCGCCGAGGTCGGCCAGGTCGCGGATCGGGTCTTCGTGATCTCCGAGCGGGCACGGGCGAATGAGCGAGAAGACGTTGTCCCCGGCACTCCAGAGCAGGTACCAGCCGGGGGTGTCAGGCAGGTCGGCATGCAGCGTGATACCTGCCCCGATGTCGCGGGTCAGGGTCCACGTAAGGAGTTCGGCGACCTCGGGGCCGAACCGGCTTCGGGTGGCCGTCGTGACGTCGGCGAGTACTCGCTTCAACTTCCGTTTGGCCTCCGTGGACTGGGCGGCGGCCCGTGCATTGAGTGCGGCGGTGGCGAGGTCGGTCAGGCTGTTCGGGGTGGGCATGTGATCGCTGCCTTTCGGTGTCAGGCGATGAGCTGAAGTTGGACGCTGCTGCCCTTGAGGTCGCGGCAGGGGGTGCAGTACTGCTCGCCGCGGGTGTAGTGGGTGTCGATGCCCTGCTGGGTGCCGCAGACATCGCGCGGTCTCAGCGCGCGCGGCAGCTCGCGGTCGTCGGCGTCGTCGAGGGTGGCGACGACTTCGCCGAGGTACCAGATGCGTCCGCCGCAGACGCCGTCGAACTTGCTCGGGCGGGGCCGGACTTGGTAGACGCAGCGGGCGCGGACTGGGCAGGGCCCGCACTTCGGCAGGACGGGCAGGCACAGCTTCACCAGCTCGGTGCGGTCGCTGTAGTCGCCCTCCTTCGGGGAGAAAACCGGGTTGCCGAAGCAGCCGGGGATGAACGACTCGGTGACCGGCAGCGCGGTGTAGACCATGGGGCGGGTCCTTTCGGGGCCTGGCCCGCCGGACGGCGGCGGGCCAGGCGGAAGTTCACGGGCGGGAGCGGCGGTCGAGCGGGCTGCGCCGCTCGGCGAGGAAGCGCGGGATGCGGGTCAGGCGGATCTGCCAGTCCGGCTCCCAGCACATGCAGGGGATCCATGCGTCCCAGTGCAGGCCGCCGAGCCATCCGCCGTCGCCGTGGCAGTGCCGGCAGTGCAGGTCGGGGGTGTCGGTGAGCACCCACGCGGGGACGGGGTCGTCGACCACCTGGAAGCGCAGGCGCAGCAGGAACGGCGTGCGGCGGGGGATGGCCGGGAACGTCATCACAGCACCTCCTGGAGCTGGGCGCCGATCCAGTGGGCGGCGTTGACCGAGACCGCGTTGCCGGCCTGCATGGTCTTCTCCGCGTCGGTGCCGAACATGATGTAGTCGCCGGGAAGGCGCTGGGCGCTGGCCTGTTCGCGCGGCTTGAGCATCCGGAAGTAGCAGTCGTCGATCTCCGGCGCGGCCTGCACGAGGGCAGCGGATGCCCGGGTGGTCATGGTGTGGAAGGGGTGCCCGGCGGTCTTCGCGGCAGCTTTCCGGTACGGGATGACCAGTGTGTTGCGGTGCGGGTCGACGCCGTTGCGGCCGTCGCTGATCAGGCCGTGGTGCCTGCCTTGGGCGGTGATGCCGGACAGCGGCGCGTTGATCGGGGCCGTGGTGGCGTGGTTGCGGAACTCGACGATGAACGGCTCGGGCACGGTGACGAGGGCTTCGCTCTCGCGGGTGGTGCGGGTGCGGAACGGGGCGCCGGGGTCGGCGGCGGTGGTGTTCCACGAGCCTCCGACCGGGACGAGGAGGGCTTCGCCCTGCTTGGTGGACCTGGTCGGCAGAGGCCGGGCGTACGGGTCGAAGCTGCGGGCCGTGCCGTCCTTGCCGTGGGTGAGGCTCAGGGCGCTCGGCTGGTGGGGGAAGCTGTCCAGTCCGGCCTGGATGCGCGCCATGGTGGTGTCCGCCAGCGGCTTGCGGCGGTCGCCGATCCGCGCGCCGAGGTCGCTCCAGTCGATGACCGCGGCCGCCGGGCGGACGTACGGCTCGACGATGGCGTGGCCGCAGCGGGTGTTCGGGCAGCGGTAGTCGTAGCTCGATCCGTACTTCCCTGCCAGCGCGCCCTTGATCCGCCAGCTCTGACGAGCCTTCACGTCGACCGCGCAGTGGAAGCAGAACGCCCACGGGCGAGGTGAGAGCTTTGGCTTGCGGGCGCCCTTGGGGGTGAAGATCACGTAGATCCGGTCGCGCCATTGAGGGGCAGGCAGGTTGGTGTCGTCGCCGATGTGCGCGGAGTTCGCCGACACGATCTGGTGCTGGTAGCCGAGGCTGGCCATCGCCTTGAGCCAGACCTTGAACAGGGCCCAGTCGGTCACGAACTCGGTGACGTTCTCAATCACGATCGCCTTGAACAAGTGCGTCTCGGCAGCGCGCACGACGCACCAGGCGGTGACGCGGGTGCGCTCGAACGCTTCCTTCGGCAGGGACTTGAAACCGTCCTCGTCCTCGGCGAACAGGGCGAGCTGGCTGTCGGGCTGCGGTTCACGGCGGCGCCCGCCGGCGGGGCTGATCTCGGTACAGATCGGCGACGCCCAGAGGATGTCGGCCTTGGGCAGGTACTTCATCCGGATGTCGGAGACGTCGCTGAGCAGGTGGTCGGCGGTGGGGTGGTTCGCGGCGTGGGTGCGCAGCGCGACGCTCCAGTGGTTGACTCCGAGCAACAGCTGTATGCCGGACTCGACGAGGCCGGTGGAGCTGCCGCCGGCGCCGCACAAGAAGTCGATGGCGGTCAGGGACATGTGACTCTTCTCCAAGAGGTCGATGGGGCGGACCGGCGCGCGGGGGCGCGGTTGGTGGTCCGCCGGGGCCCGGCCCCCGGGCGGTTGCCGGGGCCCGGGCGGGTTGCTACTTGCTGTGGCGGGGCCGGTGGCAGCGGGCGCAGAGGCCGTCCCGTCGTTCCCACCGGTAGTGGGCGACCGCGACACCGGCCCACGTGACGATCGCGGCGGCGTTCAGGGCCATGAGTCCGAGGAGGATCACGGCTGCTCCGTGCGCCGGGCCGGGCAGGAGCCGGCGGTGGTGAGCCGGGCGACGGCGAGCAGGATCCCCTGCTCGTCGCCGATGGACCGGGCATAGTCGAGGGCCTCGTTCAGCGTTTGGCGGTCCTCGTCGGTGACCGGGTGCGCGATGACGCAGTGGCAGCGGGCCTCATCCACGAGTGTGGTTCCGGTCCGAGGTGGTGAACTCGGCGTCGGCGACGCCGATTCGCAGGACCATGTCGGCGCGCAGCCAGGTACTGGTGGGCCACTGCTTGCTGGGGTGGGAGTAGATGCGGGCCCAGCCGTTCTCTGCGAGCTCGTCGTGTGCCTTGACGTACTCGGCGACGGCGAGCCGGCGGTCGACGAAGTCCCGGTCGTGCGGGGCGAGGGCGACTCCTTCCGTGGTCGTGGTCTGACGGCGCAGAACCGCGATCGGCTGGGTCGGGCGCCGCTGGGGCAGGAGGTCGCGGGCCCCGAGGTAGGCGTCGACAGCTACAAAGAGCGGAGAGAGCAGTTGGCGCTGCGCCCAGTCCGCGCCGGTGAGGGTGGAGTCGTAGACGACGTCGAAGATCGTGGGGTTGTCGTCGGAGTGGCGGCTGACGTTCCAGCCCTTGACGTCAAGCGGGTCGGTCGGCAGGGCCGTGTCGGTGCCGATCATCAGGACGGTGGTGTCGGGCAGTTCGGCGGTGATGAGCTTCTCGCCGCCGCACATCTCCATGTCGGTGATCAGCCCGCGTCGGCGCAGCGGGGTGACGACGTGGCTGTAGGCGTGGAACACGTGCTTCCATGCCGGGTCGGCGACGAGGTTGTGGTCGGGCAGGGGGGCCAGCTTCATCGACTTCTCCAAGAGGTTGATGGTGAGCATCATCTGGTTGAGTTACCACCTATCTCAGAAGTGAGGGTGGCGGTTCGGACCAGGTGGGTGACCCGGGGTCACCCACCTGGCTTATGTCTTAATTTTACGCGCACTCCTGTTAGTGATCAAGCGCAGGGCAATCCGTCATCGACTCGTTACCGGCCGACGCCCGCCCGTGCGCTTCCGCTTCTCCTGGCTCTGGCGCACCGCCGCCTTCGCAGCCTCCTGCGCCTTGCTGATCGCGTCGGCCCCCTGTTCCGCCTTGCGGCGACGCTCCCCCGCCTCCGCTCGCAGCTCCCGGTGGAACTGCTCGGCCTCCGCCTGGTCGGCCTGCCTGCGGGCGGCATCCCGCCGGGCGCGCTGCGCCCTGGGGCTCGTTCCGCAGGCCCGGCAGTTCGCCGCAGGCTTCTGGTGGCTGGGGCATCCGGCCGCCGGGGCGTCCGGATCCTTGCCGGGGTTGGCGGGGCGGGTCGCCCCTGCGGCGCCAGCCGCGGGGGTAGGGGGATTGAGGAAGGAGTCAGGAAGAACAGAGGAAGGACAGGGTTCCCCCTGCGAAACCTGCTGGGTTTCCCCGGCGGAACCCACTGGTTCCCCCGGGGGAACCTGCCCGTGGTGTTCCTCTGGGTTCCCCCCGGGGAACCCGTCGCCGGGGGCCTCCGCGCGGGCCTTTCGGTCCGCCACGTCGGCGGCCGTCCTGGCCGGCGCGGACGGACGGGCACGGCGCACGCCCGTCCGCGCCAGCGCAGGGTTCTTCGGCGCCGCGTCCTCCGCCGCGTGGCGGGCCCGCAGCTCTTCGGTCGACGGGATGCCCGGCGAGCCGTGGGGAAACACCCGGTACAGCGCGGCCCTCCCCGGGCGGCCCACCTCGACCCGCTCCACGAGCCCCTTCTCCACCAGCTGAGTGACGATGGTCGTGCACCGCTTCTCGCTGACGCCGACGAAGGCGCGCAGCCTGGTCATGCCAGGCCGCGACAGCCGCGTCTCGTCGTCCGCGCTGTCTGCGATCTTCTGCAGCGCGAGCTTCTGGGGCTGGTTGACGACGTCGGGCCCCAGGTAGCTGGCGACGATCATCAGGTGGATGGACACGCTGCGACTTCCCCTCGGCGGTGCTGAATCGTTTCCTCTCGTGCGGGGGCGGGCTACTCGCGGTAGGGGACGATCCGGATGGTCCGCGAGGTCTTCCGCTTGCTTTCGCGCATCGGCACCGGCAGGCCGGCGGCCTTGAGGAGCTTGACCATCTGGTCCTGGTCGGCCTTGAGCGGAACCACCAGCCCGGCCACGTCGAACTGCTCGATCATCGCCGGGAGGTCGGGTTCCTCGACCGTGTTCTCTCCTCCCCACTTGAGGACGTTCGGGCCGTAGCGACCTTCCGGGGAGGCGTCGACCATCTTCCGGACCAGCTTCTTGGTGCGGTCGGCCTGTGCCCACTGCTGGTGCGCGGCGATGTAGTCGATGAGGGCGACCTCGATGTCAGCGTCCGAGTGGATGAGGGTGGTCTGCGCGGGGCGCCCGGGGGCGGGGATGCCCCAGCAGGCGGTGGCGAACGGGCAGAAGTCGCAAACGGCGTCCAGGCCGGGCCCGTTGAAGTCTCGCCGGGCCTCCTCCGGGCTGCTGGTCTCGGCGACGCGCTCAAGCCACCAGCGGGCCTCCTCGGCGCGTGCCGGGTCGTAGTCGATCTCCTGGACGTGCTCGGCGCCGTTGTCGCGGTTGATGAACCGCAGGCGGATCCGCTCGACCGGTACGGGCCCGAGCCGGGCGATGACCCGCTGTCCCTTGCGGTCCTCGAACCCGGCGGTGCGCAGCAGGTCGGCGTAGAGGTGGACTTGGCGCAGTTCGGCGTCGGTGGCGCCGTAGCGCAGGACGTTGTCCCACAGCCATGTGGACTTGGTCTTGATGTCCTCCACCGTGACGGCTTCGGCCGGGATGAGCGGGCGAAGCCGGGAGGGGAGCTTTCGGGCGGTGGGGGCGTCGAGCTGGACGATGTCGATGCTGCCGCGCACCTGGGCGTCGGCGACCTTGCGTTCGACGAGCCAGTTGAACTCCTGCTTGGCGGCGGTGGTCAGCCCGGTGTGCGTGTAGGTGCCGAGGATCGCGGCCGGGCTGTGGACGTGGTCGGTGGGCGGGTGGCCGTGGTGCTTGTAGGCGGCGCGGCGTTCGCAGACGGTGTCGCTGGCGCCGAGTTGGGTCTGCTGGGAGCGTGGCCGGCGCGCGTCGGCCGCGTCAGCGGCGGTCCAGATGGACGGCACACCGGTAAGGGTGGTGACGGACATGGGGGTTCTCTTCTCCAAGAGGTCTGGTGCAGTTGGGCGATCGGCCCGGTCAGGCGGCGGCGAACTCAGCGTCGGCGGACTCCGCGTCCGCGGCGGCCTGTGCGGCGGCACGCAGTTTGTCGGCGTCGCTCTGCGGCTGGTCGTCGAGCTCGCGCGCGGGTTCGGCGAGTTTGGCGACGCGGCGGCGGATCGCGGCGGCCACGGTGTGGGCTTCCTGTTCGCTGAGCCCGGACTTGTCGGGGTGGACCTCGCGCCAGAGTTCCTGGAGTGTCTCCTTCTCCTTCGCGGCCTCGACCTTCGCAAGCCACGGCCGGGTGCGGTCGGCGGTGAGTTCAGGGATGTCCCGGGGCTGGGAGGCGATGGAGCAGCCCATCTTGTTGAAGATCAGGTCCTCGATCGTGAAGTCGGGGAGCTGGAGCGGCCGGCGGGGGTTGACCTGCATGCGCAGGGAGCGGATCTTGACCAGCTCGGGGTCTTCTCCGCGTCGCATCCGTACGCACACCGAGGCGTCGAAGACGAGGTCCTTGTGGCCGACCACCTTCCACTCCTTGCGGCCGGTGATCGGGTTGCCGTTCTCGTCGACCGAGCTGACCTGCTTGCCGCGGGCGAGGATGACGACGATGCCGGGGAAGGTCTTGAGCAGGTGGAGGACGGTGGTCCACCGTTCGACCGCGTCGTTCCACAGGTTCATGGTGATGTCGATGGCGGCATCCGGGTCTTCGGCGAGGATGCGCGAGTTCTTCTTGGTTCGCCGTGCCCGTTCGTGCGTCCACGCGGTGAGCATGCGCCATAGTGCGCTCACCGAGTCGATCGTCAGGACGACCGGCTTCTCCTTCGCGAGCGCAGCTCGCCGGGCCTCGTGGAAGACGGCCTCGATCTGTTCGTAGATGTCCCGGTAGGTGCCGTCGTGTTCGATGATCAGGTACCGAGCGTCTGGCAGGGCCGCGTACTCGTCGGCGGAGCCCTCGTCGAGGTCGATCCAGTACATCTGGCCGATCTTCTCGGAGCCGCTGAACAGGGCGGCTCCATAAGTTTTGCCCGCGCCCTCCTCGCCTTCGATGAGGACGAGCGGCCACGGGACGATGCCGGTGGGCTTCCTGCTTTTGATCTTGGGTGGCACGGGTCTCTCTCCAAGAGGTCGTGTCGGTGTCAGGCCGCGCGCAGGGCGCGCGTTTCGAACAGCGGCTCCCACTCGGGGTGCCGCTCCAGGAGCAGCCGCACGTAGCGGCTACGCCAGTTGTTGTTGAGGCGGAACTCGTCGCCGCGGGTGGCCTGGCCATAGCGGTAGCGCAGGAGCTCGAAGAGCATCCCGATGCTGATGCGCTTCCAGCCGTTGCCGACGCAGTCGGCGGTCCGACGTTCCAGCTCGCGCAGCACCCAGGGGTTGGAGGCATGGAAGGCCTCGAACCGGATCTGGATGGAGGTGTTCGGCTCGTGGTCCGGGTAGACCAGTTGCTCGATGTCCTCCAGTCCCGGCAGATGCGGCTGGGCAGCGTCGGACATGACCATCCCCCCTCAGAAGACAGAAACCTATCGTTAAGTTGCCCCCTATCTTTGCCCTAGGGTGCGCTTTCGATCAAGGCGTATCGCGACAGCCGAGCACAATGCGGCCCGCCGCCGCCGCCCGCGATCACATCCCGAAGGAAGCTTCCGCGACAGTGGGACGGCGGGCCGCGCTCGCCTCGGCCCGCTCGGCGACGAGCAGTTGGCACGACTCTCCATCCGGCGGGACCCTCTCGCCTTATGTCTTTATTCTATACGCTTCCTTACGGTGCGTCCAGCGTCCGTTACCCTTCGGTGATCTTCTTCGCAGCGCGCCCGCGGGGAAGGATCTTCGAGCCGGGACCGTCGTACGCGCCGTTGCGCAACGCCGCCACGACCTCCTCGTCGGGCTGCCAGGCGCGCTCCAGCGGCTTGTGTCGGGCCCGGGCAGCGTCGGCCGGCGCCCACGGCCGGGCGGTCAGGTCTTTGGCCATCAGCTCGGCGGCCTCGAGCACCGTGGACAGCAGCCACAAGTGCGAGCCGGATAGGTGCCAGTCGCCGGGCGGGAACGTGCCGCGCTCCTGGGCCTGCTGCACAAGCGTGCCGTGCTCCAGCCCGAAGATTGCCATGACTTCCTGCTGGCCGACGATCGGCGGCACGGCGGTGATGTCGGAGGCCCACGCCGCTGGCTGCTGCGCCTCAGCGATGGCCTGGAGGGCGCCCTCGTTAAGCACCCTCTTGCGGGTGGTGGTCTCGCCGTAGCCACGCACGAAGCTGAGCAGCCAGTACGGCGAACCGGAGACGATGAGCGCGTGCGCGTAGTCGAGGTTCTTGCGGGTGATCCACTCCGACACCCGCGCCGGGGTCGTGTCGTAGGCCATCCCGAACTCGGTCTTACCCGCCAGAAGCGGCTTCATCACGTCGTGCGCCTTCCCATCGACCTGCCTGATTACGGCTTGATTCTATGCGCGAGGGGAAAGTCTGGGCTCTTGGGCGACACCCTGATAGCCTGATGGCCTCCAAGAGGTCAGGCCCCCCACCGCAAGGTGGGGGGCCTTTCCCGTACCCGGACTGCGCCTGGGACCCCTTTCGGCTCGCCAGGGGAGGGTTACTCGTGGGCGGCGCAGCCCTCGCCCGGTCGGTCCGACGATCGCCAACTGGTCGCTGGCGCACGGCAGCACGGACAGATCGTGGCTACGACGGGAGCTGTGCCTTCGCCGGAGCGTACGCCGGCGGGCGGGCGTAGCCGAGTAGCCAGCCGAACTGCGGGCTGATGTGCTCCTCGGCGAGCCGGAAGATCGCGTAGTAGACGAATACCGCGATCGGCGTCAGGACCCCGGACAGTGCGCCCGCGTCGAGGTCCAGGCCCCAGGAGGAGGCGAGCGCGATGAGCCAGCCGACCAGCGCGGGCACGCCGGTGCGGATCGCGGAGACGTACAGGTTCACAGAACTCCTTGTAGCAGCAGAGGTGTTGGTCACGACCACAGGCGCTTCCACGTCTCGGGGCCGGGGTAGCCGTCGGCGCTGTTGCCGCTCCAGCCCTGCGCGCGCTGGAACGCGGCGCAGTTGCGGCGGTCCGCCTCGCCCCAGGTCGGGCCCGGGCCGACCGAGTACGCGTCGCCGAAGCCCTTGGCGACCAGGCGTTCGCCGAGCTGGCGGACGTAGTCGTTGCTCTGGCCGGGACCGAAGAACTCGGTGCCGGGGAACGGCGGCGGGCCGGACGGGTGGCCGAGCAGGCGGTGCAGCGAGTCCGGGCCGGGGACGCCGTCTGCGGCCGACCCGGTCAGGCCCAGACTGCGCTGGTAGTCGGCGTAGTTGAGGGTGTCCGCGTCGGTCCAGCGAGGCCCGGGCCCGGACTCGTAGTGGCTGGAGAACCCGTTCGCCACCAGGGCATCGCCGACCTGGGTGACCTGGTCGCCATAGGCCCCGTATCCGTAGGTCCGGCCGTCGATCGTGACCTGGTAGCGGGCGGGCTGGACCGCGGGCGGCTCGGGCGGGGGCGTCGCGGTGCCGCCCCCCGGACGGGGCGCGCCGGCCTGCACCCAGCGATACAAGGCATCGCCGGGGCACGAGGTGGCGTACCCGTCCCGGTGGCCCTTGATCTCGCCCCCGGCGCCGTGAGCCTGGAGCAGCTCGATGCCGTCGCGCAGAGCGTTCAGCATGGCGTCGTTCGGCTCGGTCAGACCCTCGCTGCCGACGAGGGCGCACACCGCGTAGTGCGCCCGGTTCAGCGGCTGGGAGCCGTTGGCGCCCGTCCGCTTGCCCAGGCCGCGGCCCTCGAAGAGGTAACCGTGGGGACAGGCGAGGTAGTTGTAGGCGACGTCCGAGTAGTTCTCGGCGGTGTTGCCAAGGTGGCTCGCCCGGATCGCCTTGACCTCCCGGACGCACTGGTTGTGGTCGGTGAGGAGGCCCGGGTCTACGTACGTGCCCTCGTAGTGGATCTTCACGCCCTGGGTCGATGCCTGGTCGGGCGCGGCGGACGCGGGCCAGCCGAGCTGGTCCCGGGTCACGAGCTGCATGCGCGTTCCTGCTTCTCCCCCGCGCCTGCATTGGTGGTGCTGTAGAGCGAGCTGCTGAGCTTGCCGCCTACGGGCTGGTGCCCTTGGACATCAGCCACAGCTGAAGTGCGGCGACGACGATCGGGGCGATGAACGCGCCGATCAGCCACCGCCGGGCGGTCACTGCCTCGGCCTCCGCCGCTTCCCTGGCGCGCACCTCGGAAGCGAGGTCTCGTTCCAGCACGCCGAGCCGCTGGTCCGTCAGCCGCTGGTCTGCAAGGTAGACGTCCTTGGTCACAGCCTGCTCGATCCGGCCGGCCAGGACCTGGAGGTCAGCACGCAGATCGTCCCGGAGCCCGGCGATGCCGTCGCGCTGGTCCTCCCGCATCTGGAGAAGTGCGCGCTGGAGCTCCCAGAGGGTGGGCTCGGAAGTCGGCGGGGTACTCACGGCGTGCTCCAACGTGGCGCCCCCGCGCCGGGAACCATCGTACGGCCTACCACACGGGAGCAGGAATCCGCTGAGGAACCGCCATAACATCGCCCGTACGCATGAAGAGCCGACCGGCAGCCGATGCAGTCCTACTAACGTCGGCGCCATGCAGATCACCGACCAGCTCACGCGCCCCGCCTGGACCACATACAGGGCTTCCGGCTCGGGCAAGACCAGTGCACGGCTGTCGGTTCTGCGTCGGTTCGATGTGAACGACTGGGCGAAGGTGGTCCGCCTCGAAGCGACCGTCCGCTACCGCCGCGTACTTGCCGAGGCGGTCTGGCTCCGTCCGATCGTCCGTTACCGCCGCGCGGTTGCCGAGGCGGAGCGGGCGGCGCAAGAGGTCCTCACCCGAATCGTGCCTGGGATGTGGCTGCGCTGCTCCGCTTGCGGCACGGCACGCGTGGCACGCTCGTGCAAGGTCCGACTCGTGCCCGACATGTGGCTGCACTGCTCCGCTTCCGGCATGGTTCTTATGGCGCGCTCGCGCAAGGCCCGCCTCGGCTCCGGAAGTTCCGCCGGTCCAGCACGGTCCTGCTCGCCGCTGGTCCTGCCGCTGGCGACGACCTGCTGCCCGCAGCGCCGCAGTACCTTCGCCCCCTCTCGGCCCCTACGGCCTGGCCTACCAGGCCCGTGCGGGGTTGCCAGGTATCGATTGGCCGCATAGCGGCTTCTCGCACGGGTCTCCAAACCGACGAACGATTGGAGATCCAAATTGATTCACTTTTTCATCGCCCTTCTCTGCGACGCTCTCACCAGCACCGTCGGCCATATCGCTGCGGAGGCCGTCGGCCAGCGATTGGTGCGTCGTCGAGGCACGTCTCCGCAGACGGTTCTGGTTGTACGGCAACGCTCCCAGCGCGTCTCGCACCTGCACCGTGTGGCCATCCGACGTCAGGCTGCACTCCGGGTCCAGCTGCGTGTTCCGTCAGATGATCGAAGCGCGGAGCAGGATGTTCGCGTGCTCCGTCGGCGCCGGATCGTGAACCGGCGACGTCCTGGCGGGCGTCGCGCATAAGCGGAACCGGTGGGCCCGGCACCTGAGGGTGTCGGGCCCGAACGACCCCGTCGGGTTCCAGACTTCCGAGTTGCTGAACGCTGGGCGGGAGGGAACACAGCCCGCGGTTAGGTCAATCGGTGAACCAGCGGGTGTGCCCGAAGCTGATCCAGCCCCCCAGACCGCCGGTGGCGTTCTTGATCTGGACGCGGCCGTCGGGGTTGATGAACACGTTCGCCCGGGCTGTGGACTCGTTGTCGGCTCGGAACACCTCAATGACGCTCGGACGACAATCCGCATCGTCGATCGTGCCGATCGTCCCACCGTTCGGGAAGTTCCCGGGGATGGCGGCAAGGCCGCGGAGAACGCAGGTGCCGTCCGGCATCTTCCGGTACTGCACGGGCCGCCACCCGAAGTTACCCACCCCGGTGGCGAACGTCAGGTCCTGCCAGTCTCCGACTGACAGCTCACGATCTCCGAAGTCGAAGCTCTGCTGGCGGGTGCCGTCCGCCGACTTCACGTTGATGCTGACGCCGTCGAACAGCTCGGACATGAGCACGGACATCCGTGGTGTGCGCAGAGAGATGTCGTTCTGGTCGGAGGCCGAGCCGATCGTGATCGCAGACGGCGACCCCGAGCCGAACTTCGGTGGCTTGATCACCAGGCTGCCGAGGGTGTTGAGGATGAGCCCGCCGGGTTCGGTCTCGTTCCCAAGTCCTGCGTACATCAACACCGTTGGCCTGTTGCCGAACAGGCCGGGTGCGGGGCTGATCTTGACGCGGGCACCGCTGCGCGCGGTCTGGACGGTGGTCCCGGTGATCTCCATCCCGTCGATCGCACCGGCGCTCAGGGCCGTAGCGGTAACGGCACCGGCGGCGAGCTGTCCGGCCGTGATGGAGTTGACGGCGATCTTGTCGGCGGTGATGGACTGCGCCCGGATCTCCCGCCCTGTGACGGCCCCGGCCGCGATCGTCCCGGCCGTCACCGCGTCCGCAGCCAGCTTGCCTGCGGCAACGGCCGCCGCTGCGAGCTTGTCCGTGGTCACGGCACCGGCCGCGAGCTGTCCCGCGGTCACAGCACCCGCGGTCAGGGCAGCGGTGGTGACCGAACCGGCTGCCAGCTCGGAGGCGGTGACCGATCCGGCGGCGATCTCCCGCGCGGTGATGGCGTCGACGGCGACAGTACCGGTGGTGACCGCGTCCTGAGCGATCTTCCCCGCGGTGACGGCGGCCTGGCCGATCTTGGTTGCGGTGATCGCGGCGTCGGCGATCGCGCGGCCGTCGATCGCGGCCGTAGCGACCTTCGCGGCGGTCACGGCACCGGCCGCGAGCTGGAGTTCACCGACGATCCCGGCGAGGACCTCCTGCGCGACGACCGGCGCGGGCCCTGAGGACACCGTCGCGGACGGTCCCGATGCCTTCCCAGAGGTGGTGCGCGCCACCAGGGCGACCCACACCGGGACGCTGGTGGCGACGGTGACCGTGCCGCCCTGCGGGGTGTCGATGGTGGTGACCAGGGTGGCGGGCGACGGGACGAAGCCGCTGCTGGTTGCGGCGTGTACCTCGATGCGGGCGAGGTCGAGCGGGCTCGGCACACCGGCGACGAACTTCCCGTCCCAGGTGACGCGGACGCCGCCGAGGGTCGGCGTTGCGGTCGGCGCGGACGGGGTGGGCGGGATGGGCCCGTTGACGGCGGTGATGCCGGTGGTGCCGTCGGGCTGCTGCCCGATGATGGCGCGCAGTTTGCCGCCGGAGGTGACGGTCAGCGCGCCGTCGTCGATGCTGCTGTGGGAGAGCCGGGAGGCGCGGGACAGTTCGGGCAGCGCCACCTCCAGGGCGGCTATGCGGGTGGCGAGTTCGTCGAGCGGGTTGGGCATGGTCAGGCTCCGGTGGTGTAGGGGCGGTCGAGGCGCAGCGTGGCGGTTTCGGGCTTGTCGCCTTCGGCGGGGTGCAGCGTCCACGCGGTGATGCGGCACCAGCCATCGAAGTCGGCCCACTGGTCGTGGATGGAGACCTGGACGTCGTCGCCCACCTGCCAGGAGCCGATCGGTGCGGCGGGGTGGTCGACGACGGTGATCTCGTCGACGGTGGCGGGCTGTTGGCGGCGGGCTCGCTCGGTGCGGGCGATCTGGGCGAGGGTGGCGGGGTCGGTGACGGAGGGCCGGTCGAGGACGTGTTCCAGGCGCAGCCGTCCGTCCCGGACCGCGTCGGTGGCGCGGACCTTCGCCGAGCCGTCGCCGGCGCCGAGGGCGATGACGACCTGCGCGTAGTCGTCGGCGCTGCTGGTGACCGGCGTCGGTTCCGCGATGTTGACGCCGGAGGCGAAGTAGAGGTCTTCGCGGCGGGTGCCCAGGCGCGGCCAGGCGACGACGATGCGCCGGCCGGGCCGTTCCCCCTCCCAGGCGACGGCCTCGGTCCACTCCGGGCCGCCGTCCAGCGCGGTGGCGTCCCGGATCACCCCGGAGATCGCAGGCGCCTCCCACTCCTTGGTGGTGTACGGGTGCTCAGCGTTGCCGAGGCGGGCCGGGCAGCCGCCGGGCGGCAGGTCGACGTGCACGCCGAGGTCGCCGTCAGGCTGCTCTTGCAGGTACGCCCACGCGTCGGCGATCACCTTGCACGGGTCGACGCCGGGGTAGGGGCCGCGGCCGCCGAGGTTGCCGTGCAGGTCGAACCGCTTGGTCGGGTAGGAGCTGAACCCTGCTGCCTCGATCGGGAGCTGGTCGCCTTCGGGCTTGGAGTGCCAGATCAGGCCGCCCCACATGAGGCGCTGGTCGCGCTCGGCCCACAGCAGCACCGTGCCAGCTTCGGCCTGGCTGGGCGCGAGGTGCGCCCACCGTGGTTCGAGGACTCCGCGCAGCTGGCCGGGTCCGTTGCGCTCGGGGCCGTAGGAGACGCCGGACAGCGGCAGGTCATGGGCCAGGACCTCGCCGGTGAGGGCGTCGGTGGTGAAGTAGCGGTACGCCGGGGCCATCAGTAGACGCCTTCGACGAAGTCGACGTCGGTGTGCATGGTGGTGTTGCCGTTGACGTCGATGTTGCCGTTCGGCGGGGCGTACCAGCCGGCCTGCACGGTGAGGGTCTGGGTGGTGCCGCGCTGCTCCGCCTTCCACCAGAACGTGTCGACCATGGAGATGTCGACGCGGGACCAGCCGGACACGGCGTCGGTGTCCATCTGCGCTTCGTTGCCGATGACCTCGGCGATGACCTGCCGGAAGCCGGCGAAGATCGCCCCGGAGATGCGTAGGCCGTGGAGGCTGGTGACGACGGAGGCCTGGGTGGCCCAGGTGGGCACGTCGAAGGAGACCCGGGCGCCGGACGGCCAGTTGTCCTGCCACACGCCGACCTGGCCGCCGATCGGCGCGTACCCGAAGCCGCCGATGGTGCGGATGCGGCGCTCTCGCCTGGGGTTGGCGACCTGTCGCAGGTCGGTGATCATCGCGTCGGTGACCGTCTGGCAGTTGGGCGGCAGGGTGATGCGGGCCAGCGGGATCGCGGTCATGCCGGGTGGCGGCGCGCTCTGGTTCGCCGGTATGCCGGGGATGACGTGGAAGTACCCGATGTCCTCCGTCGCCGGATTGCGGGAGCCCTCGTACTCCGGGTCCTCAACGCGCAGGCACACGAGGTCGGTTCGGCCTGTGCCGCCGGTCGGCGCGATCGGCACCAGGTGGTCGCCGCTGTTGTACTGGGTGTAGGAGCCCTGGCCCCAGGTGCCTCCTCGGATGATCGCGGAGCCGTTGCCGACCCGCACTCCGGGGCCGGGGGTCGCGGTGGCGCGGACCTTGAGGTCTCCGCCCTCGGTGATCCCCTGGGAGCCGCGGGAGAGGTCCCGCACCATCATGCGCAGGGCGCGGGCGGGGTGGGTTCCGCCGGTGACCATCAGGGGCGGCTGGATGAGCGTCATCGTGTCGTGCTTCCTTGCGTATGGTCGGGCCGGGTCAGAGGGAGGAGGATGCGTCGCGCCAGGTGAGGGCCAGGCGGGAGGTGCCGGTGGCGTCCTGCGCCGTCCACCGGACTTCGGAGCGGCCGGGCGGGATCTGGAACTGGTCGAGGCGGCTCGCGCGGGTGAGGGTGCCGGCGGCGGAGCCCTGGCCGTTGCGGATCACGGTGCGGGTGCCGGGCCGGGTCTCGATGTCGAGGGTCTCGCCGTCGCCGAGGACGACGGCGAGGTCCAGTACGGCGTCGGGGAATCCGTCGATCCACATGCGCGGGTTGACGACGGGGCCGGTGATGCGCACCGTTGGCCAGGTCGGCCGGTTGCCGGTGTTGATGGCCCAGCCGGGCCGGGACTTCGGGTCGGCGGCGCCGGTGGTCATCGGGGCGCGCAGCGGCGCCGTGAAGCCTCCTCCGCGCTGCGCCGACACGTCCAGTCCCAGGTTCAGGCCGGACGGGGTGTCGGCGTACCACGCCGGATCCAGGCCCAGGTAGGTGATGTGGATCGGGATCCAGCCGTGGACGGCGCGGGCGAGGCTGACGGCTTGGACGCTGAGCAGCCGCCCGTACTGGCGTCGCACCGGCTGGCCGGGCCTGCGGATGCGCAGCACGTCGGTGGCACCCGGGGTGAGGCGCACCTGCGTGTCCGCCGCTCGTTCCAGGGCGGCGAGCTGGTCGAACGCCGCAGCCGGGTCGCCGGGGGTGCGGATGCCGGCCGTGATGCGCACGGTTCGCGGCGCGAGGGTGTCCCGGCCGGGGTAGTTGCCGTCCTCCCCGGGGATCGGCCGGTCCCCGGTGCGCTTGTCCGGGGTGCCGATGCCCTCGATGTCGTCGATGAGCACCGTGGTGCCGTGCCCGATCAGGACGTCGCCGAGGTCGATCTGCCAGTCGGCCAGCAGGGTGGTGTCGGTGGCCATCAGGCGCGCCCTCCCCGCTGGATGTGGCGCAGGCGGCGCATCACGGCGTCGGCGACCTGCTCGCCCGTGACGCCGCTGCCGGTGACGGTGATGGGCATCGAGCCGACCAGCGGCGCCGGGGCTGCGGCGTCGCGCACGATCACGGTCGTGGCGCCATTGCGGGCGGGGACGAGTTTCGCGGGGGCCGGTCGGGCCGGTGCCGTGCTGCGGGTTGTGGCGACGATCCCGCCGTCAGCGAGGTGGAGCCTTCCCGCGTCGCCGTACAAGACGGTCCCGCCGAAGCGCCGCGCGGTCTCCTCCAGGATCGCCTTGCTGCGGGCGCGCTTGGCCGGGGCGAGGGGGATGTAGCTCTCGCCCAAAGTCTCCGGCTCACCGAAAACGCGCCAGGTGCCGGCGGGGACGATCTCCGCGATGTGGTTCTCCGGGCCGCGCGGCGCCCGCAGGCGGCCATCCCGGATGCCGCCGTTGGCGTAGAACTCCATGATTCCGCCGTTCGCCTTGGGCGCGGCGAAAGGCGAATCCCAGGCGCCGCCGTTGAAGCCGGCCGCGCCCTTCGGGGTGAGGATCACGGGCACGTCGATGCGGGACGGCGCGTTGACGGACACGTTGATCGTCTTCGACCCGGGGATGTTCTTCACCGACACGCCGATGCTGTTCAGCTGCGCCTCGACGGCCGCCATGTCGCCGGACAGCAGCGCCTTGGTGAGGGCCTGCGCAGCGGCGGCACCCTTGGTCTGGCTGACCTGCGCGATCAGCGTCAGCATCGCCGACCACTCGGCGTTCGCCGACGACCCGGCGTTCTTGAACGCGCCGATGACCGCGGTCAGGTCCGGCGCGTCGATCGGCTGTTTGCTGCCCCAGATGCTCTTGATGATGTCCATGGCCTGGTTGATGTCCCCGGCGAGCAGGGCGGCGGAGAACGCCTTCGCCGAGTCGAGGCCCTTGGCCTGGGCAATCTGCGTCACCAGGTCGAGGCCGGACGACAGCTCCTTGCCGGAGGCCTCCGCACCTGCCTTCGCCGCCTTGGACATGTCGGTGACGGCCATCTGCTGCATGAGGCGGCCGAACGCAGCGACGTCGTCGGTCTCGGCGGCTGACGCCCACGCCCGGGCGGTGTCGGCACCGTACTTCGCGGCGATCTGCGGGACCTGCTCCAGGCCAGCCCGGTAGGCGTTGGTCGAGCGGGCGGTGCCCTCGGAGACGATCTTCTCCAGCTCGTCGGCGACCTGCGTCTGCCCGCCCTTGAGCTGGCCGACCAGCTCGGCAAGCATCCCCGAGCTGGAGATGCCCAGCTTGGTGAAGTGGTCGGCCAGGTCCAGCCGCCCCTGCACCGCGAGCTCGGACAGGTTCTTCTGGAAGTCCCTCTGGGACTGGAGCTGGCGGCGCATCTCCGCCATGTAGTCGTTGAGCCCGGCCTTGGTGACCTGCGTGAGAGCGGCCAACTCCTGTGCTGCGCCGGTCTTCCCCGCGCGCAGGTTCCCCACAAGCTGATGAACCATCTGGGCGCTGGCGTCTCCGAGCTTCCCGAAGTGCTCGGCGAGCGGGCCGTACCCGCGAGCGGTGAGCTCGTTCAGGTCGGCCTGGAAGCCTCGCTGCTCCTGGGCCTGGTCCTTGAGGGCCTTGATGTAGCCGGACAGGGAGGTCTTGGCGAGGTCGAGCTGCAGCGCGCCGGCGCGGGTCGAGGACGCGACCCGGTCCTGGGCTGCCTTCCAGGCGTCGGCGGGCTCGACGATGGCGGCCATGGCCTTGGCCATGTTCTTCATCTCGTCGGTCCACTTCGGGTTGCCGTTCTTGTCGACCGGCAGCGACATCGACGGCGACCACGCCTCCAGGTTCGCCTGCACGGCGCCCTTGACCTTGGCGTTGACGATGTCCATCGCGGTGGCGCGTTCGGCGTCTGCCTTGATCGCGTCGTTCCACGACTTGGCGCGCTCGGAGAGGATCTTCTTCGTCTCGTCGAAGCTCGCGTCGAAGCCCCCGAGCTCGGGGTTCCAGGACTTGGCCTTGGCGAGGTCGATCTTGTCGTTGAGGGCGGCAAGCTTGTCGCCGCCGCTGATGAGGCCGTCGATGACCTCGCTGAGTTCCAGGCCTGCGTCCTTGAACTTCTTCATGTCGTCCGAGCCGACGAGAGACTCGGCCAGCGCGCGCATGCCCGCGCCGACGTCGTGCTGCTCGCGTTCCTGCCGCAGCGCCTGGGTGAGGTCGTTGGTGACGGCAGCGGCCTTGGCCTTCGACGCCGAGTAGGCGGCGTAGCCGAGGACGCCGAGGGCGAGGACGCCGGTGAGGCCGGTGACGGCCAGGCTGGTGCCGCTCAGGAGCGCAGGCATGAGGGCTCCGCCGGCCCGGAATTCGGTGACGGCGGTGCGGAACGCAGTGAACTGCGTGCTGAGTTGGGCGACTCCTGCGCGGGTGACCATCGCGACGGCGGACAGCGCCAGGAGGACGCCGATCACCTCCTTCACGCCTGGTGGGAGACTGCCGATGGTGTTCACCAGGATCGACGCGTCCTGGGAGAGTTCCTGGAGGACTGGCAGGAGAACGCGGGCGATGTCCATGCCGAGCGCCGACGCCCTGTTCTTGAACAGGTCCCACTGGCCGGACACGGTGTCCATCTGAAGCGCGTACGCCTTCTGCGTCGCGTCCGCCCGGTTCACGGCGATGGCGATCGCCTCGTAGCTGTCCGCGTAGTTGCGACCGTCAGCGGCGGCCAGAGCCAACGCCGCTCTGGAAGCCCTGATGTCCTTGAACAGCGTGACCGTTGCCTCCGCCTGCCCGTGCGTCACCGCGTTCACCTTGGACATGACGGTGTAGAGGCCGTCCTGCGCAACCGCCGACGCCGACGACTCGTAGCCCATATCCCGGAACAGCTGGGCGAGTTCCTTCGTGGGCCGCATGAGCCGAGTCATCAGCATGTTCAGCGCAGTCGCGGACTCGGCCGCGGGGATGCCCGCGAGCGTGATCGCGGCGAGGGCAGACGACATGTCCTCGAAGCTGATGCCTGCGGCTGCGGCCATGGGCACGACGTCGCCCAGCTGCTGGGCCAGTTCCGAGAAGCTAATGACGCCCTTGTTGACCGTCTGGAACATGATGTCCATGACGGACGCGGCCTGGCTGGCGGGCATGCCGTAGGCCTTGAGCACGCCCAACAGAGCCGTCGCCGACGTCTCGGTGGTCGTCAGGCCGGCCGAGGCGCCCTTCGCGGCCACCTCCAAGATGCCCATGGCCTCGGCGCCATCGAAGCCCGTGCTGACGATCTGGTAGAGACCCTGCGCCAACTGCGTTGCGGTCTGAGGCAGTTCAGTGCTGAGGCGAACGATCTGGTCGGTGAACGCCGCGACGTTCCGGCCGTCGATCTGCTCGGAGATGGTCAAGACATTGGCCATCTCTTTCTCCAGCCGGATGGCCCCGACTGCGCCGGCGGCCAGCACCGCGCCGAGCGCGAGCCCGCCGGTGACCCACCCGGAGATCCGGGCGGCGGTCGCAGCCTGCGACGCGGCGGCCGCCTCGGCCTGTGCCCGGCTAACCTCGGCGGCGGCGGTCGCCGCCCGCCGCGCGGCCTGCTCCTCGGTGGAGGCGAGCGCGGTACGGGCCTGCGCGGCGGCGGCCCCGGCCTGCGCGGCGGTGGCGCTGGTCCGCTCCGCCAGCCCGGCCGCGCGCGCGGCGGCTTCCTGCGCGGTGGCTGCCCGGGCCGCCTGCACTGCCTGGGCCTCGGCCGCTCGGTCAGCGGAGGCGGAAGCTGCTTCGGCGGTGCGCTGCGCGGCGACGGCGCCCGCGCCGGTGGTGGCCTGCGCTCGGGCGGCCATAGTCTGGGCGACTTCCTGGGCGCGGGTCGCCCGGGTGCTCGCCTCGATCGCCGCCGCGTGCTCCGCCTCCGCCCTGGCGGCGGCCTGGGACGCCACCACCTGGGCGCGGCCGGCACGCTCGGCGGCCGCGGTCGCGGTCTGCTGCGCGGCGGCGGAGCGTTCGGTGGCCTCCCGGACAGCCACTTGGGAGACCGCGGCCTGCTCCGCGGCGACGACCTGGGCACGGCCAAGACGGGCAGCGGCCTCCTCGACGCGTTCCAGCTCGCCGCGGGTTGCGGCGAGCTGGCCGTCGAACTGCCGCAGTTGCTGCGCGCCGCCGCGCAGCCCGGCGGTGAGCTGGGGGAACGAGGCCTGTAGCTGGACGTACAGGGTGTAGGCGCCGGACACCCGGCTGCTCCTAACTGGACTGCTTGATCAGCCCGATGCGCACCCCGCGCCCCTCGGCCCCCTCGGGGACCTGCTCCGACTCCATCTCGATCAGCTCGCAGCCGATGCAACGGCTGGTCTGCGCCACGTAGGCGTACCGGTCGCCGCCCTGCTGCTCGTCCCACTCCTGTGGCCGAGTGCCGCACCCGTCACACACGGCCGCCTTCCACGCGGCCCACGCCATCGCCTTCGCCCGGTCCAGTGCGGTCCACCGGCCGCCTGCACTCGCGCCCATCAGCTGCGAGTGCGGGATCCGGTAGGTCTCGCACAGATCCATCTCCGCGCGAAGCTGCGGGTCGGCCTCTAGCCTTTTCCCAGGTCAACCCGCAGGGTCTGGTTGATGGCCAGCGCCGCGGTGAACAGCACCTTGGCGTCGCCGTCCGACCACTCGTCCAGCAGGGACTGGGCGTCCTCAACGGTCATGCCCTCGACCTCGGCGCCGGTGTCATCCCGCTCGACGTGGGACGCGGCGATCAACGAGGCGGGGAACGTCTCGATGTTGTACTCCATGCCGCGGTCGGCCTGCTCCTCCGTCGGCGCGTGCTCGCGAAGCAGCGCCTCCCAGGCCGGGCGGGGCAGCGCCCGGAACGTCAGCTGCACGGTGGCGTCGGCGAGGGCCTGTTGAGCCGTTGCGAGGACCGAGCGGGCGATGACGACCTGGGGGTGCGCCTCCGTGAAAGCGTCCACCTCGGTGTCGTCGACGCCCTGCCCCGCGGCAGCGGTGCGCGCCGCCGCGCGGGCCCGCGCCAACTGCATCTGCGCGTCCGACACGGCCGCCGTCGCCGCATCGTCGTCGCAGACGGACACGGTTCGCTCCGGCAGCGAACGTGCCCGGAGCCGGGCCATCTTGGCCCGCCAGTGCGCGTCCTTGGCGACTGCCTGCGCCGGCGGTTCGACCGTTGTGGTCGTGGTGGTCGTCATCGCCTGCCCCCTCAGCCTGCGGCGGCGGCCGGGACCGGCGCGTCCAGGGTCGGCAGGTCGGAGATGCTGAACGAGACCTTGAACTTCGCCGGTTCGGCGCCGGTGCTGTAGCTCGGCGCGCGGGAGCCGACCCGCACCGGGAAGATGTCGAGGGACTTCGAAGCCGGGACGTCGCCCTTGCGGAGGATGCAGACGTAGCCGACGGTGTCCTTCGAAAGCAGGGTCTCGATGGCGTCGCTGGTCAGGTCCTCGTAGAAGGTGAGGCTGGAGTTCGCGGCCTTATCCTCGCCGGGGATGCTCGTGCTGAACTTGGCGCCCAGGTCCGGGGTTTCGATCGGCGAGTTTTCGAGGCTCCAGCCTTCGATGTCGGATACCTGGCGCGACAGGTCGGTGCCGGCGGTCAGCTCCTGCCGGGTCGGGATGTTCGTTGCCGCCGCGATCGTCTTCAGGAAGATGATCCGGGTGATGCCGCGGCGCATGTACCGCTGCTGCGTGCTTGCCACGCTGACTCGCATTTCCGGGGCGTGATCACCCGGAGCAGTAGCGCCACCGGAGACCCGTCCCCTGGTCACGCCACCCACGGTCGGGTAGCGGAAGGGAGTCGGCCCGTGCCGGTGGCCGGGCGTCCGTGCTGGGTCTCCACGGTGAGCTCGCCGCCGAAGTCGGCGGCGGGGCGGATCAGCTGTCAGGTGTGCTGACGTGCAGGATGAACCGCGATACGTAACTGTATACGCCGTTGGCGACGACCTGGCCGTCTTCCTTGTCGATCTCCCGGGCGATGACGGTGTGCCCGGCCGGGGTGATCGGCGTCGCGAAGCCGCCCTTCGGGCCGGTGCCGACGATCGCGCTGCGCACCTTGTCGGCCATCCACTCTGCCTGTTCGCCGGTCGAGGCCACCGACGTGACCTGGTACAGCAGGCGGCCGTCACCAGCCTGGTCACCGAACGGAGGCCCGGAAGCGGTCCCGCCCAGCGGATACAACACCGTGTACGGGATTGTGTTTCCGGTGGGCTTGTCCGCCGCGACCGGCGGCGCCTCGTACCCGCAGCTACGGCCGGTCGCTGCGGCGAGCGCGTCCCGAAGGGCCGTCGACACGACGCGTCCCTGCACCGGCATCTACTCGTCCTCCTCGTCCTCTTCGGCTTCGGCTTCTTCGATCCGGTTCGCTGTGATCTGCCCCGCCAAGTCGAGATCGCAGTACCGCAGCATCCCCGCCCGGTCCCACACCGGCATCTCGGGCGGGGAGACCTCCATGAACAGGCCCAGTTCCCCGGTGTCTTCGTCCACGACCTCGAGTACGAGTACGGCCCTCGACAGCAGCCCGGCACCGTGTGCCCGGAGCACGCCGCCAATCGCCTGGTGGATGTCGTCGATGAGCTGGCTCACTCGGACACCACCGCCTCGGCGACGCGGGCGATCGCGGCGACGAACAGCGGCTCGATCCGCTGCACGGCTGGGCTGACGTGCGGGAACGGGGGCTGGTGGTAGACCCGGCCGAGGCTGTCCGGCCCGACGAACCCGTACTCCAAGCGCGGGCCCTGCGGGCGGCCGGTGCCGACTACCGCCTCGACGCCGGTAGCTGTGGCGCGGACCTCTGTGGTCCAAGACCGCCGGTACTCACCGGTCTGAACGTTCGGCCCCGGCCGCCCGGACGCAGCCGCCTTGATCGCGGTCTCAAGCAGCATCGCGTGATGGCGCACCACCGCCGTCGCGGCCGGCACTGCGACAGCGGCCCGCGCTTCCAGCCGCGCCGCCAGGACTGCGGCGTTGCTCGTGACGTTCGCCATCAGCCGTCCACAGCGTCGTGCTCGGCGGGCTGGCGGACGCCGAGCGCCCACTCGGACAGCTGGGCAAGCAGCGCCCGGGTGAACTCGTGCGGACCACCGTCGAGAAGGTCGTGCCTGGCGAGGACCGCGCGTTCGATCTCGCCCGGGTCGAGGGCGGCCAGGAACGCCGCAGCGGCCGGGCCGGGGTCGGGGGCCGCGCCGACCACGACCCGGGCGACGCCCTCCCACTGGGGATCGGCGTTCGGACGCAATAGCAGCTGCAGCTCCGGCAGCTGCCCGGCAGCGTGCCGCAGCTCGTAGGAACTGACCTGGTCGGCGATGTCGTGGCCGTCGATCTCCAGTCGCGCGGTGGGGCCAGTCGCCTGGACGCGGACGTGCCGCAGCTCAAGGGGCTTGGTGGGGGTCATGGTCACGAGCGTAGGAGCCGCGACGGACACCCTGCTACGGGCCCTGGCCTATGGCGTTGATCTGCCTGACCGCCTCAGATGCGGCCGCCGCAGCTCTTCTCAGGCGAGGGCTTCCGGGCCCAAGTCGCAAGGGCCTCCCCTAACCTCAGCATGAACGGGCGGCCAAGTCCCAACTAGCAGAAAGAAGGTGCCCAGGCTCTGCCGTCGAAGCTCCAACCAATGAGGGCGGCAGTCACCTTATACGGCCGCCCCCCAACGGGCAACGTCGCTTCTTAAGCGGCTTGTGAGAGGTCGTCAGGCTGTGCTCTCCATTCGAGGAGCATGAGGTTGATGGTGTAGGTGGCTCGGCTGGTGGGTGGTTCGCCGGGGCGGAGGGTGCGGTAGCCGGAGCCGGAGCGTTTGGTGGCACGGGGTGCGGTGCGTCCGCGTCCGGGTCAGCAGCCCCATCCGGACCCGCTCCGGGAAGCTGTCCCCGGCTATGTGATCACGTGCCACAAGGACGAGACCCTACGCCATCAAGATCAGCCAACAGAAGCGACGTTGGGCGTCGGGTCGGCTCGCACGACATACTCAAAAACCCGTGAAAAACGGCCGCCAGCACGGAATGCTGGCGGCCGTTTCTGTCTAGCTCGGGTTCTGCGGATCCCAGTTGCACTGGTGCAGCGCGAAGAAGACGCGAGACAGTGCGTTGCTGGTCCCTACGTCGGCGCGCCAGGACTCCACATCCCAGCTGTCGCCCGTGCTCCACCCCGAGGAATTGAGCGGATCCGGGAAGACGAAATTCGCATGGCAGATGAACTGCTCATACTCCGAGTTGTACTTCGACTGGACGGACAGCTGCTGCGGGGGCGGCGCCATCGTCCACAGCTGGTCCCAGGCGCCGCCGAGATCACCGACCGCGTTGCGGAATCCTGCGTCCGTCGGATAGGCGCGGATGACCACCTCGTTCGGGAAAGCGGCGGGGATCTCGACGCGCACCTGTTTGAACCAGTCCGTGGCGGCTTCGCTCAGATAGCCCGTGCATTCTCCCGAACATCCCTCCTCCCGGTGTCCGGAACTCCAGAACAGCGTGCTCTGCCGGTTGGAGAAATTCTGGTACGTCTGGTTCGTCGCAGTGTCGGTTTTCTCGTCCGAGGTGGGATATCCGAACGACCCGCCCTCCCAGCCGTAATCCCCCCACAGCTTCCCGATCTTCCCCCATACGGGGTGCGCGCCGTAGGCGGACGCCCAGTAGACGGAGCCGCCTTCGAACTCCTGACGGCGGCCGAATCCGTCGGGGTTCGCCAGCTCGTCCGACGTGGGGTACCCAAGCGGACCGGACTCCCAGTTCTTGTCCGCCCACTTCGCGCCGATGGCGCCCCCAACGGGATGGGCGCCCGTAGCGGGCTTCCAGTAGACGGTTCCCCCGGTGAATTCCTGCCTGCGGCCGACGCCGTCCGGGTTGACCAGCTCGGTCGTCTTCGGGCAGCCGAGAAATCCCCGGTCGTAGTTGTAGTCCTTGTACTTGGCGAGGATCGCTCCGCCGACGGGGATCCCGCAGAAGACGGGGTCGTCCGCCTGGGCGGACGGGGATGACCCCAGCAGGGCGGTCACAGCCAGGGATGTGGACGCAAGCATCGTCATGATGCGGCGAGCAGGCACGGAAATCCTTCCGGAAAGCAGTCGATTGTGCTGTTTTCTACGGGGGAAGAGGCCTCTCCTCGAAGGTTCCTTCCCGGAAACAGACGGCACTTAACTCAGCCACCTCAACGGCCGGCGGCGCGGCGAGCGCCTCACGGTCCGCGTCATCGAGTACACCGTCACCACCACCCACACCCGCGCGGACGGCGAAGAGGAACAGACCTCGGAGCTGTTCTGCCTGATCACCACCCTGCTCGGGCCCGAGACGGCCCCGGCCCTGGAACTGGCGGAGTTGTATGCGTGCCGCTGGACCAGCGAAACGATCTACAGGCACATCAAGATCGAACAGCGCGGCGGGCGCACCGCCATCCTGCGCTCCAACAGCCCTGCCATGGTCGAGCAGGAACTGTGGGCCATGCTCTGCGTCTACCAGGCTCTGCGTGAACTCGTCTGCGACACCGCGCGTGAACACGGCCTTCCGCCCGACCACATCAGCTTCAAACAGGTCCTCAACGGCGCCCGGCGATCCGTCGGCACGGCCTTTTCCCCCCGGACAGCTCCGGCGCAAAATCCGTGACGTCCAGGCCGACCTGGCCCGCGAGGTCATCCGCCCCCGCAGCGGCCGATCAGCACCCCGCGCCACCAAGCGGAGCACTCCCGGCTACCGCACCCTTCGCCCCGACGAGCCACCCACCAGCCGCGTCACCCACGACATCCACATCCACCGCCTCGACCCCGAGGAGGAGATCAACACCGAGCTACAAAAAGCCGCTTAGGAAGCGACGTTGCCCCAACGGGTGACATCCATTGCGATTGATCCGCTGTCAGTGAAGCCAGTTCCGGTAAACGAAATCTTCGTGATCTTCGCCTGAATGAGTAGGTTCTGATCCGTCACAAGGCAGATTGAGTTTCCGACAACGATGCCAGCCTCTTCGAGGTATCCCCTGTTCCCATAGTGAACCCTTGCTTGCGTGAAACCTCCACTTCGAGCTGCCGCCAAGCAGGATTCTTTCGTAACCTCCTGATCTTTTGCCAGCACCCCGGCAGTGCGATTGGAGCCAGAGTTCAGCTCGATCGTTCCCCAGACGGGGTTGGTGTGCAGGAGGTCAGCCTTGGCTTTTCGACTACTTGGGGAGTTATCCCAGTCCCTGCTATCGATGCGCTGCGAAACTCCGGAGGCGGAATCGAAGTCGATGACCTGGTAGATCGATAGGTCTTCATTGCCGATTACCAGCGGGAATGGGCCCTTGGGCAGACTCGGAGTACTGGACGCTGGGGTCGGGGCCGCCGCAGGAGCGGTCGCCATGCTCGACGCAGTAGTGGCCAGTACGCCCGGGGATGCCGGAGATGACGGTAATGCCACCTGCGATTGCGAAGCACCCCCATTGCGGCGCGACGCACTCTCCTCGCCCTTCTTCGAATCCGCTCCGATTTCCGATGCCACCAGACTGATGCCGATTACAAGTCCGACCACGACGACTACGGCGACCTGCCAATTTTTCCGACCGCGTTCCCAAAGGGCCGGTAGAAGCTCGACCGTACGCCCCTTCCAGCGAGAGTCGATCTCGCGGGAAACCTGCTCCTGCCCTAGTCCAGCACTATCCGCCTCAAGCTTCTGACCCTTTTCACCAGGGCCATGATAGTGAAAGTGCTGGTCTCCCCCTGCGATGTACGTCTGGCCGTCGTCCGCAGTAACTGTGAAATCCGGCCTACGCGCAGGGTCTTCTCTCGGCGGCTTCACCGCTCAGTGAAGTGCTGGTCGCGGCCAGCCTGGTATACGCGCGCGTTCCCGGATGCAGTGACGTTGAAAACCGGCCCCGCGCTGAAGTTTTCCGGCCCATCCGAAGGGAGTGCTGGCGAAAGGGTCTCAGTCAGTAGTTTCTGGATCTCACGCGCGAGATCCGGATCGCTGACGAGGAGGCGTCGGAACTTGGTCTGCCAGTCGTCGACGAGCCTGGCCTGCGCATCGGCATTGTCGCCCTCACATGCGGCCAGAGCTTCAATGCGCGTGTCATCCAGGTCAGCTTCGATCCCCGCAACCCTATCTGGGTGCACTCGGCGCCAAAGCGCGCTGACCGCCTTCTTAGCCAGCTCCCACGAGTCAGTAGCCAGGACCTGCACCAGCGCCGTGCTCGCAGTAGTCACCAGCTGCAGCTGCTCTGCTTCCATGAGTCCCCCATCATTACGTCGGGGCGACACATGATAGAGCATCAACTACCTTGCTGCAGAGCATCTGAGGAGTCGCGGGGCCGGGTCCACCCAGTCCCGACCCTTGCCGGACGTCAGGCGAGAACCACCTCGTCGAGGCGCGTGATCCGGGCGACTTCCACGGTGCTGGCCTCGCCCGGATCGAGTGCTTGCCAGGTCCGGCCGATCGTGCCGGCCGTCGCGGACGAAGCAGCAATCACGCTCACCAGGTCTCCGCGCTGCGGAATCGGTGCGGCCAGCGGGGTGACGAGTCCGTACCAGGAGGCGTTGTCGTCGAGCCAACGGCCGCCGACCAAATGCTCGGTCGCAGCCAGTCCGTGGGCAGAGAGCAGCGCGCCGGGGCCCTCCCAGACGACGACGGCTGGGACGGGCCCGACCAACCCGGTTTCGACGTCCAGTTGGGGGGTGCCGGTCGGCCTGCTGATGCGCACCCGGTCGACCATCACAGTGGCTTCGAGGTTGCGGCGCACCGCATCGAGGTCGACAGGGGTAGAGGGCGTGCTCATGCTCCGCCCCCCGCCTTCTCGATCCGCATCCACGTCGTCCGCACCACCGCCATGGCACCGGTCTCGCCCGGGTCGAGAACCTTGAACGTGCGACCGACCGCGGCCGGGTCCTTGCTCTTGACGATCGTGACCTGGTTGCCCTCGGCCGCGACCAATGAGGCCAGCGGGGTGAAGAGGATGTACCTGCCGTCGCCGTCGTCCTTGTACGGCTGTCCCTCCAGCCGAAGCACGATCCCGGGGCCGCCGGAGGCCCGGTGCAGTCCGGGGCCTTCGTACTTCACGACGGCGGGGCCGGGCACGTACTGGCCGGTGGCCGGGTCGAGGACTTGGGGCCCGGGCTCGCTGATCCTCACGGTCTCGTCGGAGAGCAGCATGCGTTCGACGATCGCGACGATCCCGGTGGGCGCAGGCGCGCCGGTGCTGGGTTCGGTGGTGGGGGTGGTCATGATCCGAGCGTAAGAAGCCGGAACGACAGGCCGCCGCGTCCGATGAGCTGTCCTGAGGTGGCCATATACCTACTGTGGCGGTTACGGCCGACCGCCGACTCCTGCCCGCCAGGGGCCCGGGTCAGGGCGTGCCTCGACCGTTCAGGGTCGCGTTGGCGTACATCAGGACGGACAGAGCCGCTCCGGACAGCAGGAGACGGCCGTCCATCGCGGCGGTGACGGCGTCGGCCAGGGGCCACCATTCGAGCGTCATTCCGGCTTCGGAGCTGGTCAGTTGCTGCTCTCCGATCGTCAGCTCGTGTGCCGCGTAGAGGTGCAGATGGGCGGTGCAGCGGGTCATCAGGGCGGCCTCGCCGAGGCGGGTCCAGCGGGCAGCGGTGATGCCGGCTTCCTCCCGCAGTTCGCGTTGGGCGGCTTGTAGCGGGTCTTCGCCGGGTGCGAGCGAACCGCCGGGCGGGGTGAGGAGCTCGCCGTGCAGGTAGCTGGAGTAGCGGACCAGCGCGATGCGGCCCTTGTTGTCCTCGGCGACGGTGACTGCGCCGTCCCCGGCGGACTCGTGGAACTCGAAGTCGCCTTCGGTGCCATCGGGTTGGGATACCCGGTCGCGGTGGATCCGGAAGGCGGGTGAGTCCAGCAGGGTCGTGCGTGAGTGACGCGTCCAGGCGGCCGGGGTGGTGGCCGCCGGACGGGAGTTCCCGGGTAGGGGCACGAGGGCTTGTCCTTCCGAAGGTTCGAATGCCGGGGCGGTGGAGTCTGCCGTGCCGCCGGGGCGGCGCTGATGCTGACCTCCGACTGTGGCTCGCTCCACCGCCTCGTGGTGCTGGCGTCGTTATGCGTGCTGGAGGACGGCTTCGACGGTGGCGAGCTGGCGAGAGAGGCGGAACGGGTCGAGGCGGGTCAGGCAGTCGGCCAGGAGTTCGGCGCGCGTGTCGGCGCTGGCCCTGGTCAGGCGGTCGATGGTCTCGCTGACCTGGCGGCCGTCTGCGGCCAGGAGCGGGGCGGGGATGATGGTGTCGGCGGTGCGGATGCCGGCCGGGGTGATGGGTAGGCATCCGGCCAGGACGGATTCCCCGAGGCGCTGGGTGATGTAGCCGACCGCGGCGTAGCGGGGCGGCAGGAGGAGCACGGTGACCAGGGCCTCGCGGTAGAGGTTCTGGCCTTCGAGGTAGCCGGCGCGGCCGGTGAAGTTCACGTGGGGCCATGCGGTGGTGTCGGTCCACTTCCCGGCGACGCGGTGGCGGTGCTGCTGGGCGGCCGGGGCGAAGTAGCGGGTGAACTCGTCGTCGCGGCCGTACTGGTTGCCGACGTACACCAGGGGCCAGGGCCGCTCGGCGCGGGCGAGGGCGAGCGGGTCGGCGGTGTCGATCGCCTGGTCCGGGACGGGGCTGCGCAGGGTGATCGCGCCGGGGTTGGGGTAGGCGACCGGCTCGCAGACCGTGACGGCCGGGTGGCGGCGGATCGGGTCGTCGGGGTCGAGCACGCGGTCGAGGTCCCACACGATCGTGGGCAGGCCCAGGCCGTGGGTGTAGTGGTCGAGGAGGTCCTGCTGGCGGTGCAGGTCGCAGGTGTGTCCGGGGGTTCCGCAGGGGGTGGTGTTGCGGCCGGGCAGGGGCCAGCGCCACTCCAGGAACAGGGCGTCCAGTTCGGGCAGTTCGGTGTTCCAGGTGTACTGGCCGGTGAGGTCGTCTCCGGCCTCGTTCAGGTCGCGGTTGTCCTGGAGCAGGACGAGCTGGTGGCGCGCGGCGAGGGCGTCGAGCAGGGGTCGGCGGAAGAAGCGGCCGCCGTCAGGGGTGTCGGTGATGCCGGGGCCGATGAAGCCCCAGAAGCTGTAGCCGATCCTCATGCCGCTTCGCCTTCCTGCTTGACGGGGTCGCACGCCTGCACCAGGGCGCGCAGGTGCTCGATGCTGCTGGTGCCGGGGATCGGGGCGACGTGCTCTCCGAGGCCGAGCAGCCAGTTGAGGGGCTGTCCGATGCCGTTGCGGGCGAGGTGTCCGGCGTTGAGCGGCCGGTAGGGCACGTACGGGATGCCGTGAGCGGCGCAGTGCGCGAGGGCGGGGTCGTCGGGCTCGTCCTGGTTGAGGCAGTTCTGCACGGCCGCGATCGGGGTGATCGTGGAGGCTTCCTTGATCTGCTTGGGGGTGACCTTGGAGAGTCCGATGGCGCCGATCTTTCCCTCGGCCTGGAGTTCGGCGAGCGCGCCGACCTGGTCGGCGAGCGGTAGGGCGGGGTCGACGCGGTGGAGGTAGCACAGGTCGATGTGGTCGGTGGCCAGGCGGCGCAGGGACGATTCGACGGCGGCGCGCAGGTAGTCGGGCCGACCCAGGGGCTTCCAGGTGTTGGGGGCGGGCCGGATCATGCCGACTTTGGTGGCCAGGAGCAGTTCGGGCGGGTAGGGGTGCAGGGCCCAGCGGATGAGGTCTTCGACGGTGTGGGGGCCGTAGGCGTCGGCGGTGTCGATGTGGGTGATGCCGAGGTGCCGCACGGCGGTGCGCAGAAGGCCGAGGGCGGTGGTGGTGTCGGCGGGGTTGCCCCAGGTGCCGGGGCCGGTCAGGCGCATGGTGCCCAGGCCCAGGCGGGCGACGGTCTTGCCGGCGATGGTGATGGTGCCGCCCGGGGCGGTGGTGGGGGTCATGCGGTCACCGTCGCGTTCAGGACGGCGTTGACGGCGGCGCGCACGGCGGTGGCGTGGGCGTGACTGGGGACCGGCTGGTGGGTGATGCCGCTCTCGGCGAGGAGGTGGTGGAGGTGCTGGTCGACCGAGAAGCGGAAGTCGGCGTCCGTCCAGTCGGGGTCCTTGCCGGGGCGGGCCACGAGCTCGATGGCCGGGTCGAGGACGGTGGCGAGGTAGATCGCGGGACGGGGGGTGTGCAGGTGGGCCAGGGCGGTGAGGCGGGTGAGTTCGGGGCCGGGGATCGGCTCTTCGCGGTGCAGGTGGGCGGCGCGGAGATAGGCGAGGGCGTCGTGGGCGGTCCGGTCGATGATGACGACCTCGGCGTTCAGCTCGGCTTCCCGGACGGCGGCCGCCCCGGCGGCGATGATCCAGTCGGTGGAGGCGGTGGTGTGGCGGGTCATCTTCGGGAAGCCGAGTTCGGCGGCGCGCTTGGCCAGGCCGCTGATGCGGGTGACGGTCAGGCCGGTTGCCCTCAGTTCCATCTCGATGCGGCGGGCGAGGGTGGACTTGCCGGTGGAGTGGGTGCCGGCGATGCCGATGTACTGCGGGGTCACCATAGGGTCTGATCCTCGTGGTCGGGGGTTGGAGCGCCGGGCATCCCGGGCGGGACGGCGGCGGCGGTGAGTGCCTCCCACGTCGGGTAGTGGGCGGCGAGGTCGAGCAGGAGCAGCGCGGTGGCGTGGGCGTCGTATCCGGCGCGGTGGCGCTGTCCGGGGACGGTCGTCAGGTCGATGCCGGTGTGGGCGATGAGGGCGTCCAGGCCGTGGCGGGGCGCGCTGGGGTAGGTGGCGCGGGACAGGCGCAGGGTGTCGATCACGCCTGTGGGTTCCCAGGTGGGCAGGTGGCGCTTGAGGACGCCGTAGTCGACGGAGGCGTTGTGCGCGGCGATCCAGCAGCCGGTCAGGTCTGCCTGCACCGCGTCGGCGATCTGGGGCCAGGCCGGGGCGTTCTGTACGTCCTGGTTGGTGATGTGGTGGACGCGGGTGGCGAACGGGGTGATCGGGTGCGGTGGCCGGATGAGGGTGGACCGGGTGGGGTCCGGCACCGGCCGGCCGTGCTCGATGGGGATGGCGGCGAGTTCGACCAGGTCGGGCGGGGTCTGCCCGTTGCCTTCCACATCGATGACGAGCAGGCGCGGCCAGGTGCCGAAGTCCATCAGCTTCTCCTAGGCGGCGGGCCAGCCGATGTCGGCGCGGCCGTGCCGCCGGTAGTGGTGGGGCTTGGTGCGGTCGTGGACCTGGTAGCCGAAGCCGTGCTGCATGAAGTAGGGCGGGGGTTCGTTCAGGCCCTGGACGATGATGGCGCGTTCGGTGACCTCGACGTCGCCGATTGCGCCGAGTTCACGCGCCATGGTGGTGGCTTCCTCGAGGTCGGGAGCGCGCCAGGCGTCGGCGCACAGCTTGAGCTGGGCCAGTGGGCAGATGTCGCACAGCTCGCGCACGCCGTAGTGGCCGTTGTAGTCGGCTTCCCCGTGGGCGTAGGCGACGCCGCAGCTGGTCTTGCGGAACAGCGGCCCCCACGGCTCGTGGGAGTCGGCCGGGCGGTGGAAGGCGGCGAGGATGCGCTGTTCGGAGGTCTCCGGCATGATCTTGCGCCGGGCGGTGTCCTCGTAGGGCATGGGCAGGCCGTGCTCCTCGTAGTATGCGGCGATCTCGTCGCGGAAGAACAGGCCGGTGAAGACGGTCGCGTGCGCGTGGTGGGACAGCTCCAGGGCGCGCTGGATGTGCTCGTCGCTGTCGTTGAGGCCGGGGACGATCGGCCGCCAGTACAGGATCGTCCGGTACCGCTCGGCGTTCTGATGCAGGGTCTTGAGGCTGGCGGCGGCGATGGCGGAGTCCACGGGTTCGATGCCTGGGTGGTCGATGCCGGAGTGGGTGACCAGGATGGTCAGCTTGATGTTGCGGAAGCTGTTCAGCACCTCGCAGTCCTGCTCGGTGACGCGCCAGCGGGTGATGACCAGGACGTGGTTGGTCAGGCCCTGCTCGTCCAGCAGCCGCAGGACGTTGAAGGTGTGGGGCTTAACGACGGGCAGCATCGGGTCGGTGGCCCGGTTGAACAGCTGGATCGGGGTCTTGTGCGCCCGGAAGTACCGGTGGCCGGTGAGCAGGGCGACGGCTTCCTCGTCGCTCATCAGCGCGCGCGGGGTCTTGAGGTCGAAGTTGTCGAAGAGGTGGCGCACGCAGTACCCGCAGTCGAGCGGGCAGCCGACGATGTGATTGAGGGACAGGCCGGACTTGCGGTACTCGATGACCTCGGCGAGCTCCGGCTTGAGCGAGGCGATCTGAGGCCTAGTCAGGATCGGCAGCGGGCGCCGCGGCTTGGAGGTGGCGGTCATGTCGAAGGTCTCCTGCGTCGTGCCGGCCATGGCGGCCGGCGGGGTCGAAGGACAGGCGCCGTGCGGGTCAGGAGGGACGGCGCAGCAGGTGGTGTTGGTCGGCTCCGAACCAGGTCTTGAAGTCGCGGTGGGCCGCGGTGGGGTCGTCGGAGGTGTGGACGAGGTTCTCGACCAGGCGGCACTCGGCACGGGCCGCCTCATGGCTGTCGGTGCCGAGGTCGGCGCGGATGGTGCCGGGGGTGGCCTGGGCGGGGTCGAAGTGGCCGAGCAGGTCGCGCAGACGCTTGGGGGTGCCGTGCGGGCCGTGGGCGAGCGCGAGAACGACCGGCTGGCCGAGGTAGGCGCCGCGCAGGCTGGCCGGCACGTCCAGGTCGAAGTGGTCGCGGTCGAGCAGGAGGTCCCAGTAGTGGACGAAGATCTGCCAGTCCTGGGCGGTGGTCTGCTGCTGGTGGACGATCTCGGCGATGGTGGAGATGCGCTGGAGCACGGTCTCGGTGAGGTTCCTGCGCACGCAGTCCGGCTTGAGGAGGACCACGCTCCACCGGGACCAGTCGACGTCGCCGGGCGCGGCCGGGTGCCGGTTCACCTGGCCGCGCTCTCGGAGGGGATCCGGGCGGGCCAGCGGTGCTCCAGCTGCCAGCGCGTTCCCGGTTCCAGGGCGTTCAGGATGTCCGACTCAACCGGGTCGGCCGCGCAGTGGGTGAGCTGGCGGTGGGCCTCGAACAGCACGAGCGCCTGCTGCCAGTACCGGGGCAGGTCCAGGCGGGCGATGTCGCTCGCGCTGTACTGGGCCTGGTTGGTCCGCAGGAGCTGCTCGTGGTCCAGCACCGTGCGGATCTGCGCCCAGGTGGTGTTGGCGGGCATCGGCGGCACGGTGAAGCGCGGGTGGCCGTCCGGGGCGGCGTCCGCCTCGGCCAGGACCCGCCCGACGCGGGGCAGGCCGCGGGTGCCCAGGTGCATGGACCCGGTGTGGTGGGTGTAGGTGCCCAGCTCCAGGCCGAGGAGCGCCGCGGTGAACTCCTGGATCAGGGTGAAGGAGTACACGTCGGCGATCAGGCCGCGGTCGGCGTCGTTGGCCCGCATGTAGGCGACCTGGTGCAGGCGCCCTTCGCGGACCAGCAGGTGCAGGCCGAGCAGGCACGGCACGTCCGGGCTGGCCGGGTCGTCCAGTTCGCCGGGCCTGAACACGGGCAGGTATGCGCGCTTGCTGTCCTTCTCGGAGCGCAGCAGCGCGAGGGCCTGGTCGAACGGCGATGGTCCGTCGGCCGTGGCGGGGGCGAAGATCCGCGCGCCGTAGGAGGAGCCGTCGATGGTGGTGCCGTTGCGGGAGTCCGCGCGCCGGCTCGGCGCGTAGTGGGTGATCATGGCGAGGTCGCGGAGTCCGCCGAGGTACCAGAGCGCCTCGGCGAGGTGGTAGACGGGGTTGACGGGCCGCGCGGTGAGGAACAGGGTCCGCTGCCGGGGGTCGGTGAGCTGGAAACTGGTGCCGATGCACTCCCGGCTGTCGTTGCCACGGGGGGCGTTGGCGTACTGGTGGTTGTCGCTGACGTGCCGCAGGACCGCGGTGTACGCGTGCTCGAACGAGGGGAACGCGGGCGGGGCGATCAACATGGCCTCCTTCGGGAGGTAGGGCTCTGTCGGGGGTCAGGTGCCGGCGGGGCGGGCGGTGTAGAGGCCCCGGAGCAGCAGTCGCGGGCGGGCGGGCGTGTCGGTGAACGCGGTCCGGCCGTGGGAAAGCCGGTCGTTGGCGAGAATCAGGGCCTGACCGGCATGCAGGGTGAGGGTGCAGGAGTAGCCGGCCTCGGGTGCGGCGGCGTCCGCCATGAACTGCAGGGCCCGGTCGAGGTGGTGCTGGCTGGCGGGCTCGCTGGGGTGGTAGGTGTCGGTGCTGGTCAGGCTGAACCGGCTGATCAGTCCGCCGGAGCTGTCCCAGCCGAATGCCGGGCCGGACGTGGACCTCGAACCGCTGACGCCGGCCAGGTCCGAGGTGCGCAGCAGGGCCGCCGGGTGGAGCAGCTGGGCGGCGGCGTCCGGGTCGTGCTCGCGCAGCGCGGTGAACGCGCCGACCGCGTTGAACAGCAGGGTGTGGCCGCCCGCGCGGGCGGGGCGCACACACATCATCACGGTCGTGGCGATCTGCCCCAGGGGTTGCAGGGTGCCGTCGCTGTGGAGGTGCTGGCCGGCACGGTCCTGGAAGGGGTGGGCCGGGTCGTCGGTCGCCGTCAGGCGGCTGACCCCGCTGTGGGTGTGCGGGCTCTGCCGGTAGTGGCCGGGGGTGTAGGCCGCGCCGAGGTGCAGCGCGGTGGCGAGCGCGGCGAGGTCGTCGGTGTCCGGTGTGGAGCCGGGGACCTCGACGACCGCGTAGCCGCGGGTGCGGTAGGCGCCGGCGACGCGCCCGACTGCCGTCGTGTCGTCGACAGCCCATGAGCCGAGGTCGATGGGTGCGGCCGGGGTGGGACGGAATCCGGGCAGCGGGCCGGCGGGGCGCCCGGTGCTGGTCTGAGGGGCGAAGGCGGGCACGGCGGCTCCTCACGAGGGTGGTGTCAAGGGTTGGTTGGCGACGGTGATGACCGTGCGCAGGGTGCGGCCCGACCGGGCGGGCCGGGCCGGGCCGCTGGGGCGGGTTACCGGTCGCCTGCGGCGATGTGGGCGCGCACCGCGTTCCAGGTGCCCAGGTCCGCGAACGGACCGGTGTCGAAGGCCGGTGCTCCCAGCAGCGGTCCCAGCGCCGCCCGGTCGATGTCCTCGCCGAGCGTTGCGCGGTGCAGCACGTCCAGCACCGCCGCCCCGGCCGACGCGGCGAATCCGTAGCCGAACCACACGGCGTTGAAGGCACGCTCCTCGGCCGTCGCCGGGCCGGGCTTGTCGGCGAAGTCCGCCACCCGCCGGGCGCCTCGCGGGGCCTGTTCCAGGCGCAGCGCCCCGTCGACGGCCAGCCGCTCGGGATCGGCCTCGTCGGCGGTCAGGAACGCGACCGGGTGTCCGCTGCGGATGGCGTCCAGGAGTTCGCCGACGACGCCGGGCGCCGGGCGGGAGAGGACCTGGTCGGCCAGCAGCACCGCGTTCGCCCGGCCCCACCAGGCGTCGGCGCTCAGGACCGCGCCGGTGGACTCCGGCATCTCCGGGTTCTGCCCGCACAGGGCGAGCGGCAGCCCGAGGCTGTGGCACCGACTGCTCAGGTACCGGGCGGTGGCCTCACGGCCGTCGCCAAGGACGGCGACCAGGCGCAGCCGGTCGGCGTGCGGGGTGAGCAGGTCGAGCGTGTGGTCGAGCGCGACCCGGCCGTCTCCGAGCGGTACGAGCTCTTTGGCGATCGGCAGTCCCAGACGGCTGCCCATGCCGGCCAGCGGCAGCACCACGGTGTCCCGCACGCTCCTCACCGCCCGGTCTCGGTCTGGCCTGCGGCATCGGCGACGACCGCCGCACCCGACAGGGCGTCGTCCTCGGTGATGACCAGCGGCGGGGCGATGGTGAGAACCGAGCCGAAGGCCCGCACGAGAACACCGGCCTCCTGCGCGGCGGCGGCCACCGACCGCGCCGCGTCCATGGACACCATCTCGACGCCGATCAGCAGGCCCCGGCCGCGAACGTCCCGCACCTTCGGCGCATCGGCGAGCCGCTCGCGCAGGTAGCGCAGCACGCTCGTCCCGACCGTGCGGGCGCGGGCAGGCAGGTCCTCGGCCTCCACGATGTCCAGCACCGCGAGGGCGGCCGCGCACGCGGTGGCATGGCCGCCGGTGGTGTGGCCGTGGCGCAGCCCGCCCAGGTGCGGGTCGTCGGCGAACGCCTCGTAGATGCCTTCGCGCACCGTGACGGCGGCCAGCGGCGCGTATCCCCCGGTCAGGCCCTTGGAGGTGACCACGATGTCCGGGCCGCTGCCGTGGCCGACGTCGTGCTGGAAGCCGAGGAGATGCCCGGTTCGGCCGATCCCGGTGGCGACCTCGTCCGCGATCAGCAGGATGCCGTGCCGGTCGCACAGCGCCCGCAGCTCGGCCAGGGTGCCGTCCGGCGGGACGATGACCCCGCCGACGCTCAGCACCGGTTCGACCAGGATCGCCGCCACCCGGTGCGCGCCGACGACGGCGAGCTGCGCTTCCCACTCCTCGACGCCGGGGATCCGGCACTCGTGTCCGGGCACGCCGGCTGCGCACCCGGCACACCGAGGTGTGGCCAGGTGAAGGAAGCCGTCGTCCGGCAGTGGTCCCGCGCCGTCGCGGCGGAACTCTGCCGCGGTGGCGGCGATCCCGGCGGTGGTGGCGCCGTGGTAGCCGTCGGCCCAGGACGCGACGACCATCCGATCCGTGTCGCCGTTGATCCAGTGGAACATCCGGGCGATCTTGAAGGCGGCTTCGATGCCCTCGGACCCGGAGTTGCAGAACAGGGTGCGGGACAGGCCCGGCGGGCACAGCGCGGCGATCCGCTCGGCGAGCAGCGCGGCCGGCTGCGTGGTCACCTCCGCCAGGTCCCACGTCATCAGCTGCCCGGCCTGGCGGGTGATCGCGTCGACGACGCGCTGCTCGCCGTAGCCGACGATGGCGTTCAGCGTGCCAGCGCGCAGGTCGAGGTAGGTTCGGCCGTGGTCGTCGGTGACCTGACAGCCTTCACCGCCGGTGAGGACCAGGCGAGGCGCGTCGGTGCGAATCGGGCTCCACGGGTGCCACAGGTGGCCGGTGTCGGCGCGGCGCACCGGATCCGGCAGGGAGACGGGCATAGCGGTTCTCCTCTGGGTGAGGTCGTGCAGGCGGTAGGTGACACGCCGGTCAGCGCGCAGGGCGACGGGGAACGGCGGAAGCGAACGTGCGATGTCCCCGCCGCATCCGGCGCGTCGGCCGCTACACGGATGCCGGGGAAGCCCCGTTGCCCGTGGTGGACTCGTCGGCCGCCTGGAGGCGGGCAATCCACGGGGCCGGGTCTTCGACGTCGGCGTCGGTCGGATACAGGTCCTCCCGCGTCAGGACGGTGCGAAGCAGCGGGAACCCGCCTTCGGCGACGACTGCTGTGACGAGCTGCTCGCCGAGGTCGAAGTTCGGGCTGTTGGTCGGGGCCTGAGGATGGCGCCGCAGCTCCGTGTACAGGGCGCTGGGTTCCGGCTCGCCGGGCAGGGCACCGATGACGTCCTGTCCGCACAGCGCCCTGGAGACGAGGCGCTCGACGTACTGGGCGTACCCGAAGGTGAGGGCCGCGGGGTTGCTGTGCTGCTCGGGCGGCAGACCTGCAGCGGAGTCCCGGAGCTTGCACTTGAGCGGCGCGTACGCCAGCTCGGGGCGCAGGGCGTACTGGGAGAGGTGGGTGAGCTGGTGCGCGAAGATCGTGGTCAGCTGCCGGTCGGTGGGGTGGAGGTGCTCGTCGTACACCTGCGGCATGAAGGTGAGCTCTGCGGCTCCGTCCTCACGCCACATAACCGCCACCCGGGAGGTCGGGTAGAGCTGGGAGACCATCTGCTCGGTGTACGTACGCGTCTGCGCGTTCATGGCGGTGACCGCGTCGTCGGGGAACATGCCGTCCGGCAGGGCGCCGATGGCGAGGGCGAACATCAGCCCGGAGTGCTCGACCTGCCGCTCGACGAACTGCTTCGGGGTGACCGGGCAGGCGATGACGTGCCCAGGCAGGGTCAGGCCGGACAGGTCAGCCACCAGCGGGGCCGCCCCTTCGATGATGCCGCAGTAGCGGGCGTACGCCGCGGGGTCGAGATCGGCGTCGTTGCGGAACGTGAAATTGGTCACGGAAGGTCCAAATCAACTAAGGGATAACGGTGTTGTGCTGCCAGACCGCTGGCACGGGCGTCCGGGTCGGCCGGTGAACAGGGTGTCCGCGCCGATCAGCCGCAAGGCCGGGAGGCGGCTTCGGCCGTTCTGGTCGGGGGTGAGCTGGAGCAGGGTCCAGCCGTTCCAAACCGCGGCACGGGCGAGAAGGCCGCCGTGGCGCACCTCGACGACGCGAGTCATCTCCACAGGGGTGGAGAGGTAGGCGCTGGTGATCCTGGACCCGCCGGGCAGGGCCTGGCGGACGAGCTGGACCGGGTTCAGCCCGCCGGGAGTGTGGACCTCGGTACGGACGCCGTCCTCGTACAGCGCCGTGGTGGAGGTGTAGCGGCGTGGGTCGCCTTCGGTGCTGGCGGTCAGAGTCGGCAGGTCGAGCTGGTCGACGAGCAGCAGGACGGGAATGCCGGTACGGGCGACGAGGGCGGCCGCGCGGTCGCCGGGCACGGCCGGCGGGTTGCCCCTCACGCTGCAGGCTCCGACTGCGTGGCCTGGGCGGCGTTGGCGGCCCAGGCCCAGGGGAACGGCGGGAGCGGGTCGATGAGGAGGGTGGCCAAGCGCCGGCCCACCTCGGGCCGCAACTCGGGCTCGGCCTGGGCGTATTCGGCCCAGTTGAGCCAGGCGTTGAGCGCGAACTCGGGGGTCAGCACCTCGCGATAGATGCGGCCACCGTCCAGGGCTGTCACGTCGTCGCCGTAGGCCTCAGCGAACTCGTCGTACTCCTGGGGGTCTTGGCCGAAGACGTCGCGCCGCCAGGCGGCGGCCGCCTGGTCCCGCCACCGGTGCCCGATCGCAGTTCGCTCGAAGTCGATCAGCGCCGGCCCCTTGCCGGTGAGGATGCTGTTTCCCGGGCCGACGTCGCCGTGTGTGACGCACCGCTCGGGCCACCGCGCCGTCCTCCAGGCCGCTCGGGCATCGGCCAGCAACGCCCGGACGCGTGATAGTTGCTGAGGAGACAGGGTGCCGTCCGGAAGGTCTCCGATCCGGCGGGCCAGCGCGGGGAACGGGTTGAACACCGGCAGACCGAGCTGCTTCGGGACCTCCAGATCGTGCAACCGTCGCAGTGTCACGCCGAGTTGGGCGAGCGTGGGGCGCCGTTCGCCGAGGTCTTCGGCGAAGGTCACCTGCCACACATGGCGGCCCACGTGCTCCACGGGGTAGGCGTCCCGGCCGACCGGCCGTGCGGCCGGGATTCCGTTGCGCAGCAGCCACAGGGCGATGCGGCTCGCCCGCAGGGCGTCCTCGAAGCTGGTCCCAGGGCGCCAGATCTTGCCGACCGCGCCAGACTTGGGAAGACGCCAGGTGTGGTGGGGGCCGCTCTGCAGTAGGACGGCGCCGCGCGGGTCAAGGCCCTGGCGCCACGCTGTCGTGAAGATGATCTCGCGGCTCTCGTCAGGAGTCACAGTCGATCCCCAGACGCTCCGCCGCGGTGGCGATGTCCTCCAGGTCGGCCTGGCTGCCCGTGCACAGGCCGCGGGCACGCCGGAGCAGGTCGGCGGCAGTGTCCGTGTTGCCTTGGTCGCCCTCGCTCTCAGCCACCCAGAGCAGGACTCGGCCCTGCCACGAGGGGGCGTGCTGGGCGATGAAGAGGTTCAGGGAGGCGGCGAGCGCCTCGGCGGCGGGGCCGTGCTCACCGCGCTGGGCGAGGATCCGTCCCTTCCACGCGAGGGCCCGGCCGGTGTTCAGCCCGTCGCCGGCGGCGCGCAGCTCGTCGAAGGCTTCGCGCAGGTTGGCCAGGGCGGCGTCGGTGTCGCCGACCTCGTGCTGTGCGACGGCGAGCGCCACGCGGGTGACCCCGGTGTCGCGGCCGTTCCCCAGTTCGGCGCGTCGGCGCAGCGCCTCGGTCAGGTAGACGCGTGCGAGACCGGGGTTGCCCGCCGCGAGGGTTGCGCGGCCGAGGCCCTGGAGGTGCTGCGCCTGGCCTTCGCTGTCCTTGTCTTCGGTGGCGATGGCGAGGGCGGCGCCGCGGTCCTGGATGGCGCCGCTGTGGTTGCCGGTGGAGCGGCGCACGTTGGAGCGGGCGCCGAGCAGGTCGGCCAATAAGAATCGGCTGCCGGGGCTGGAAACGGCCTTGGCGAGGCGCTCGGCGGCGGGGACGGCGAGGTCGTAGGCCCACTGCCACAGTGGGTAGTTGCGGTCACGAAGGAGCCAGGGCCAGAAGGCGTGGGCGAGGTGTGCGGTGATGTCGTCGAGGCCGTGGGCGTCGGCGGTCTCCATCGCGGTGCGCAAGTAGGGCCCGTGGGTGCGCAGCCAGGTGAGTCCCTGCTCTGGGGTGGTGAGGGCGGCGCGGTGCGGGGGCGGGTAGAGCAGGTGCGGTTCGGCGTGGCGCCGGAAGGGGTGGGCGGCACGAGCGGCAGCGAGGGCTTCGGCGAGCAGCCAGTCCAGGGCTCGGCGGCGGGCGGCGGCGGTCTGCTCGGCGCTGTCGGTCCGGCTGGCCAGCGTGACCGCGTGCAGGCGGCCGTCTGCGAGCGCGAACCGGTAGAAGCCCTGGGTGTTGTCGACCTCGAGAAGGAGCCCGCGCTTCATGAGGGTGACGATGTGCTCGACGGTGGTGGCAGGGTCGAGACGGGAGACGGCACCAGCCATGGCGGCGTCGACCGTCGCCCCAGGCAACGGTTGCGCTCCGAGGCCCCGGTAGAAACGGGCAACTGATTCGTCCAGGGCCCCGTAGGCCTGATCCAGGGCATGGGTCACGAGATCGTCCAGCGGTAGGTCGGCCGCGCGGGCCGTGGGGATAGTGGTATGACTGGTGGCAAGGCGGGCGCCGGCCAGGGTGAGGGAGTTGTTGATCACAGCTGTCCCCGCCGAGGGAGGTCTCCAGCTGCTGCCCGTTCCAGCAGCTCGACGCTCGTGTCCGGTGGCAGCGCCCGCTCCAGCGCCATCCCCGCTCGGTGGTGCGCGCCTTCCTGGTACGTCACGTCGAACAGGCCCCAGGACGCGGTCACGGCGTGCTCGCCGGTGCGCAGGACGGCGATGTCGTGGGTGGCGAGGTACTCGTCGTTGAACGGCAGCACGGCCGCCCTCAGGGCGGTGGTGCGGGCCAGGTCGGAGAGGTGGCGCATCTGCTCGGCGTGGACGCGGGGCCCGCCGAAGCGGCGGTCCAGCACGCTCCAGGCGAGGATCACCGTGGTCGCCGGTGCCCCCGGACGCCGCAGGCGCTCCTCGAACGCGGCGGCCTGCTCGTTGCCCACCCCCAGCTGCCAGGCGCTGGCGGCATCCGAGTGCACCAGCAGGTCCGCCCGGTATATCCGGCACAAGGAGCACCCGGCCTCCAGGACGGGCGCTACCCCGCGTCGCGGTACATCGCCGGGGACCCGTAGCTCGGGGGCGTCCAGTGACGCGGCCACGGCGTAGGCGGGGGTGCGCAGCGCAGCGGGGACCAGGACGGAGCCGAGGAGCAGCAAGGTCTCGGCGCTCTGTTCCATGATCTGGTACCGGTGCAGGCGACCGGGTCCGCGGTCGATGGAGTAACCCGGCCTCGCCTGTTCGGCATCGGCCAGGAGCTGGTGGATGTCGGCGGTGGCGACCGCGCCCGCCCCGTAAGCGTGGAGGTAGGCGCCGAGCTCGCCCCGGTGGGCTGCCTCGCGCAGCGCCGTGCCGGTTCCGGCTTCCAGGTCGGCGATGGTGTCGGCGTCCGTACGGGAGGCCGTGGACAGGCGGTCGGCGATCTGGGCCCATGACAGGTCCTGGCATTCGCGCAGGTGCCGTAAGTGCGCACCGAGGACGGCGTCGCCCAGGCGCGGGCCCGCCCACGGCACGTCGGGTACCGGCCAGCCGGGCTCCGACGTAGAGAAGATGGCGGATCGCGGCAGCACGACGGGCTCCACGGCACGTAAGCGGGGCCGTCCCGGGAGACTGGATGCCTGCGCAGGGCCGATCGCCCTGGCGGATCGCCCGCCGTCTGCCGGGGCGCGGCTGGCGATCACGTCCAGGCAGAGCATCATCACACACACCCGGCGAACGCGGCCCACCGCGTCCGCATGTTCACCCTCTTCCAACTCTGCCTCGGCGTCACGGAGTTCGTCGGCCAGCAGGTCCAGCAGCGCGGCCCGCGGGTCGATGTCGTCGGCGCGCCGAAGGCGTACGGCGGTGCGCGTCACGGCGGCGGCAAGCAGGTCCAGCGGCGGGCTGGTCAGCGCGGGACCGCCCAGCCGGGGCAGCTCGGCCGCGATGGCGTCGGCCGCCTCATCCAGGGGCAGCAGCGGCGCGCCGTCCTCGAAGAGCGTGCCCGGTCGCAGCTTCGGCGTGGCCAACCTCTGCAAGGTCTCGTAGGCGGCGGTGCCGTCGACCATCACTGGCTCTCCTGGGTTCGTCATCGTGCAGGCGGGGAGAAGGCGCGCCAAACCGTGCCGCCGGGTCGGCAGGGCACAGCTGGCGAAGTGGTCCCACTGCGGACCGCGCTCGGGGGCAGCGGTCGGCAGCGGGAGGTATCAAGGGTTGAACCGGTAGCCGGCGGCCAGGAGTGCGTTGCGGGCGACGTCTACGGCTCCGGCGAGGCGGTACGGGTCGGTGAGGACCGCGGAGCAGCCGGGCAGCGCCCGAGGCGGGCACAACCAATCCCGTCCGTCTGCCCGGCGGCCGGGCGGCGGCACCTTGACCATTCGCGTCGAGATCCGGCTTCCGTCGATCAGCTCGGCGTCCGGGCCCTGCCACACGGCCGGGGCAATGGGCACGAGGATCTCGACGACATCCTCCGAGTGGTTGACGAGCGCCGGGCCGACGAGACTGGGGGCGCTCCCGAGCAGCGCGCGAACGGCGGCTCGGCCCAGCGGCTCCGGGAGCCGGACCACAGCGAAGCCTCGGCCGGCCGGCACGGGCACCGCCCGCCCCTTCGACCAGGCCCTCCAGGTCGCGTCCGGGTCGCGGGTGTACGCGCCGAGCCAGCGCATGCCCCCGACCACCTGGCGCGTGAGCGCAGTCGAAACGATCGTGGTCATCTTGCCCTCCGTGCCGTTCGGCTGGGGTCGGTCTCCGGCCTGCGTGCCTGGGATGAGCTGTTCAGAGCGGAGCGGGCCCGGCGCAGTGCAACCGCGAGGTCCGCGTGGCGGGTCAGCGTCCCGCTGCCGTCCGGCTGGACCAGCCACTCCAGAGCCCCGACTCGACCGACTCCAGGTGCCGGCATGGCGACCAGCGGTGGTTCGCGGCCGTCCGCCGGTGCGGTCAGCAGCACGGTGAACGGCATCTGCCAGGCCGCGCCGGGCCGAACTGGCACCAGCCAGGAGCTGGTCTCGGCGCTGTGGTCGTACAGGACCGGCCCGATCACCTGGCCGCTGTCGCGCAACTCGGCCAGGACCGTCCGTGTCAGGGCCTCGCCGACGACCATGACGACGTCGAAGCGGCAGCTCACCTGAACCGGAGCGGGCCGCCCGCACCGCCACTGCCCCTGGATCTGGGTAGGCCTGCTGGTGACACCGGCGAGCCAGCGGCCGCCGAGCACGTGGGGTGGAACCCTGGCGAGCGTGCGCATCGTGCCTCTCTCGTCTGGATGTTGGAGGGCATGGCCCGGCCGCCCCCGGCTGGGGGGCGCAGTGGGGCGGCCGGGCGGCCCGGCGCCTTCCCGCGCTGCGGGTTTTTGGGGGAAGGCACCGGGGCGGGAGTGGAGGCCGAGCGCCTTGACCGGCCTCGCTGCGCGGCTCACTACGAGCGGAGCCACAGACCCGCTTCGGATTGGACTGTGTCGCCTACGCGGCGCGACGCTCCCTGCCTCGCCGGAACGGCCGACCCAAGGCGAGCTGCCGCCTGCGGGTGAAGGCGAACGTCTTCAAGGTGCGCAGCCTCGGCAACGCCGAAACCGGACCCTCCGGCTGCACTTCCGCATCAGCGGTGGCCTGACCGAAGATCGGCGGCAGTTCCTGCACGTCCAGCTCGAACCATACGGACCAGCCAACCTGAGCCTCGCCGTCGAGGTACGGGCTCCACCCGATGTCCTCTGCGTAGCCGGCCACGACCACGAGGCCCCGGCCGCCGGTCGCGCCCAGGTCGTCACAGCCGAGCATCTTCGGCACGGTCACACCGGGGTCTGTGACCGTGATACGCAGTCGTTTGCGTTCGTGGTCGACATCGCCTTCGATCAACAACTCGGCTCCCGAACAGGCATGTTCAGCGCCGCTGTACTTAATTGCGTTGTCGATGAGCTCGGACGAGCCGAGCCGGAGCGCGTACGCCCGGTCCTTGTCGAGGATGATGCCGGCCTGGACGATTTGGGCGGCGAGCAGATTGCGGATGACACCCACGGACGCGGTTTCGAGCGAAGCGTGAAGCTGTAAGACGCGGTGCATGGCAGTCCCCTCCGGGGCCGGTACGGCGGCTTGAAGGTGTTTCCGAGGGCCTTTCGGCCGCCCGCGGGGTGATTGAGAGCCCCCCGCTCTGGATCTAGACATGCTCAACTGCGCGATCACCGGTCACCGCCCGGAGGCGATGCCATGCGATCCGTGACACAGAGGATGGCAGCTGATGGGCAGTCAGTACAAGTCGTTCTGCAAACTTTGAGAATTCTCATTGGCGGCGAGCGGGCTCGCATGGCAGGCCTGGACATGGCTGGCGAGCGCCACGACGCAGCAGGCAGACTGGCCACTTGATGGTTCAGATCTGAGAAAGGGGTACTGCCGATGGCGGCAGCCACGGTTCGGCAACGCCAACTCGGCAACCAGCTGCGGGCGCTGCGCGAGAAGCGAGGCCTTACCCTGGAGGCCGTCGAACAACTTACGGGCATCACCATGGCCAAGCTGTCACGGCTGGAGCTGGCCAAGACGCCGGCGAAGCACGCCGACGTCGACAAGATCGCCCGCGCGTACGACTGCGACGACGAACTCCGCGAATCACTGGTGGCGGTCGCCCGTGAAGGCAACAAGCGCGGCTGGTGGTTCAACTACCAGGAGGTGCTGCCGCCATGGTTGGCTGACCAGATCAGCTTGGAGTCCTCGGCGACTTCGTTCCGCACCTGCCAAGTGCAACTCATCCCAGGACTCTTCCAGACCGCCGACTACGCACGCGCAGCCATCAGTGGTCTGGCAATAGGCGCGTCACCTGAGGACGTCGAGGCACGAGTACGCGTCCGCCGTGAACGGCAGGCCGTACTCACCCAGCCGAAGCCGCTGGAGATGTGGGCCATCGTCCATGAAGCTGCCCTCCGCAGCCTGGTAGGCGGACCACACGTCATGCGCGGGCAGTTGGAGAAGTTGCTGGAACTCGCTGTCCTCCCGAACATCACCATCCAGGTGATGCCCTCAGAGACCGGGGTCCACCAGGGCATGAACGGGCCGTTCTCCATCCTCGGATTCCCTGGCAGTGACCTCGACGTCGTACTACTTGAAGGACTGCTGACCAGTGAGTGGGTTGAAGATCCACAGCGGGTGAGTGTCTTCGATCGGGCGTTCCGTGAGGTCGCTGCCGAAGCGTGGCCCGTCAGCCAGTCCCTCAACTTCATCGCTGAGCAGAAAGACCGGTTGAAGTGAGCATCGTGCCGAACTCCACGACGTTGCAGGTCACGTGGAGGAAGTCCAGCTACAGCGGCGGCAATGGAGACTGCGTTGAAGTCGCCGCTGCCAACTCAATGATGTACATCCGGGACTCGAAGGACCCCGAAGGGCCGGCACTGGCCCTCTCTCCGGAAACCTATGCACTTCTTCTCCGCAGGGTGGCAGCCGGCGACTTCGACCTCGGTGTCCTTTGAGGGTTCCCTGAACACAACTACGGCCCGGCGTCTCTATGGTGCGCCGGGCCTGCTGACCGGGCAGGGAGCGGCGGGCGACCGCTCTTCCATCGGTTCCTCTTGGTCCATGCACTGGTTCCTTATCCCTGCCGAACCAAGGAGACCGTTGTCGGCCTCGACCGTAGCCGCAGGGCAAGCGGTGGCCGGGGCGAGCAGTTGTTCACCATGTCGGGCTGCCCTCTCACAGGAGGCCGGGGAAGGCGTGGGGTGGGAACGAGCCGAGCCAGAACGCAGCGGTGGAGGACTGGCCGAGGTCGACGGTGGAGCCGTCGTGCGGGAGGAGTTCAGTCGGCGCGAGGTAGGCGTCGCCAGGTTCGAGGCGCAGGCGTATGCAGGTCGGGTTGCCGCCGTTGGCGAGGTAGCGACGGATGTCATCGGTGTGCGGCCATCGAGTGGCGAAGTCGATGGGGTGCACGGCGCGGGCGATGTGTTGGGCGTCATGGTGTCCGAGGAGAAGGTAGCGGGAGCCGGGGCCGAGGTTGACACACAAGCGGCGCCGGGAGTGGTGCCGTTGCGGGTACGGGAGGCGGTCCCAGTTGTCGAGGTGGATGCCGAGCAGGCGCCCGCTGTGGTGGTTGATTGTGGTGGTGGCCTGGCCGGGTGGGCTGGTGACTGTCCCGAGGTAGTGGGCCGGTCCATCGGCGAAGCCGGGGAGGTCGGTGGGTGCGCCGGTGGTTGTGGCCAGTGCCCGCTCCAGGTTGAAGGACGGGGGCAAGCTGACCAGTTGGGTGAGCAGGTTCGCGGGGGTGCCCGGTTCGGCGGCCAGGCGACGGGCGGCTGTCGCGGTGATGGACATCCAAGGGCCGGTGGGGACCGCGGCTCCGGGTTCGAAGGCGGGGTCGAGGCTGTCGGTGCGGATGGTTGCGACGTCGCAGCGGGCGGTCAGGGCGGCAAGGTCACGGTAGGCGATGGCGATGGGCAACGGGCGCTCCTCGTCAGTGCTGTTCCAGCGGCCGGATCGTGGTGTCGAGTTCGACCATCAGCGCATTCGTGAGCTGGGCGGGCTGCGCGGGGTCGAGGAGGATGCCGGAGAGGTTGGCGGCACCGCTGATGGTGCTCAGGTCGTTGCCTCGCAGGTCGGTGTCCTTGTAGCGGCCGGGGCCAAAGACGGTCTTGTCCAGGACGCAGTCCCGGAACACGACGCCGCGCAGGTCGCAGCCGGTGAAGGTGGCTTCCGTGAGGTTGCAGCGGTCGAAGACCACGGTGCCGCCCGCGCGGACGTTGTCGAACGTGGCGTAGTTGAGTCGGCAGCCCTCAAAGAGCGTGTCACTGAGGGTGACGGCGGTGATCGCGGCTCCCATGAGGCGATTGTCGGCCAGGCGGGTCTGGGTGGTGCGGCTTCCGGACCAGGTCAAGGTGGCGATCGTGCTGTCGGTGATTTCCAGGGAGGACAGCCGGACACCTTCGAACGTGGCGCGCTGGGCCGAGAGGTTGCGGATGCGGCCTGCCAGGAGCGCGGTGTCGGTGAGGTCGAGGTCGCGCAGGTCGGCGTCGGCATAGACGAAGTCGCGGATGCTGTCGCCGGCGAGGTGGGTGACCGGTTGCAGGTGCTTGTTATCCGGGTCGAGGCCGGGCAGGGTGACGCTGACGGTGCCGTAGGTGCGGGTGCTCATGGTGCTGGTGCTCCGGGGCGGTGAGGGCGGGGCCGGGCCCGCCGTTGGGTGCGGGCCCGGCTGGTGGCGCTGATTGTGGCAGGGCTACTGGCGGCTATCGGTTGTTCGGGAAGTCCGCCCAGGCCGGGCCGTTGTGCCAGTCGTTCCACGGGTTGACGGGGGTGTTGTCCCAGGTGGGCTGGTTGTCCCACGGCGAGCCGGGGTTGTTGCTCCAGGTCGGCTGGTTGTTCCAGCCGTCGTCGAGGGTCGCGGGGGTGCGGGTGGTCTGCTGGAGGAGGTGCTCGATCTGCGGGGAGGTGGCGGTGGCGAGTTCGGCGAGAGCGTTCACGCGGCGGTGTCCTTTCTGATGCTGTTGCTGGCGGCGAGGATGAGGGCTTGTTCGGTGGAGCGGCAGTAGGCGGTTTCCGTGGCAGTGAAAGAGCCGTGCTCGAAGTAGCGGTTGCCGGCCTGGGAGCCGCGGCAGAAGTCGAAGAACTCGCAGTGGGTTTGGCAGTTGTCCAGACCGGTCAGGAACTCTCGGACGTAGCGGAGTCGGTGTGCGCGGGCGAGGATGGCGGCCAGCGGCAGTTCCAGGATGTTGCCGGCGCGGAAGTCGTCGTAGCCGGGTGCGGGAGTGTCTGCGAGCTCAGGACTGAGGAGCACGACGTCTCCGTTGGCGGCGACGGTGGGAATCGGATCGTGGCGGCCTGTCTCCCACCAGGACCGGCTGCCTTCGCGGGTCATCCGCAGGTAGCCGCCGAGCCGGTCGAGCTCGCGGATCGACGGAGCGTCGGGGTTGTTTTGACTCCAGGCGATCACGCGTTCCCAGAAGCCAACGGTGTCGGTGAGGTCGGGTGTCGTCCGGCCGGTGTTAGCTCCTTCGTACTCCTCGATGTTCAGGCCGATGGAACGGCACCCCAAGGAGGCAAGGAAGTCGAGCAGCGCCTCGGGGTCGTGGACGCTCTCGCGGCTGACGACGGAGATCACCGAGAACGGCAGGCCGCGTTCGTGCAGCCTGCCGATGCCGCGCAGGATGCGGTCGAAGGCAGGGCGGCCGGACCGGTCTACACGGCGCTCATTGAGAGCGCGTGGGCCGTCGATGCTGACTCCGATGCGCACACCGTAGGCGGCGAGGAGGTCGCACCAGCGGTCGTTGATGAGAGTGGCGTTGGTCTGGACGGCATGCTGGAGGCGACCGGTTGCGCGCAGCGGTTCGAACGGGTCGAGGAGCTGTGTGAACCGGCCGGTGCCGAGCGCCAGCGGCTCCCCCGCGTGCCAGATGATCCGCAGCGGCGGACCGTCCGGCGTAATCAGGTCGGCAACCGAGCCGGCGACGGCGTTCGCGACCGCGACGGGCATCGGGTTCTTCGAGTCGCGCTTGGGCAGGTAACAGTAACCGCAGTTGAGATTGCAGAAGGTTGTGGGTTGCAGGACGATCTGCTGGGGCCGGGCGGTGATCCGGCTCAGGTATCGGCCCCTGAGGCCGGATTCCTGCGGGCGGGCCGTCGAACGCTCCAGTGCTGGTCGCATCGTGGCTGCCTCTCCGTGAAGTGGCGTTGCGCAGACGCTACGCAGTACCCGTTCCGGAGAGCCATGATCTTGCGAGTTCTTGCGCAAGCTACTTGCGGTGGTCGATGAATGCCGCGATCAGCGACCGGGCCTCCGCCCCGAACTTGGCCATCTGGGACAGCTCGGCGAATGTGCGGGCGTACATCTCCATCTCGTGCGGCTGTGTCAGCCGTAGGTGCCCGCTGACCAGTTCGACGGAGGTCTGGGCGTCGTCGAACATGTAGAAGTCTTCCGCTGGCGACCTGGTTCGGCCCGTGGCCAACGGGATGACGCCCAGGCTCACCTGCGGCAGGGTGCTCACCGTGATGAGGTGGCCGAGCTGGCCGTCCATCGCGTCCGCGTCGCACACTGCTCCGCGAAGTACCGCCTCCTCGACCAAGAGAGCGAACGTGGCGCCGCTGGCGAAGACCATCGCCTGCCGGGCCATCCGGGACTCCACCGCAGCCTCCACATCGTCCACGATCGCCCGGGTCCGCTGCACGGCCCGAAGAACAGCCGTGGTGTAGGCGCGGGTCTGGACCATGCCTGGCACGGTCCGGCTGGCGTAGACGCGGAAGCGCCGGGTGCGCCGGTAGAGGTCGAGCACGGAGTCCTGTGCCTGGCGCAGCCCTGTCTTCTCCATGCGGCGCCACTCGACGTACATCGACTCGACCGCGCGAGAGGTGGTGACCAGCTCCTGGGCCTGGTCTTCGGCGCCGCACGCCCGGCACCAGGCGCGGATGTCGGCGTCGGACGGGGCGGCTTTGCCGCCCTGGAGACGGGAGGTCTTGGCAGGGTCCCAGCCGCACCGGGCCGACAGCTCGTCGCCGGTAATCCCCGCGTCCCTCCGCAGGTCCCGGAGCCGCTCGGCGAGGGCCTTGCGGGCCGCGACGACGCTGGAGGACGGGGTGTACGCCATGATGCTGTCGGTCCGGTGTGCTCGTGGGTGCGCCGGTCAGATCTTGTACTGGTCGTGCGGGATTGCTCGCTCCCACACCTTTTCGAAGGCATCGGCGCAAAGCCGCACCGCGACCGGATCCTCGGTGAGTTCACCGCCGAGGGCATCACCGTCCCCGGAGAAGTGGCCCCACCTCACCAGGTGCCTGTCGAAGAGCCAGAAGTCGTTGCCAGGCAGCGCCAGGTCGCTGGCGTTGCGCCGAGGCAGCCAACGGACCTGCTCTCCGGCCTCGACGTTGGGGAACGTCACATCGTACTCGTAGCGGATGTACTCGCTGACCGGCTCTGAGACGATCCGCGCTCTGCGGATCTCCACACCGCGGCTGACGGTTTCGGCGATGACGTCCAGCCACGGCCGCCACCACGATGCCCTATCGGTGGGGTCCAGGCGGTGCCCGGCCCGCCACGCGTGCAGTGCGGGGTCGTCCTGCATGTAGCCGTCGCGCATCTCCAGGTGGAGCGCGGAGTGGATGGTGCTCCTCAGCAGTTCGTCAATCTTCACCGCGGCGCTCTGCGACATCCAAAGCCTCCCTGATCGCCTGCGCGAGCCGCGCCGGCACACGGACGACTGCCTCGTGATCGGGGATGCGACCAGTGGCCAGGCACTCGGCTTCCGTTGCCGAGTCGATCTTCCATCCCTGGATCACCAGGTCCCTCGTCTCCTCATCGACCCAGACCGTCGGCGATTCACCGTCGGGGCTGTTCGGGTCCTTTGCGATGAACAGTAGCGACATGACGTCCCTCTGCACTCGTTGGTTGCGAGATCTTGCGCTATCGCTCCATGCTGCTCCTGCCCAGGCGCCTGCAGCAGAGCGATTCGGGCCAACTCTGTTTGTCTCCGGTGGTCTTCCCCCAAGCCCGTGCGCCGGGGCACGCCAGCGGCGAGGATGGTCCGGGTGACCACCATCTCGCCTGCCCAGTCGGCGGCAGCAGACCTTTGGTACCACTACGGCCGCACCTGCACCGATACCGACCGGTCCGTCCCCGGCTCCTTCTCCTGGGTCTGGGCCCAGGACGGTGGGCCGGGGGCCGAGGTGCTGGGTGACCTTACCGGCCTGACCGTGGCCGACCTCGGCGCGGGTGCCGCCCGGCACGCCGCCCACCTCGTCACCCGCTCGGCGCCCGCCCGGGTCGACGCCGTGGACGCCTCCCCCGCCCAGCACGCGCTGGCCTGCGACCTCTACGGCCATCTCGCGCCATACCTGCGCCCGGTGCATGCCGACGTGGTCGAGCACCTGGAGGAGCACCCGGCCGAGTACGACGTCGTCTACTCGGTTTTCGGCGCCGTCGACTTCACCGACCCCCGCCTGCTGCTGCCGGCCGCTGCCCGCGCCCTGCGCCCCGGCGGCCTGTTCGCCGCCTCCACGCTCGGCCACTACATCGGCGGCGCGCCCGCCGAGCCGGACGTCCAGCACGCCGACATCCCGGCCCGCACCCCGGACGGCGCCCCGACGACGATGCCGCGCTGGGTCCTCCAGGAGCACGTCTGGACGAAGCTGCTGGACGAAGCCGGGTTCACGGCGATCAGCATCAACCGGCTCCCCGCGGCGACGCCGGGCCCGCGCTCTGCCGACACCCTGCTGCTCCGGGCCCACCGGCCACGGTGAGGACAACTTCGCAGTTGGCGCATCCGGCGTAACGGCACTTGCCAGCTAGTCTGCTTCTTTCTGATCATCAGTTAGATGTCCAGCTCCTGCCTTGACCGACCAGCAGTGAGCACAGGAACCGATAGGTGACTGACAAGTGCTTCCCAGCTGAGGAAGCCGTCTCCGGCTCCTCGGTTCTGCTGAAGTGAGGACCGGCTCGGAGGTTCTCGGGCATGATGCTGCTGCAGGTAGACAAGGGGGCTCGTGGTGGCGGTTGTTGAGGTGACGATCCTGGCCGAAACTGGCAGGTTCGACTCTGGGGATGCACGGTGGCAGGACCAGGTCGCGGCGTTGCACACCGCGTTGCGTGAGGAGGCCGGGACGGTCTTCTCCCGCGGCGTGCCCGAGCCAGGGTGGAAGGGTGCCGTCGACACGGTGATACTGGCGGTGGGCTCCTCCGGCGCGCTGACCGCCGCGGTGGCGTGCTTTCGTGCCTGGCTGGCCCGGGACAAGACGAGGACGCTCACCGTCACCTGGACCGACGAGACTGGAGGCGAACGGTCGCTCCAGATCAGTGGCGACAACGTCGACCAGGCATCGTTCCATGCGCTGGCAGAGGCGATCCGCAGCCGTCTGGGAGACGGTTGATGGCGGGAGGGGGCCGCTATCGAGGCCTTCTGATCGGCAACACGAGCTTTCCTCGCGACCCACACGCCCTTCTCGACCTGGACGGGCCCCGAGTCGACGTCCAGCAGCTGAAGCAGGCGCTGACGGACGAGCAGATCGGGCTGTTTCGAGGCGAAGACGTCCGGCAGTTGGTTGACAACGGGATCCAGGACATCAGGGAGCAGGTCGACGAGTTCTTCACCTCGGCCACCCGTGATGACGTGCTGTTGCTGTACTACAGCGGCCACGGCCAGACCGACGAGCGTGGAACGCTCTACCTGTGTGCCAAGGACACCAGTACCAACCGCCTACGGGCCACCGCGCTAAGCGCGATCGAGATCAACAACATGATCGACGGCTCGCCGGCGGGCACCACCATCGTCATCCTCGACTGCTGCTATAGCGGCGCCTTCAAGGGCGCCGCCAAGGCCCCGGCCTCGGGCAGAGGCAGGTTCGTGCTCACCAGCAGCAGATCGACCCAGCTCACTAAGGCGGCCACAACCCCAGGCCGGCCCAGCCCATTCACCGGTGCGCTCGTGCGCGCTCTGCGGCAGACCGGGCCCACAGGACACCTGACGATCGTCGAGCTGTACCGGCAGGTGCACCGGTGGATGACCGCAGGCTCTGTGATTACCCCGCAGCTGAGGATCGCTGGGGAAGGCGACGTGCCTATCGCCCGGCGCGCAGCCCCGCTCTTGTACTACACCCTGCCGCCGTTCGACCTGCTGGAGCGTGGTGCCCCTGGCACGGCTCGGTCCGAGTTCAACGACGAGGCAGTAGCCCAGCTGCAAGGCGTGTTTACAGGGTTCAAGGTGGACGCCAGGGTCACCGCCTTCACCCGGAGCCCGACGGTCACTCGCTATGAGGTCGAGCTCGGGCCCACTGGGAGCGCCGGGGAGATCGTCGCGCTGGCCAAAAACATCGCCTACGCGGTCGGCACCTCCGATGTCCGGATCGTCTCACCGATCCCCGGCAAGGCCGCGGTCGGTGTGGAGATCCGCAACCCGAACCGGGAGATAGTCGCCCTCGGCGACCTGCTGCGCTCGCGCACCGCCGCCGAGGACGACCATCCAATGCTGGTCGGCATGGGCAAGGACGTCGAGTGCCGCACCGTGATGGCCAACCTGGCACAGATGCCGCACCTGCTGGTTGCTGGTGCCTCTGGAGCGGGCAAGTCGTCCTTCATCGACTGCCTGATCACCTCCGTGCTGGTACGCACCACCCCCGACGATGTCCGGATGGTGCTGATCGACCCGAAACGGGTTGAACTGGCGGCTTACGAGGGCATCCCGCACCTGATCACCCCGGTCATCACCACCCCTCAGAAGGCCGTTCAGGCGCTCCAGTGGGTGGAGCGCGAGATGGACCTGCGCTACGAAGACTTCGCGGCCTATGGTTTCCGGCATATGGACGACTTCAACGCCGCTGTGCGGGCCGGCACTGTCAAGGCCCCACCCGGAAGCGACCGAGAAGTGACGCCCTACCCGTATCTGCTGGTGGTCATCGACGAGCTGGCCGATCTGATGATGGTCGCCCGCCAAGATACCGAGGACTTGGTGGTCCGGATCACCCACCACGCTCCCGCCGCTGGCATCCACCTGGTGCTCGCCACACGGCACCCCTCCACGGACGTGGTCACCGGCCCGATCAAGGCCAACGTGCCGTCCCGGCTGGCCTTCGCTACCTCGACGATGGCCGACTCCCAGACCATCCTCGACCAGCGTGGCGCGGAGAAGCTGATCGGCGAGGGCGACGCCTTGTTCCTGCCGATGGGCGCCGCCAAGCCGAGCCGCATACAGGGCGCCTTCGTCACCGAGGCTGAGATCGCCAAAGTGGTCCAGCACTGCAAGGACCAGCTGACGGCCTAGGTGAACAGCGGCGGGCCATAGGGGATCTTGTTTGGATCGAAGGAGGCAGTGCGGGTGGGCACTACGGTCGATCTTAATGACACGGGCCGTGGGAAGGACGGTGCAGGTGGGTTGCGTCGAGGTAATGATCAGCTGGGAGCCCTGACCGGCGAGTTCCAAGAGTGCGTCGGCGATCCAGCGTTGCGCTGGGATGCAAGTCTGCTACCACCAGCGTCGACGGGTGCTGGCGGTAACGTAACGGCAACTGTATGGCGCCCCCGTCTGGTCTGTCCCGACTGGTGCTCCGAGAACCTGAACGAACGACTAAACGCTCACTGTGCTGGGGCCACCGTTGCGACGGCGGCCCCAGACGGCGCGGTGGAGAGCGGCCCAACTACTCCGTGACTCCTAGGTGGAGCGTGCCGCCGTCAGGAAGACTGTGGATTTGCTGGGCGATCGGGCCCCTGATTCGCATCGCTTCGCCTGCCTCGCGCACCACTACGTTCTCAAAGCTGTAGTCACCGCCGGCAACGAAGAACTGGAGCGGCACAAGTCGCTGTTCGGGGGTGAGGGCGCCGTTCTGCTGCTGGAACTCGTAGGCGAAGGATGCGGCGGCGTTCACATCCGGGTCACTCAGCAGCCAGGCGGCCCAGTCGTTCAGGCTGCTTCCGAGATCTTCTGTCTCTGCGGTCTCGGGGTCGAAGGTGACAACGCGTTCGCCGCCGACGATCGCGAATTGGGTGCCGAAGAGGTCTTGGCCGAAGCAGAGGACGTGGTCGGCCAAGCCGCCGTACGTGCTCTTCCACAGCTCGTCGGAGTTCCAGGAGAGGAGGTCGGGTCCCAGCCCTTCTTCCCCGGCCCGGAAGACCTGGATGCCGGCGTTGAAGGCGAAGAAGCCGTTCATCTGGCCGAGTAGGACTCCGAGCTCGTGAAGCGGTCCGGTCTCGTGGCCGAAGTCGATTTCGATCGCGGGGCCCATCGGGCCGCGGGCGCGGCCGATCAACTGGTCCAGGGGGCTGTCGGGCATCCGTTTCACTCCGCTGCTTGTGCTTCTGGGCCGATCGGCCTGGTGAGGTAATGGTCGCGCACCTTGTCGGTGACTACCAAACGAAGGGTCGGCTGGAGAACGGGCGCATCGGGGATGGCGTCCCACTTGGCAAAGGGCCACCATCGGTTGTGCGCGGCCAGCAGCATCCGCTCACCATGCTCGACGTCGCTCTGGGTCGCATACCATCCCGCCATCCACAGGCAGATGGAGTACTGCTCGGGCGTCTCCCCCGTGTCGGTGAGCAGGTGGTGCGCCCTTTCGAAGTCGTTGGTCTCAGACAGCGCCTCCCAGACCAACCGGCGTTGCTTCCTGTCGAGCTCCTGGTAGTTGCGGTCGACGAGCCCCGCGCCGATGACGCCGTCCAGCGGACGAACCGCCCCGCCCCACTCGTTGTGGCAAGGCAGGAGAGGCTCAATGCCCTGTCGAGGCAGTTCCTGGGAGAGCCACTCAAGGTCTCTCCGTAGGTAGCGACCGTCCGGGATGCTCTCGACGCAGGCAGCGAGCCGGGCTGCAGCTGGCTCACTCGCATAGAGCTGGCCTGCAAGAAGCGCCGACCGGAAGGGGACGGACTGATCACACAGCTCACCGCCGAGCGGGCCATCACGCTCGATCAAACCCTGGGTCAGATCGGCGGCCTGTGCAAACTCCCCCGTCCAGAAGAGGATCTGCACCGCTGCGGCTGCGGCCTCCCATACCGGTCCCCGGGGCCCGCCCTTCCTGGACGCGATCTCCAGCAGATCCGGAAGAGCGGCGAGGAAGTTGCCTTTCCTCGCATCGGAAATAATCTTCTCACTCTTATTCATAGACACTCGCAATCCCCATCTATATCACTTTTATCCTCACCCGTGTTCCGTCTTTAAGCAATTCTAGCGCATTCCCCATTGTCGATCCAGATCCGCCATTATCAGGCCCGGATATGTGTTTTACGCTAGCCCCAGTCCCGCCCTCTTTGAACATGGCCGGAGGATACTCATCGCGTTGAGTGCCACGGTTGGTTCGAATCCCTCGCAGTGAATCCTTGCGATTTTGCTTAGCGCCACCCCGATCAATGGTCAGGACAGAAGGGAGCGGACTACCTGGGCTATGCGAATGACCGCGCCAGATCATGCCCTTTTGAGCTTCCGCGATGTGCTTCGCGGACTCCGGATACTTGCCACTGTCGATCTGGTACTCAACGTCGAAGTCGCCCTTCACGCCGACTGCCGAGGCGAGCTTGGTCCTCGCATCATGCTGGGCCGCGATCCGCGCCTGTGAGCCCTCACCACCCTTGCCCGGGTGGGCGGCTATCTTCTCTGCCAGCTCTAGGATTTTGCGTTTGTGCGCCTCATCGGCTGCGGCCACATTCTTTGCCACCTGCTTGGTGCCATGGGCCGCATGGTGGTACATGTCGCTGACTGCGGCCGCAGCCTCTTTGCTGATTGTGGTGCCAATCTTCTTGGCGGCGTCTTCCAGTGCCTTGGTGATCGGGTGGCGGCTCAAGCGAAGCTCACCGCCGCGGTCGCTGTCGTAAAGTCCTTGGCGTGGCCGCGGACGGCATCTCCGTGACCTGTCATTTTGTCGGCCAGCGCGAGTAGCCCAAGAGGGTTGATGGCGAAGCCTTCGCCGGTGTCCGTGACCAGATCCCCATCTACACCGGCCAGAGCCTTCTTTACGCCCGCGAAGACCATGCCCTTGACGGCCTTCTCCACCTCCTTCTGGAGCGGCTCTGTAGCCTTGGTGATGAGGATTGCGATGATCTCCTCCTCGGCCGCCTTGATCATTTTGCTGACGACCCGTCGGGTTGCGGCCACCGCGGCAGCGTCAAGGGCCGAGGCAAGGCCGAGCGTCGCTACAGCGGCTATCGCCCCGCCCACGGCCTCGGCGGCGAGCACGCCGAGTTCGGCGATCACTGCCAGCTTCATCGCAACGATGGCATCCGCAGCAACATCAAGGGCAGTCGCCGATCCGTTGCACACCGCGACCAGTTCATGTAGGTGGTCGTTGGTCATCTTCGACCAGCGGGCCACCATCTGTTCATACGACTTAGCCTGGTAGTGGTGCGCCATCTCCTGAAGGGTGGCTGTCGCCGCAGCATGCGTGTGATCGATGTTGGAAGCAAACCTCCGGACATGGCCGGCATACTCCCGCACCTTGTCCTCGTTGACATTGGGCCACGGTAGTCCCAGCAGGTCCATGACCCATACCAGCTCGCCTGGCAACTCGATAGCCATACGCCCCCCTGAACGCGACACTCACACAGAATCATGTCACGCTCACATTGCGCGCTTGGCATACTGTGGTCTGCCCGCCGCATGACCTGAGGATCAATCGGCGCCAACAAGGCCGTGGAGACGGGTGGTTCTCAGCTCGATGGCGAGCACGACCAGGACGGGAGCCACTCAACGGGCCGCCAAACCCCTGTTGCGTTCATCAACGGCCCCTGAACCGCCCCGGGTTCGGTAGAGATCTCAGGTTGTGGTTGTGACCTGCGGTTTTGTGGTGGCAAGGTAGTAGTCGGTTTCGTACTCGACTGGCG